>JBPCKZ010000185.1:0-27102 GCA_051003795.1 Bryobacteraceae bacterium | reverse complement strand
TCCGCCTGGAGGCGTCGCGGGATTTCTCGGTGGTCTTGGACGTGCCCTTGAAGGTGCGGCCGGACCGGGAATTTCGCGCGGCCGTGGAGCGGATTTGCGGAAACGAGGCGATTGAAGTGCTGGGCGGGTGAATGACTAACCCGCTCGCGTTCTTTCATGGTTGCTCCGGGCAAACGCTAGCGCGCACTTTGCCACAACCTCGATAGAACCCGGTCCCCGGTCCTGGATTGGGCCACTAAATTATGGCGCGCATGCGCCATGGCCCTGAAACGTCCCGCCGGTTAAGAACACTATCCATCGAGGAAGCACTGCCCTTATGATTTCGAAGGTTCTTCGGCTCGCTTTGTTTTCATCCGTTTCACTCGCCCAAACGATCGACAAAACGATCGCGCCCAACGCGGCGAACGAAGGCATCGCCAAATCCCTAGAGGACGAGATTGGGGCGGGGCGCGGCGACATCTATACTCCTAACTCATCCGCGTATCTCATCAATCGCGATCCGTACCGCGCCATCCGTCGCGGACGCCAACTGTTCCAGCGCAAGTATAGACGCCAGGACGGCGCGGGGCCGTACGCGCGCGATGGCAGGGGCGACATCGCAAACAATGTTGGAATCGGCGCGGGATCGACGGATAGCTGCGCGGCTTGCCATGCCCGGCCGCGCGGCTCCGCCGGATCGGGCGGCGACGTTGCGACGCGGCCCGATAGCCGCGACGCGCCTCATCTTTTCGGCCTGGGTCTCAAAGAAATGCTGGCCGATGAGATTACCGCGGAGCTGCGCGCCAGGCGGGACGCCGCCATCGCGCAGTCCCGCGCCACCGCGGTGCCGGTTACCGCGGCGCTCGAGAGCAAGGGCATCCGATATGGCTCCGTTACGGCCATGCCGAACGGAACGGTGGATCTGTCGAACGTCCAAGGCGTCGATAACGATTTGCGCGTACGGCCGTTTTTCGCGCAGGGCGGAACCACCTCGATTCGCGAATTTATCATCGGCGCGTTGAATAACGAAATGGGATTTCAGGCGCTTGACCCAGAGATGACAGCCGCAAGCAAAGGAGGACGCGTAACTACTCCAGCCGGCATGGTTCTCGATGGCAAGCTCGATTCGGTTGAGAACCCGCCGGATCCGGATCCCACCAAGGTCGCGCCGGGCGATCCCATCCGCAACCAAATGGGCGCGGCGATCGTCGATTACCTGGAATTCTACCTGCTGAACTATTTCAAACCGGCGCTTTACGAACAGACCGATCAGACCGCCAATGGCCGCAACTTTTTTAGCCAGCTTGGGTGCGGCACGTGTCACATTTCCGATCTGCGGATCGACCGCGACCGCCGCGTGGCCGACGTCGAAACGGTTTACGATCCGGCCCAAGGCAATCTGAATGGGCTTTTTGCGACCGCCACTCCTCTCTTGAAGGCTGTTGACGACGGTTCTCAATTTCCCGCCCTTCGGACGGCTGCCTATCAACCATATCTGGCGAAGAATATCTTCACGGATTTCAAACGCCACGATCTCGGCCCCAATTTTTACGAGCGGAATTACGACGGCACGCTCCAGATTCAGATGACGACCACGGCGCTCTGGGGCGTGGGGTCGACCGCTCCGTATGGTCACGATGGGCGCAGCATCAATCTGAACGAAGTAATTCTACGGCACGGCGGCGAAGCGCGGCCGGCGCGAGATGCATACGCGGCCGCGCCGGCAAGGGATCGTGGGGATTTGCTCGCCTTCCTGAACTCGCTGGTACTCTTTCCACCAGACGATACGGCTTCGAATCTAGATCCCGGCGATCGGACCGCGGCCAACTTTCCGCAGTTCCGGCATGGCGCGATCAAGTTGACGGTCCTGTTCAACGATCCTACCGATCTCGAATAACAGCCGGCCGCATCGGGTAGACTAGTCGTCATGAAAACACTGCTCTGTCTCTCTTTATTCACCGTGGCCGCTTACGCCGAATCCTGGACGGGCACCCTGGTGGACGTGATGTGCAAGGGAAAAGATCTGGCTGGCCACACCAGCAAATGTGCCATCGCCTGCTCGAAGAGCGGTTACGGAATCGTGCTTTCCGACGGCAAGTTCGTCAAGTTCGACGAAGCCGGGAATTCGAAAGCTCTCGCGGCGCTCAAGGCCACCGAGAAGGAGAAAGATTTAAAGGTCAAGGTCACTGGCGCGCTCGATGGCGACACGGTCGCGGTCCAGTCGATCGATTTGATTTAGCTGTTTTTTGCGGAGCCGTACCCATGGCTGGAACATGGATGGATCGTCCAGCCAGACGAGCATCCAGCGCAGCATTTCTTCTTTCAGTTCGCGTTGCGATGCATCGATTTTTGGATTCCGCGCCGCAAAACGCGCGCGATCTTTGGCCTGGATAACGATCTTGCGGCAGATCGGCGAAAGCTCCGGGGCGTTGGCATACACGCGCTGCATGTCGAGCAGCGAGGTTTCGAGATCGTCCAAGGATTTCCGACGGATGCCGCGATAAGGCTGCGCGACCTCGATTCCCGATTCCCGTAGCGCCTCGCGCAGGAAATTCTCCGCGATCGAGGGCAGATCCCGGCGCAGCTCCGTCCACTCCTCTCTTCCGATGGCAGTCCACCGCCGCGCGCTCAGATAATCTCTTACGATTTGCCGCCTCCCGATTCGGGCCACATTAATTCGCCGCGCGCCGGAACTCCGCGGTCGCGGCATTGTGAGCCGCCAGATTATCGGAAAAACGATGGCCGCCGGAGCCGTCACCCTTGGCGACGAAATAAAGATAATTCGTGTCCGCCGGCTCGAGCACGGCTTTCAAAGAACTGCGGCTGGGGTTGGCGATGGGGCCGGGCGGCAATCCGGCTCTCGTATAGGTGTTGTAGGGACTTGCGCTCTCGAGATCGGAACGGTAGATCGTGCCGCGGTACCGGCCTTCGAGCAGCGCGGCGTAAACGGTTGTGGGATCGCAATCGAGCTTCATCCCGATCTTCAACCGGTTGCGGAATGCGGACGCGATGATGGGCCGCTCTTGGGGCAGCCGCGCTTCTTTTTCGACCAGCGACGCCAAGGTCACCGTGTTATGAACGTTCGCGGCGGTCTTCAGCTCTTTCCACGTCTCGCGGAATTTGTTCGTCATCAGACGGCAGAGCTGCTCGGCGCTGGTGTGCCGGCTTAAGCGATAAGTGTTGGGGAACAAGTATCCTTCAAGCGTGGGGGCGAGGGGATCGAGATCGCGAATCATCCGCGGGTTCCGCGCCACTTTCAGAAATTCCTGGCCTGAAAAAATTCCGAGGCGATCGACCGACGACGAGATGTCGAAAATGTTATTGCCTTCCGGCACCAGCAACTCGTAATAAAAGATGTCGCCCCGCGCGATGCGCTTGAAAACCTGAAACGTCGAAGCCGGTTTGGTGAACTCGTACTCGCCCGCCTGCAGCTTGCTCCCGGGGGAGAGAGCGCGTGCCAGGAGGAACATCCACGAATGCCGAACCACGCCCGCGCCATTGAGCAACGCGGCCATCTCCTCGGTTGAGGTGCCCTTCGGAAAATCGATGAAAGCCCGGGTTTCAAAATGGCGATAGGGGCGGCTCAAAAAGAATAGAACATAGCCGCCGCCAATCGCCGCAAGCAACAGCAAAACGAGCAGCACTCGCAAGAATCTCAAATCGGGCGCTCCCTCAACGAATCCAGATAGTTTTGCAACAGGATCACCGCCGAGAGCCGGTCGATCGCGGCCTTCCGTTTATCGTTCGCGATTCCGCTGCCTTGCAGCACGCGCTCCGCTTCCACCGACGTCAGGCGTTCGTCCCATAGACGCACTTCGATTCCCGTGCGATGCCGCAATGCTTCCGCGAATTCGAGCGCCCGTTGGGCCTGCGTCCCGGCATCGCCGTTCATCCGCAGCGGGTTTCCGAGCAGAATCAGGCGGATCCGCTTTTGGGCGGCGATTGCCGAGAGAGCGGCGAAATCCGCCCGCTTGTTCTTGCGCAGCAACGTTTCGAGACCTTGCGCCGTGATCCCTAACTCATCGCTGACGGCGAGGCCGATTCTCCTGGCGCCAAGATCCAGCGCCAGTATCCGCTCGTGTCCCGTGCTCAACGAAATCATTATAATCGTTCAATAGAGATTGAGCTTGACCGCCTCGACCGTAAAAGAAGAACGCCGGGAATTGCGTGGTGTACCGCGTGGTGAACTGCGTAGCTTCGCGCTTCCGGTGATCGCCGTCGGAACGATTATTGCGATCCTCTATTTCGGGCGGGTCCTTTTCATCACGTCGATTACGGCGGTAATTGGCGCATTTCTTCTGGAGCCGTTCGTCTCAATTCTGGTTCGTTTGCGGTTTCCTCGCGCTGTCGCGAGCCTCGCGGTTTGGGTATTCGCGCTGCTGGCCTTGTATCTGGCCGGATTGGGCGCATACACGCAAGTGTCGGGTTTGATCGGCGAGCTGCCCGTCGTCGGTCAACGCCTGGGCGACATCGTGGAGGGCGCCCGGAAAAAGATCGAGACCGTGGAAGATACCGCATATAAGATGATCTCGCGCAAGAAGCGGCAAGAGGATCAGGCCGCCGCCCAGGCGGCAGCGGCGGTGGTGGAGGCGGCTTCACGGCACCGGCGAGCGGTTAAGGCGGCCGCGGCCGCGGCGCCGGGCGCCATTCCGGAGGTGCGGATTCACGAAGACCACAATCCCGTTTCGGACTATATTTACGCGCGCCTGGGCACCTTTTATGAATTCGTTCTGATGGCGTCGTTCGTCCCATTCCTGGTCTACTTCATGTTGAGCTGGAGCGACCATATGCACCACAGTTTCCTGCAGTTTTTTCATGGCCCGGATCGGGCGATCGCCGCGAAGAGTCTGCAAGGGATCGGCGACATGGTGCGGGCATTCGTGGTCGGGAATTTTGTCCTTGGACTGATTTTGGCGGTGATGAGTTCGCTCGCGTTTTGGGTCATAAGCCTGCCGTTTCCTTTCCTGGCTGGAGTACTCAGCGGATTTTTGAGCCTGGTCCCCTACGTGGGCTTGCCGCTGGCGCTCTTGCCGCCCGTGTTCGTGGCACTCGTGGGTACGGGCCACGTGACTGCGATAGCGGTCGTGGTGGTGGTCGTAACGGCGCTGCATCTCACCGCGCTCAACGTGTTTTATCCGAAGTTGGTGGGAGCTCGCGTGCATTTGAATCCTCTCGTGGTAACCTTTTCACTCATGTTTTGGGGATTTTTGTGGGATGCGCCTGGATTGTTGCTCGCGATTCCCCTAACTGCCGCGATTAAAGCGGTTTGCGATCACGTTCGGACACTTCGGCCGTATGGGAAGTTTCTGGGAGATTAGATTGTTGTTTTTGGTTGTTGTTAATGCTAAGATGCAAGCATGCTGGCAGATAAGGTTAGAAACCAGATAACCGTAAAGGTACTTTCCGTCCGCCTTACCGAACCGGAGATGCGCCGGTTCAAGAGCGTGGCCGCGAGCCGTGGTGTCAGCGTGCAGAAAGCGGTGCAAGAAGCGCTGAATCTCTGGGAAGCGCAGCGTCCCCCGTCAATGACCGGCTTGCTGGACGAACTTGAGGGATCGCTGGCGGGCTCGGACGTTTTGGAGCTTAAGCGGCAAGAAAAAGAGGTTGAATTCGCCAAAGACCGGCGTTGGCTCTGACGCGCATTGTGGCGCTTGATACCTGGGCCGTGCTGGCTTGGCTTAAGCGCCAGCAGCCGGCCGCTTCGAAAGTACGAAGTCTACTGGAGAGCGCGGAAATGCGGGAATTAGGGCTTTGCATGAGCATCGTCAACGTAGGCGACGTTTACTATCTATCGGCCAAGGAGCGGGATCCGGCGTATGCCGACCGCGTTCTCGACCTTCTGCGCTCCCGGGTCACTTGGATTCCGGCCCACGACGATTTAGTAATCCAAGCTGCATCGATCAAGGCGCAACATCCCATTTCTTATGCGGACGCGTTTGCGGCGGCCACTTCGATCGTGAAGCAGGTTCCGCTGGTCAGCGGCGATGCCGATTTCCGCCGGTTGGAGTCCGTCGAAGCAGGCTTTCAGCTCGAATGGATCGGCGAGTAGTTTCCTGAAACCCATCCTAGCCCTGGTCACGTCCCTAGCCCTTGTTATAATCGAGCATTCCGAACATGAAGTATTTTTGTATTACCCTCCTGGCGGCGCACGCCTGCCTTGCCGCCGCCGCTTTCCAAACTGGACAGGCCGCCCGCCTCGTTATTGGCCAGACCTCGTTTACCCAGGAGGATACCGGCGCGACCAATATACTGATCGGGTCGGCCAGCGGTATCGCATTCGCGAACAACACCCTTTTCGTTGCCGACGCCAATCGTTACGGTGCCGGGCCCATTAACAATCGCGTCCTGATTTTCCACAACCTGGTATTGCCCAAGCCGACCGACCCGCTTTCGCCTGGCAATAGCGTGAATCCAACCTGCCCGGTGTGCCTGGGCATGGCGGACGTGGTTTTAGGCCAGACGGATTTCAATAAAAACGACGTCGGGCTCACGGCTACCGGATTGCGCCTGCCGACCGCCGTCGCATCCGATGGAACGATACTGGCGGTGGCCGATACGGATAACAACCGTGTCCTGATTTGGAAGCAGATTCCGACGGCGATGACCACGCCGGCCGACATCGTTGTCGGCCAGACGGATTTTACTAAGAATGCGACCTCCGCGCCGCCCAATTCGAAATCGTTGCGCGGACCGCAAGGAGTTTGGATTCAAAACGGAAAGTTGTTTATCGCCGACACGCAAAATAACCGGGTCCTGGTTTACAACTCGATCCCGTCCGGGAACGGCGCGGCGGCGGATATCGTGCTCGGACAACCGGATTTCACCACGTTGATTCAGCCGGATATCACGCAGGCGCCCGTCGTTCCAAAAGCCAACAGCCTGGTGAATCCGGTCGCCGTGACATCGGATGGACAGCGGCTCTATGTGACCGATCTAGGCGAGAGCCGCGTCCTGATCTGGAACAACATCCCCGTGCAGAATGGGGCGTCGGCGGACGTGGCTTTAGGCCAACCCGACCTCACGACGGGCGTGGACAATAATGCCGCCAGCCTCTGTCCCTCGAACGGCGTCGATATCAACAATAAACCCACGTATCCGGCGCGTTGCGGCAAGACGCTATCTTTCCCCCGGTTTGCTCTTTCGGACGGAAAGCGCCTCTTTGTGGCCGACGGGGGCAACGATCGCATCCTGATTTACTCCACGATTCCCACCGCCAATGGGCAGGCGGCGGACATCATCCTCGGGCAACCCGATGAGAACACCAATCAAAGCTCCGACAATGCCGATGCCTTCGAGACCCCGAGTTCACTCGCGTGGGACGGATCCAATCTGTATGTGAGCGACACCTTCAACCGCCGTATCCTGGTTTATTCGCCCGGGGAACCTGGGCTACCGGTTTCGGGGGTCCGTAATTCCGCCAGCCGGGAAATATTCGCGATAGGCGGCATTACAGTTGCCGGCACCATCAAAGAGAACGACACGATTACGGTCACCATCCAGGGTAAAGACTATCTCTACAAAATTTTGAAAGCCGACACTCTCGACAGTGTCGTTACCAGCCTCGTTGCGCTGATCAACGCGAGCCCCGGAGACCCGAACGTGATTGCGCTTCCCAACGTGGACACGGAAGGGATCGTGCTGACGGCGCGCCAGGGCGGATCGGGCGGAACCGCGATCGCATACTCCGTCACGCTCTCGACCAACGCGCAAATTACCGCCACTACGACCGGGGCGAATCTGGCTATTAATTTGGAGGACGCGGCCAAGATTGCTCCGGGAACAGTGGTCAGCATCTCGGGCTCGAATCTCAACGATAGCGATCCGGGTGTTTCCGCATCGTTTGCAGGCTCCAATCTTCCCACGACGCTCAACGGAACTCAGGTCTACGTCGATGGTATTCCAGTGCCGTTGATTTTCGTCTCCTCCGGCCAGATTAACGCGCAGATTCCATACGAGGTTGTGGACCGCACCAGCTCCAGCCTCTATATCCGGACGCAGCACAAGGACGGCAGCGTGACTGTAACGACGCCGGTTGCCGTATCGATCGTGAGCGAGAATCCCGGCATTTATGCGGAAGAAGGAATCGACCCGCGGCCCGGCTTCATCTATCACGCGTTTTCAAATGCGGCGGGAGCGGTTTCCGTCGATGGCTCGATCAAAGCGGGCGACAGCGCCACGATCACGATCGAAGACCGCTCCTACAGTTACACCGTACAGGCAAGCGATTCGCTCCAGACCGTTCGCGACGCTCTGATTGCGGCGATCAACGGTAACCCCGACGAGAAAGTTACCGCGTCGGCGGCCAATTTGTTCACGCGCGTCCTTCTGCTGGCGAAGGTTCCAGGACCGGATGGCAACGGCATCGCCTATTCGGTATCGCAGAACAGCACCGCTCAGCTGATCCTGACGGCTCTCGGCCCGAACCTCTGCTGCGCCAGCACTGCCGGCGCCCGTGTCAATGACGATAACCCGGCCGTTCCCGGCGAAGTCTTATATCTGCTGGGAACCGGGTTGGGTTTGCCCGATCCTTCCGACCTCGATTCGGGCCAGATCGTTCGCGACAATCAGAATCCGCCCAGAACGCCGGTCGATTCAATTCTGGCTGGCGGCAAGACCGCCAATGTCCTCTCGGTCAACTTATTGCCCGGCACGGTTGGCGTGTGGAAGGTGCAATTCCAGATCAACACGGATCTGCCGACGGCCGAAGCGACCCAACTTACGATCGCGCAGCAGGATTTCGTGAGCAATGTCGTGACATTTCCGGTAGCCGTACCGCAGTGACGGCCTTCGAGGCTTTCGAGTTAACCACCAAAGGCGGCGGCAGCGATTTTGCCCAGGTTATCGCTTTATGCCGAGTGGCGGGGCCGTACTGCCTGATTGGCGGGTTGGCGGTGAACTGCCATGTCGAGCCGGTGTACACGCTGGATGCGGATTTCGTAGTGATTGCCGGAGACTTGCCCGACCTTGCCGTCGCGCTGCAACGGCAAGGTTTCTCGATTGAAACCCATAGGCATTCCGTGAATGCTCAAGCCGCCGGGAGTCATTTGCGAATTCAGTTCACGACCGATGATCGATACCAGGTCTTTCCGCCGCGGTCCGAAGAGCGGGAAGTTCTCGGGATTGCCGTCCAGGTCGCGTGCCTTGAAGATATCGCGCGCGGCAAACTTTGGGCGTACACCGACCCGCAACGCCGCCTGAGTAAGCGCAAGAAGGATGAGTTGGATCTGATCCGTCTAGCCGAGGCGTATCCGCACTTGAAAGCGATGTACCCCTCGGAACTGCTGAAGCAGTTGGCTGCGGGTTAGCCTTACCCGTTCGCCAATTCCCCGCCGTTCGGATGCAGCATCGCCCCAATGTCGATCACGCCCAATTCGAGGCCTGTGAATTTCCGCTCCACAAAGATGCGGGCTGTGATACGATCCCTGTTTTGAAACGAGGCTGAAACGTGAAAATTTACGAATCGAAGGATATCCGCAACGTGGGGATTGTAGGTCACGGCCACTCCGGCAAGACCACGCTCGCATCCGCGATGCTGTTCACCGCGGGCGCGACCGGACGGCTGATGCGAGTCGATGAAGGCAACACCATCACCGATTTCGACGAAGAGGAGATTCAACGCAAGTTCACGATTTCAACCGGGCTCGCCGCCATTGAGTGGAAAAAGACCAAGATCAACCTGCTCGATACGCCCGGTTTCAACATGTTTATCAACGATACGCGCGCGAATCTGATCGCCGCGGATGCGGCGTTGGCGGTGGTGGACGCGATCGCCGGAGTGGAAGTGCAGACCGAGAAGGTTTGGGGATTCTGCGACGAATACCGGCAGCCGCGCGCCATCCTGATCAACAAGCTCGATCGCGAGCGATCGAGTTTCGATCGCGCCCTCGAAAGCATTCACGCTCATTTCGGACGCACGGCGATCCCGATCCATCTGCCGATCGGCAAGGAGAAGGACTTCAGAGGCGTGATCGACCTGATCCGAATGAAGGCCTATACCTACACGCCGGACGGCGACGGCAAAGGCAAAGAGGGCGAGATTCCGGCGGACTCCGCCGAGGAGGCGCAGAGCGCGCACGAAGCTCTGGTTGAAATGGTCGCCGAGGGAAACGACGCCTTCCTCGAAGAGTTTTTCGAGCAGGGAACGCTGCCGGTCGAGCACATTATCGAAGGGCTCAACCTGGGAATCCGCGATCTTCGCGTGTTTCCAGTGCTCTGCGCGTCGGCATTGCATAATATCGGCACGGATCTGGCGCTCAACTTCATCGCCGAGACGTTTCTGCCTCCAACCGAACACGCGCCCGTCGCCGGCAAGCTGAATGGAAACGAAGTGATCCGCAAGATTGGCGCCGGCGGTCCGGTTTCGGCCTTCGTCTTCAAGACGAGCGCCGATCCGTTCGCCGGCCGCATTTCCTATTTCAAGGTGTACTCGGGAGTTCTGAAGAACGACGCGCACCTGCAAAACGCTCGGCACAGCGGCGAGGAACGCCTGGCGCATATTGGCGCGCCGCTCGGGAAGACGATCCAACCCGTGAACGAGATCCACGCCGGGGACATCGGCGCGGTCGCCAAGCTTCGCGACACGCTGACCGGCGACACGTTGGCGGATAAGAGCTCGCCAATCGCGTTTTCGCCGGTCGTTATTCCGGAACCGTCGATAGCCTTCGCGATCGAAGCCAAGTCGCGGCAAGATGAAGATCGCATGGGGACAGCCGTCCACCGGTTGCTCGAAGAAGACCAATCGCTGCGCTTTTACCGCGATCCGCAAACCAAGGAGTTTCTGGTCGGCGGATGCGGGCAGCAACATGTGGAAGTGGTCGTTAGCCGCTTGAAGAAACGCTATAACGTCGATGTCGCCTTGAAAGCCCCTAAAATTCCATACCGCGAAACCATCCGAGGCACCGCCGACGTGCAAGGCCGGCATAAGAAGCAGACCGGCGGACACGGGCAGTTCGGCGATTGCTGGATTCGCATGGAGCCGCTCCCCCGGGGCGCCAAGTTCGAGTTTGTCAACGAGATATTCGGCGGATCGATTCCCAAGAACTATATCCCCGCCGTCGAGAAGGGAATAATCGAAACCGCCGAAAAAGGCTACCTCGCCGGATTTCCGATGGTCGATTTCCGGGTGACCGTCTATGACGGTTCCTATCACGATGTCGATTCCTCGGAATTGGCCTTCAAGTTGGCCGCCCGGAAAGCCTTTAAGAACGCGATGGCCACGGCGAAACCCGCATTTCTCGAACCGGTGATGAACGTCCAGATTCAAGCCCCCGTCGAGTACGCCGGCGATCTGATGGGCGATTTAAACGGGCGGCGCGGGCGTATTGCCGGCATGGACACCAAGGGTGCGACTCAATTCATCCGCGCGAGCGTGCCGATGGCCGAAATGCTGAATTATCAGAACGATCTCACTTCCATGACGCAGGGCAGGGCTTCTTTCACCATGGAATTCGACCACTACGATTTTGTACCACCGCAGCAGTCGGATAAGATAATCGCAGCCGCGCGGGCGGCGAAGACGGGAGAAGAAGAGGAAGAAGAATGATTCCGCTTCCAAATTTCATACGCAAATTATGTTACAGCGGATTGACTAAGGTTTTACCACTACGGTACATTTGGGGGATTACTTGCGGGCGAGGCTGTCCGCCCGGTCGTTGCAGCACGTGGAAAATTTAAATAAAAGGACTCTTAATGGCCTTATCGATACGCCTGCCGCTTGCGTTTTTTTTATCTTTTCTGCTTCTTCTCCCTTCCTCGTTAGTTTACGGTCAGCAATCCAATCTCCAAATATCTTTAATGCCGCCGGCGACTGCCGCGGCGACTTTATCCACGATGGGGATCGCACCCGACATTACGGAGAATGAGCGCGGATCGTACATCAACGAGATTGCGAAACACGGACAGCAACCGGATAGTTCCTTCCAGCCCACCAGCTCGGATCTTTTGGTGCAAGAATCCGAGCAGCGATTCCGAGACGGCCGGAAGGCGTATAAATTAAAAGATTCGGATGCCGCGCGATCGGCTTTCGATGCCGCCGTGGACCTGATGCTCAGGGCGTCGGACAACCCGACCGACCGGCAGCTCTATGAAGCCAAGCTTGAGGAGATGGTCGATGCCATTCACCGCTACGATCTGGCGGGTCTCGGCGCTTCCGCTCAGGAGGACCAGCCGCGGTTCGAGAAAGCCCCGCTTGAAGACATCCTGCAGTTGACGTTCCCGGTCGATCCCAAACTTAAGCACAAGGTCAGCGATGAAGCGAGCGCCACCGCATCGCAACTGCCGCTCGCGGTGAACGACACCGTTCTCGGTTTCATCAATTACTTCTCGGGCCGGGGGCGGCGGACGATGATCGTGGGTCTCGAACGCGCGGGAAAATACCGCCCCATGATCCGGCGTGTTCTGGAAGAAGAGGGGGTTCCGCAAGAGTTGATTCATCTGGCGCAAGCGGAATCCGGATTCATGCCGCGCGCCGTCTCGCGCATGGCGGCGACAGGCATGTGGCAGTTCATGCGTTG
This sequence comes from Bryobacteraceae bacterium, assembly GCA_051003795.1. Classification (GTDB taxonomy): domain Bacteria; phylum Acidobacteriota; class Terriglobia; order Bryobacterales; family Bryobacteraceae; genus JALYXS01. The sequence continues at coordinate 14,611 of JBPCKZ010000185.1, read as the reverse complement.
GCGCGGAAATGAGTATGGCCTGAAGCAGACGCCTTTCGCGGACGACCGGCTGGATCCCGAGAAGGCGACGCGCGCCGCCGCCCGGCATCTGCACGATCTTTACAACCATTTCGGCGATTGGTACCTGGCGATTGCGGCTTATAACTGCGGCCCCGGCAACGTCGAAAAGGCCATCGAACGCACCGGTTACGCCGATTTCTGGGAACTGCGCAACCGTCGCGCTCTTCCGGCTGAAACCACCAGCTATGTCCCGATTATCCTGGCGATGACGATCATGACCAAGAACGCCGCCGAATATGGCCTGGACAACCTTACGCCGGAGCCGCCCATCGAGTACGACACCATCGAGGTTACGGCGCCGACAAACCTGGCCCTGATCGGCGATTTGACCGATACGCCGATTTCGCAACTGGCGCAATTGAATCCCGCCCTGCTGCGCAATGTCGCGCCCGGCGGATATTCGGTGCGCGTTCCCAAGGGAATGGGGGAAGCATTGACGGCGGCTATTGAAGCGGTTCCCGCGGACCGGCGCTCAGCCTGGCGCATGCACCGCGTCGAGTCCGGCGAGACGTTGGCTGCGATTGCGAAGCGCTTCAATTCCGCGGCGGGCAGCATCGCGGCGGCAAACCGGCTGCCCACCGGCGAGGCGATCGAAGGCGACCGCCTGGTGATTCCGGCGAGTTTCCAGGACGGCGAAGATGCGCCCCGGGTTCACTCGCGATCGCGGCATTCGTCCCGGCACGTTACGCGCGCCTCGACCAAGCCGAGCCGTCAAGCGAGCGGCCGCACGCGCGGCCGCTCCGGAATGAAGCGGGCCGGGCCTCCGAAATCGAGCGGAACGCTGGCGCGTGTGAATGGCCACTCGAATTCGCTCGACCGTTAAATTTTTTGGCGGCTCCGGTTTTTCTTGTGTTGCCAACTCCGTAAATCGGGTTATTCTATTGTTGGCAACCACGCCAAACAGGAGGATTGTCGAATGTTTGAGGATCTGCTTCTCGCCCCCAAGGAAGAAAAAGACGAGGAAGAAATGGAAGATTTTCGGGACTACGACGACGAGAGTGCCGAAGGCGGTTCCAAACTCGACGATTTCAGCGACGAGGACGAGGAAGACGAGGATGAGGAAGACGAATCCGTGCCGCCGTCGAGGCATGTGAAGGAGCCTCCAACGGCTCAACCGAAGCCCATGGACGAGCCGCTTGAACGCGGCGCGGGATCGATGGAGGAGCAGCTGGCCAAGAAGCCCGCCAGTACCGAGCGATCGTCGAGCTCTCCGAAAACACCGGCCAAGAAATCGCCGGTGAAGAAGGCGGCGAAGAAATCGGGTTCGAAGACGGCCGCCAAGCAGGCTCCGGCCGCGAAATCGGCAAAGAAAGCCGCGCCGAAGACCGCGGCAAAAAGTACGGCTTCGAAAAAAGCGGCTCCCAAGAAGGCCGTGAAGAAAGCTTTGCCGAAAAAAGCTTTGCCGAAAAAAGCTTTGCCGAAAAAAGCCTTGCCGAAAAAAGCTTCTTCGTCCAAAAAAGCTTCGTCCAAAAAGGCTGCCAAGAAGCCGGCTCCGAAGAAAGCGGCGGCGAAGAAGACCCGCCGTTAATCCGAGGGATGCCGGCCTACAGAAGCGACCGGCATCGCTGGAATAACTGAATCAGGGCTTCCGCATACTCTTCGGACGCCTTCGTCGGCTTCCCTTGGAAGCCGGTTCCGGTGGTCGATCCCTTGCCATAGCCCGTCGTGACGGCGATAAATTTCATCATTTCAAGAGCCACTTCGTCCTTGTTCCGCCCCGCTTCCTTGGGCGGCTCCGATGTCGCGGCTGCCGCTTCCTCCGCCGTCTGCGCCATGATTGCCGTTCTCCTTTGATGTGCTAAAACTCTAGAGTACTTCATCGCCAATGCCGCTCACCGCCCGCCGGCACCTACGCAAGATGCGCGGAGGCGCGCAATCCCATCTGCTCGAAGCCGACGATGGCCATTTCTACGTCGTCAAATTCCAGGGTAATCCGCAGCACCGGCGCATTCTGGTGAATGAGCTGATTGCGTCGGTGATCTTGCAATACCTTCAAATTTCGACCCCTCAAACCGCGCTGATTCGTGTCACGCCGGAGTTCCTCGCCGGGAATCCAGAGGTCTACATGCAACTGGGAACCCGACACATCGCCGTGGAGCCGGGATGGCATTTCGGATCGCGGCATCCGGGCGACCCCTCGACGATGGCGATTTACGATTTTGTTCCCGACTCCCTGTTGGCCCAGGTAAATAATCTGGGGGAGTTTCTCGGCGCGCTGGTTTTCGACAAATGGGCCGGAAACGCGGATGGGCGCCAGTCGATCTTCTTTCGCGCGCAGCTAAAGAATTGGCTCCCCGAAACGGGTGCGTCCCCTCGTAAGTTGGGGTTTGTGGCGCTGATGATCGATCACGGTTTCGCGTTCAATGGCCCGCACTGGACATTCGCCGACTCGCCGGTCCAGGGCCTCTATTCGCGGAAGATGGTCTACCATCCGGTGCGATCGCTGAGCGATTTCGAGCCGTGGCTCGAACGAGTGATTCACTTCCCGGAGCAGGTGATCGATCAAGCCACACGGCGGATACCGCCCGAGTGGCTGGAAGGCGATGAAGAGGAGTTGGAAAAGGTGCTCGAACACCTCCTGCGGCGGCGAAAGCGGGTTCCCGATCTGATCAGCGATTCGCGGCAGGCGAAGACGAGCCCGTTCCCGAACTGGCAGTGACCTCGAGGCCGCTAGACCGCTTGCCCCGCGCAAAATCCCGAGGCCCAGGCCCATTGAAAATTGAATCCCCCCAAGTGCCCCGTGACGTCCACCACCTCGCCGATGAAAAATAGCCCGGACTGGCGCCGGCTTTCCATGGTTTTCGAAGAAAGCTCGCGGGTATCGACGCCTCCCGCCGTGACTTCCGCCTTCTCGTAGCCTTCCGTGCCCGCGGGCAGGATTTTCCAATCGTGTAATTGCCGTTCGATTTCTTCGATCATGCGGCCGGTCCGCTTCACGGGAGTGTGCAATTCCAGCCATCGGTCGGCAAAGCGCTTCGGAAGGCGCTCGCGCATGGCGGACTTGAGCGCGAGCAAGTCGGGCCGGCTCTCCGGCTCCCACCCTGGCGCGAGGTCGATCGAGATCGGCTGGGGCGGCGCCCAATACGATGAAATCTGCAGAATTGCCGGGCCGCTCAATCCCCGATGGGTCACCAGCATCTTTTCGTGAAATTTCCGCGACCCGAACCTGGCCTCCACTTCCATCGACACTCCCGCGAGATCGCCGTAGGCGCGCAAATCGGCCGCGCCGAGCGTAAGCGGCGCCAATGCCGGGCGGCACTCCACAATTCCGTGTCCGAACTGCCGGGCGACTTCATAGCCGAATCCCGTCGCGCCCATTTTCGGAATCGAGAGGCCGCCCGTGGCGACCGCGAGCGCGGGCGCGCGGAACTCGGCGTCCCCCGCAATAATCGCGAATTCGGTTGTCCGCCGGATCTCCTGAATGCGGGCGTTTAGGACAATGTCAACGCGGACGGCCCGGCACTCCTCCTCCAGCATGTTCATGATGTCGCGCGAAGATCTGTCGCAGAAAAGCTGGCCTAGCGTTTTCTCGTGGTAGGGAATTCGATGCTTTTCGACGAGTTGGATGAAGTCGGCCGGCGTGTAACGCGCCAGCGCCGATTTCGAGAAGTGCGGATTCGCCGAAAGAAAATTGTCCGCCCGGACAACGCGATTCGTGAAATTGCAGCGGCCGCCGCCGGAGATCAGGATTTTCTTCCCGGCTCGGTCCTCGCGCTCCAGCACCGCCACGCGGCGGCCCCACTTTCCGGCTTCGATGGCGCACATCAATCCGGCCGCGCCCGCGCCCAGAACAATCGCGTCGTAGCTCTGTATCCTATAATTTGACATTCGTCCCTGATACGGTTCCACACGGAATGAAAGCCGTTTGCCTCCTGAGCGGCGGCCTGGATTCGGCCACTTGTCTCGCGTTGGCCGTCCGTGAGGGTTACTCCTGTTATGCGCTCTCGTTCGATTACGGCCAGCGTCATCGCATTGAACTGCAAGCGGCCGCGCGCATCGCGAATCGCTTGCATGCCGTCGAGCACCGCATCGCCAATATCGATTTACGCATGTTCGGACAATCGGCCCTTACGGACGATATCGACGTCCCCAAAGGGCGCTCGGCGGAAAGCATGGGGCGGGATATTCCCGTGACCTACGTGCCCGCGCGAAACACGGTTTTCCTCTCGATCGCGCTCGCCTGGGCGGAGGTGCTCGAATCGTCGCACATCTTCCTCGGCGTGAATGCGCTCGATTACTCGGGTTATCCGGATTGCCGTCCGGAGTACATTGCGGCGTTCGAGCGGATGGCGAATCTCGCCACGAAATCCGCCATCGAGGGTCGCACGGCTCTACGGATTCACACTCCGTTGATCCACCTCACCAAAGCCCAGATCGTGAAACTCGGGTGCGAGCTGAACCTCGATTTCGGCATGACCCATAGCTGTTACGATCCCGGCGCGGATGGCCGCCCGTGCGGCCTGTGCGACTCGTGCGTGCTTCGCCAAAAAGGATTTCAGGAAGCCGGCGTGGCCGATCCCGCCATAAGCCGAAGCGCGTGAAAATTTCCGAAATCTTCTACTCGATCCAAGGCGAGGGTTCGCTTGCGGGCGTGCCCTCGGTGTTCGTGCGCGCCAGCGGCTGCAACTTGCGCTGTGTTTGGTGCGATACGCCCTACGCATCCTGGAACCCGGAAGGAGAAGAGATGCCGGTCGACGCGATCGTCGAAAGCGTTTCCCGATTCCAGGCGGATTTTGCCGCGCGCTACGCGGTGGTCACGGGCGGTGAACCGATGATCGCTCCCGGAATCGCGGATCTCACGCGACGCCTCCGGGACCGGGGCATGCACGTGACCATCGAGACCGCGGGCACCGTGTTTGCGGACGTCGCTTGCGATTTGATGAGCATCAGCCCAAAGCTGGCGAATTCGACGCCGCCGGGCCGCTTCCAAATGCAGCACGACCGATTGCGCCTCCAGTTCGAAGTGCTTCGCCGGTTGATCGCAAGCTTCGAATACCAACTGAAATTTGTTATCGCGAATCCCGATGACGTTGGGGAAGCGGCTGAAATCGCGGCCCAACTCGGCGCCGCCCCGCACAAAACGATTCTGATGCCGGAAGGCGTGGACCCGGCGGTGCTCCACGAGCGGAGCTTGTGGCTGGCGGAAATCTGCAAACAACGGCAGTTTCGCTATGGTCCGAGACTGCACGTCGATCTCTATGGAAACCGGCGCGGCACATGATTTTGTTGTAAATGGCGGGTTATGCTAACATTCCCACCGTGACCTGGACCCGGCGCGACATCCTGGCCGCGGCCGCGTTGGCCGCTCCCGCTTCCGCTCAGGTCGCGCGTCCCGAGCCTCGGGAATGGAAGCCCAAGCTCGGCGTGCTCGGGAACTATTCGGAGGCGAACTTAGCGTTCGCGAAGGAAGAAGGGTTCGGCAGCTTGGCCTTGGCGGCGCGTCCCAAGAGCACGCTCGATCCCACCCTGCTCACGGACGAGCAAATCGAGAAGATCAAAGCGGACATCCGGCAGGCCGGGCTTTACGCGTCGGTGCTGGGGTGCACGCAGAACCACATTGCACCCGATCCCGCCATTCGCGCGCGGGACAACGCGTACTTTGTGAAGGTGATCGAAACGGCCGGCAAGCTGGGCGTCCCTTTCGTGCAATCGGCTTCGGGAAGCATTCCGGGAAGACCGTTGGCGGAACAGGTGGACGAGGTTGTTCGCGTGTACACCGAAAAGTATTTTCCGGTCTGCGAAAAAAACCGCGTTCGCATCTTGTGGGAGCCGTACCCGATGGGCCCGAACGTCGCGACCAGCCCCGTAGGATACGACGCGCTATTCAAAGCTTTCGGGAACTCGCCGTATGTGGGATTGCAGATCGATCCCTCGCATTTCGTCTGGCAGATGATGGATCCGATTCAGGTCACGCGCGACTACGTGGACCGGATCCACGACGTGCATTTGAAAGATACCGAGATCCGCTGGCCCATTCTGCGAAAAGGCGGGATCAATCCGGTTGATGGCGCGAGATGGTGGCGTTACCGTTTGCCGGGATTGGGGTCTATCGATTGGGCCGCGTTTTTTAGCGTGTTGATGGACGCGCGTTTTGCGGGCGCGATGAACATAGAGCACGAAGATCCGCTCTACGGCTCCCCCAACCGAGGCGCCGATTTCAGCGACGATTTCAAGACCGGGTTCCGCATGGCGCACCGGTACTTGAGGCAATACGTGCCGGTGGCCTGAATTTCAACCCTGAATTTCATGCAAGAAAATCGAACAGGCTGGTTTTGGGCGTTTTGGCGCGGGCGTCGAACGCCGCTTGCAGTTGCGTTTGACTGCTCGTCAAATCAATCGCCGCGGCGGCAATATCCGCATCCCGGCCGGCCGAAAGCTGGGTCCGCAGCGATGTATCGTTCCGGGCCGCGAACGCCGTGGCGGCGGCAATCCGATTCTGAACTCCTCCATAAAAGGCCTGCTGCGTGTTGACGTAGCTCGTCGCCTGACGGAGTTCCGTGATGGCGGTCTGGATTCCAGCCGGATTATTCGCCGTTAAGGCTACACGCAAGTCGTTCAGGCCGACAAACAGATTGTCGGGGGCGAAGGTGTCGTCCGGGTTTCGCCGATCGAACAAGTCCTGAGCCGTCTTGGCGACGATGAATGTGCCCCCCGCCGGATCTTCGATCTGCCTGGTTGCGGACGTCCGATTTGCCCGGATCACCCCGTTTGGACTGGTCAAATCCAATTGGTACGGGGCAACCTGATCGGCATCTCCCCCGAAGATGAACCGGCCCTGCACGTTTGCCTGGGTGAGCGAGACGAGCTGCTCTTGGATCCCCTGGACTTGTTGAGCCAGCACCAGCCTGCTATCCGCGGTTTGCGTCGAGTTCGCGCCCTGGGCGGCGAAACCGGCCGCTTGATCGGCGAGTTGAATGACTTGTCCGACCGTCTGCTCGGCTGTATCGACATCCGTTTTCACCAGGCCCAGATTGCTTTGGATCTGCGTGTTGCGCCCCAGGTTGGCTTGCAGTTGCAGCAATGCTCCAATCCGATCCGGCGCGTCGGACGCTTCGGAAACTTTGAGGCCCGATGTAACCTGGCGTTGGGCGCGGGCGAAGGTGGCTTGCACGCGCGAAAGGTCGGCCAGAAACTGCTCGCCCGAGGGATCGATGGTCGTACTCATTTAATTATGTCCACGGTGGCCTGCGTCAGTTCGTCCAGAATGGTTACCAGGCGCGCGGTCGCTTCGTAGGCCTTCTGGAATTGGACTATTTGCACCGCTTCCCGGTCGAGCGAAACGCCCGATATTTGATTGCGCAAGCTGCGGGACTGAGCGACGAGATTGGTCTGCAAATCGTTCCCTTCGCGAGCGTCCGACAACTGCCGGCCAACGCCGCCGGCGATTGCCCCGTAGAATTCGGTGAAGCTGGCATTGTCGATTTTGTCGGCGGCGGCGGACGGCTGCGCCAAAGCGGCAAGCCGCACCGCGATTCCGTTGCTCGAAGGGGGCGGCCCAGGATCGGCGGCCGCAATCGTTTGGGACGAGATGGCGGGGTTCACGGCGAGGCTTCGGCCGGCGGCTGTATCGTCCGTTGCATCGTAAGTGAATAGCGCGACGCCGGGCTGCGGGTTCGGATTACCGGGAATCTGGCCGCTGGTTAAGATGGCGTTTACCCGGTCGGCGAAGCCCTTGGCAAAACGGTTCAACGTGCCGGGTTGCGTGCCGTCGCCGCGAAGACCGGCGAGCGTGGTGTTACGGGTTTGGAGAAGCGACCCTAGCGTTCCATTCGTGACCTGGGAAGTGATGTTCCGGCCGTTCTGGTCCTGAAGTTGGACTGCGGGAGTGCCACCGGGATACAGAGGAGCAGTGCCGCCCGGCGGCGTGACGGCAACCTGCACCGAATAGTTGGTGGAGCCCACGACGAGTGGCGTTTGCCCGCCCAACAACACTGTCGTCGTCCCATCGGCGGCCACGGTGGTCGAAATATCGGCAAGCTGGGATAGGTCTTCGAGCGTGCTTTGGACTTTGGCGTCCAAACCGGCGTTTGGCGACGAGCTGCGCTTCCGTTCGACATTGTATTGCTGGAGCTTGCCGGCCAGGTTATTGATCTGCCCCACGGTCGATTGCAACTGCCGGTCGGTATCGGCGGAAGCTTGCGAGAGAGCCGTATCGGTTTGGTGGAACGCGTCGACCACTTTCTGCGCGTTCGCAATCACCGAATCGCGCGAGGCCTGATCGTTGGGCGCGACACTCAAGGCCGAGAAGCTTTGAAGCAGTTCGTTGAGCGCGCCTGGAATCCCCGACTGCCCGGAGATATCGAAATTACTTTGGATGCCGGTGAGAGATGTCGTTTGCTGCTGGGCGTAGCCGAGCGAACTCACTTGCCCGCGAACCGACTGTTCGGCATACTGATCGCGCGTGCTCGCGATCTCGACTGCGGCAACTCCGCCGGGCAATCCCTGGCCCGGATCGAACGATTGGGCTTGAAGCACCGCTCGTTGCGCCGCGTAGCCCGGAGTGGACGCATTGCTTACATTATTTTGCGTTACGTCGAGAACGCGTTCGAAGGCCGCTAGTGCCCCGCTTGAGGAGCCTAAAGATGCAAAGAGGCTGGACATGGCTATCCAGCCACCGAAACCCGGCTGGTTCGAGAGGGCGGCGTCATCCGCCCGCCAGGAGAATAAACCGCGCTCAACCTGCCCACTGCTATCGCAGTACCCCCATGGAACGCGTTGGCTGACTTGAGCAAACGATCGAGCATCCCGACCTTCCGATGTAAGCCCTGCATCAGTGCGGATGAAACATGTCCGGGCAAATTCGGGGAGGGGTCGGCCGATTTCAAACCAACCAGCGCGCCCGCGGCATCTTGCAGCAGCGCCCGCGCGGAATCCAGATTGCGAGCGTCCGGAGCCAAGAGTAAGACCGTGGCTGCCTCCATGGCCCGATCCGCCCGGTCAAACAACGCTTGCTCAGGCATGGGAACCCAACGCGCTGCTAGCCAATGTCTCTTGAATAAGCGACCTGCTTACCGCATTTGCATCGACCTTGTAACTGCCTCCGCGGACTTGCGCGGACAAACTTTGGACCCGCTCGTCCCGCTGGCTCGCGCTCGCTTGCAGAATTCGGGATAATCCCGAGAGTTCGACACTATCGCCGCCGCCCGGCCCGGCCGCCGCCCGCTCCGCTTTCGATCCGGAGAGTTGGACGGACGTTGTCTCAACGGCCCCGGCGCGCGTCGAAGCGCCATTTGCCGCTACGTTCAGATCGTCGATTCTCATGGCTGACTCTCCCTACAGTTCCTTATCGGGCGGGATATGAGAAAAGTTTAGAAAAAATTAAAATTTAGACGTCGGTGCTGGACGAAATACCGGTCGACCGTAATGTCCGCGCCATGATTTTCAAAGCGCACTTATGGATCTGCGACACGCGGCTTTCGTTCACGCGAAGCACTTCCCCGATCTGCTTCATCGTCAGTTCATTGGAGTAGTACAGCACAATCACCTCGCGCGACCGGTTGGGGAGTGAGTGGATCGCCAGCGCCAACACTTGTTTCATCTCTTCCCGCGCGCGCATGGTGTCGGGCCGGGTGTCTGGCGGGCTCGGCTGCTCCATCCAGAATTTATCGGGGTCCTCGGGACCCGAGGTGGCGCCCGAGCAGGCTCCGGCGAAACGTAGTTTCAGCTTCTTTTCCCGAACCTGCGAAATCCCAATCCCTAATCCTTCTCCGATTTCCTCCTCGGTGGGATCGCGCTGCAAAGACGCGGACAAATCCCGCGATTTCGATTCCATTTGTTTCTGCCACTGGCGCAAGTTGCGCGAAGCGCAGTCCAGCTTTCGCAAACTGTCGAGAATCTCGCCCCGAATCCGGTACCGGGCATAGGTTGCAAATGGAACCTTTACGTCGGGCTTATACGAACGGCTGGCGTTTACAAGGCCGATGTACCCGGCCTGCGCCAGATCCGCGACCTCCACGGCCGCGTGCGGCGGCAAACTGGTAAACACACGGCGGGCAATCGATTTAACCAGGGGCAAATACTGCAACACGAGCTTATCGACTTCTTCCGGATCGTAATCTCTCCGATTTGGCCTGCTTGCCGGGGACTCGGAAAGCTCAGCACAGGTCTCGATCGACATCTGAGGGTATGTGGTTCGCGTTGAATAAGGTTGGTTCGGGTTTGGCCCGAAGGCTCTCAGTTAAATCGGGCATTCACTAGCAACTTCCTCGGAGTATCTCTAACAAATTGAAGGAGATACACTGGAATACGCCTACCCGGAGCTATTGCGCCCGAAAACGCGCGGTAGCCCCATCAATCTGCCGTGCTATCAACAAATTAGAGTAAAGCTTCGGCATTTTCCGCCGATGGACATACAAGTTCGAATCCATGTCCAAATTCCAAACCGTCTTATGGATCGCCAGCGGGCAATCCGATGCGCATGAAAACGCCATGAGGGAGCGGTTGAGCGGGTATGATCTTGAAATCGTCGCGGACATTCCGAACGCGTTAAGCCGGTTGAGGACCGCCCCGGTGAACGCCGCCTTCGGCAATTTTCCCTGCCGGGATTGGCTGCCGGCCGAGTTGCTCGAAGAAGTGCAGCGAATCGATGCGCATCTGCCCGTATTCATCCGCGATTCGGGCGGCACCCTGGCCGATGCCGTGCGATTGACTAAGTTGGGCGCGCACCAATTCGTTGGCGAAGCGTTCGATCCGGATGACCTCTTGCTCGACCTGGAATGCGCGATCGAGGATCGCAACGGGCCTCCGGCGTCCTCCGATCCATGGAAACAGTTCCTGGTGGGGGAAAGCCGCGCAATCCAGCAGGTTTCGCAAATCGTTCGCCTGATCGGGAAGCGGCGCTGCACCGTCCTGATACATGGCGAAACGGGGACGGGAAAGGAAGTGATGGCTCGCGCGATTCATTCGGCTGGGCCGCGGGCCGCCGTGCCGCTGGTGGCGATCAATTGCAGCGCGCTGCCCGAAAATCTACTGGAAGCGGAGTTGTTCGGGCATGTGCGGGGCGCGTTCACCGGGGCGCAGCAGCACCGGATCGGGCGTTTCGAGCAGGCCCACAACGGCACGCTGTTTCTCGACGAAATCGGCGACCTTCCCATGGAATTGCAGGCCAAACTGCTGCGCGTTCTGCAAGAGCGCGAGTTTCAGCGGCTGGGCAGCTCGAAAACCATTAAGGTGGATGTGCGCGTGATTGCGGCATCGAACGTGGACCTGGCGGCGAGAGTCCGTGCGGGAAGCTTCCGGGAAGACCTCTATTACCGGCTGAACGTGGTGCCGATCGAGATGCCGGCGCTGCGGACGCGGTTGAGCGATATTCCGATTCTGACCCAACACTTCATCCGCAAGATCTGCCGGGCGGAATCCCTTCCGCTCAAGAAAATCTCCCGGGAGACAATCGATCGGCTGAGCGCCTATGCATGGCCGGGGAATGTGCGCCAACTCGAAAACGCGGTCGAGATGGCGGTCGTGCTGAGCGGCGAACGCGCCATGCTTTACCCGGGCGATTTTCCGCTGCCTGGACCGGCACTGGCCAAGTGTTCGGAGCCGAACCCGAACCCGACGATCGCCGTCCCGGATTACGGGCTCGATTTCGAGGAAACGGTGAACCATTTCGAGAGGAGTATTCTTTCGCAGGCACTTCGCAAGACCGGCGGCAACAAGAAGATGGCGGCGGACATGCTGCGCTTGAAACGCACGACCCTGGCCGCGAAGGTTAAGGTCTTGGAGCCGGAAGCGGGGTGGGGATTGATGTAACGTGTGCTTCAATATTACCTACGCCCCATCTTGAGATTCCAGAAACTGCACGGCCGCGTTGCGCCGGTAAGATCCGCTTGTCTCTCTAAGGCGAACTTTCGGCATGCGTTTATCGATAAAGCGGTTGGCCGGCCTCGCCTTGCCCCCGATCCTTTCGATCCTGGCCGCCGCGCCGGCTTCGGGCCAGATATGCATTCCCGGCGAATTGAGGGCGTTCGTCGTGGATCCTCAAGGCAGCCCGATGTTCGATGCCAATGTACGGATCGGTGCCGAGGGCGCGCCGATCGCGGAACGCCCCACCCGTACGTTGGGTGTTGCGGATTTCGAAAAAGTGCCATGCGGCGGCTGGAAGGTCACTGCCGTCAAAGAGGGCTTTGAATCCGCGGGCCGGACGGTCCAAATCGCCAGCGCCGCCAACGTGGAAATCACCTTGGAGCTGACGATCAGCGCGCAAAAATCCAGTCTGGACGTAACCGCGACCGCGCCAACGGTGGCGCAGAGCGCTTCTCAAACCAACGAATTGCGTCCCAGCGACGTTAAGACCCTACCATTAAATCCGGCCACGGTCGCCGACGCTCTTCCCCTGGTTCCGGGCGTCGTACGAACTCCGGATGGCGAGCTCAAGATCGACGGCAGCGGCGAGCACCGCAGCGCCCTGATCGTGAATCAGACCGACGTGACCGATCCGGCTACCGGCAAGTTCGGGCAAACCATCCCCGTGGACAGCATCGAGACGGTGACGGTCTTAAATACTCCTTTCCTCGCGCAGTACGGCCGGTTTACCGCGGGCGTGGTCGCCGTCGAGACCCGCCGCGGCGGAGAGAAGTGGCACGCCGAACTCAACGACCCGTTCCCGGATTTCCGAATTCGTAGCTGGCACATGCGTGGGATTCGCAATGAGACGCCGCGCGGCGTGTTGGGCGGCCCGATTATCCGCGAGCGTTTATATATCAATACAGCGTTGCAATATTACTTTCAACGGGAAACAACCCGTACGCTGCCGTTCCCCGTCAATGAATCCAAACAGGAGTGGGTGAACTCATTCACGCAGATCGACCTGATAATTTCGCCCAAGCAGATCGTGAACGCGACGTTTCATTTCAGCCCTCAACACATTAATTTCGCCAATCTCGATTACTTCAATCCACAGCCGGCCACCCCCAGCTTCGCGCAGCACAATTACGTCGGAACAGCGGCCGATCATTTCGGTTTGTTGGGAGGAATCCTCGATAGCAGCCTTTCCTTCCAGCGCTTCAACGTTTTCATTGGCGCGCAGGGTAGCGCCGACATGGTTATCACGCCGGAAGGCACTCGGGGCAACTATTTCGGCGGCCAGAATCGCGCCGCGCGGAGGACGGAGTGGCTGGAAACGTGGTCGCCCGTGCCGGTGCGGCTCGCCGGAACTCATCTGGTCAAGATTGGAACTTCGTTGACCGGTTCGGGAGACGACGGGCAGTTTACCTATCGCCCCGTGGACGTCCTCGACTCGACAGGCCGGAGACTGCAAAGGATCGACTTCACGAACCGGGCTCCGTTCAGCCGGACCGACTTGGAGTTTACGGTCTTTGCGCAGGACCACTGGGCGTTGAACTCCAAAGTCGCTTTCGATTACGGCGGCCGCTTCGAACACCAGAGACTTCCCTCGAGCGTTCGCATCGCGCCCCGCGCGGGCGTGGCCTGGACCCCGTTTTCCGACGAACAAACCGTGTTCCGCGCGGGATACGGCCAGTTTTACGATCATCTGCCGCTTGACATCTACACGTTCGGACGCTACCCCGAGAGGATCATCACGAATTATGCGCCGGACGGCGGCGTTCCGGTTTCTCCGATGCAGTTCGCGAACGTGATCGGCAATATCTCCGGACCGCGATCGTTTCTGGTAAACGGGCAACGTGTCGCGGGAGGTTTCGCGCCGCGCGGCGCTACATGGAATGTCCAAGCGGAACACGCCTTTTCGCGTCTACTTCGCATTCGCGGAGTTTATACGGACAACCGCTCCGTGGGACTGGTGGAATTTGAACCGGAAATCCTGGGAACGGCCAACGAGATCGTGTTAAACGGCGATGGGCGCGCCCGGTACCGGCGGGCCGAAATCACCGCGAAATTCGCGTGGCGCGACGACCAGCAACTCGTTCTTTCGTACACGCGTAGCCGCGCCGAAGGCAATTTGAACAGCTTCGACACGTTTCTTGGCAACTTCCCAGGCCCGCTCATTCACCCGGACGCGTACTCCAATATGGCGGCGGACCTGCCAAACCGCTTTCTGATGTGGGGACGCCTGAAATTCCCTTTGTGGACCTTCCAGATTTTGCCCATCGTCGAATACCGGAATGGCTTCCCCTATGCGCGATTCGATGAGCGGCAGAACTATTCCGGGATTCCCAATAGCGACGGGAGCCGGTTTCCGAACTTCTTTTCGGCCGACGCGCGATTCCTGAAGGACTTTAAGGTTCACCCGAAATACACGGCGCGCCTTTCCCTCACTTGTTTCAATCTCAGCAATCATTTCAATGCACTCGCGGTGCACGCGAACATCGCGGATCCTCAGTACGGGGTCTTTTTCGGCAACTACCGCCGCCGGTACCGGGGCGATTTTGAAGTGATCTTTTGAAGGGCGCTCTTGGGCTTTGCGCGGGCAACTCCCTCGTTTCTAGGGGTTAGTGCCCGCTACAGCGCTCTTGAGCCAGGCAACCATCCGCTTCTTGTAGGCCTGCATTTCCGGGCTGGATTCCCACGTAGCCAACCCATGATCGCCGCCCTTCACCGGAATCACTTCGCAAGACGCGCCTACTTCTTTCATGCG
>JBPCKZ010000184.1:0-32544 GCA_051003795.1 Bryobacteraceae bacterium | reverse complement strand
GCGCCGCGCGCTTTTCTGCAACGCCCGGCCGCGAAAGCGCTGGTGCGAGCGCAACGAAGCCTGCGGCGGCTTGGGTATGGTCTTCTGATTTACGATGGGTACCGGCCCTGGTACGTGACAAAGATATTCTGGGACGCAACTCCGATCGAGAAACGCGTTTTCGTGGCGGATCCGGCAACGGGTTCGCGACACAATCGCGGCTGCGCGGTGGATCTCACCCTAGTCGATTTTACAACCGGCAAGCCGGTCGAAATGACCGGTGACTATGACGAATTCTCGGAGCGTTCCCATGCGGATTATCCGGGCGGCACCGGCTTGCAGCGACGAAACCGGGCGCTGCTGCGAGACGCGATGGAGGAGCAAGGTTTCACGGTGTATGAGGCCGAGTGGTGGCACTTCGATTACAAAGATTGGAAACGATACCCGATTCTAAACGTGCCGCCGGCACGGTAGGATTTACAAATGCCGGATCCACTTCTCGACCGCCTGACCGCAATTCCGTACACCGGGGCAATCAGCGATATTCTCGACGAGCTTGGTTATCCCAACCAGGTGCTCCCGCACGAGATACAGTCCATTGCGCCGGGCCAAACGCTCGCCGGGCGCGCGCTCACGGTGACTGGCGAGCCGGCCGCCAATCTTGAGCGCGATGAATACTTTCTGCCGTTCTTAAACATGCTCGGGGCGATTCAGCCGGGCGATGTCGTAATCAGCCAGCCGAACGACAACACGGTTTCCCACTTCGGCGAGCTCTCGTGCGAAACCGCGAAGCATCGCGGCGCGCGCGGCGCGGTTCTCGATGGTGGAATCCGCGATATCGATTACATCCTGAGACTCGAGTTCCCGATTTTCGCGCGATACAGGACGCCGCGCGACATCGTCGGGCGCTGGCGATTGAACGCTTACAACGTGCCGATCCGGATTGGCCTCACGCAAATAAATCCGGGCGACTACATTCTGGGCGATCGCGATGGCGTAGTCGCGATTCCCGCCGGCATAGCCGAGCAGGCGATTGCGAAAGCGGAAGAAGTGGTCCATACCGAGAACACCGTGCGGAAACGCATTCTGGAAGGCATGCATCCCGCCGAGGCTTACCGCCAGTACGGCCGCTTTTAACTGGGGAGCGAACCGCGAGCGGCAAGCTACTATTAATTAAGTTATGTCGAGAGCCGTTTTCGCCGCCCTTGCGTTCGTTTCGGCCGCCTTGGCCAACCCGGCCGAATGGGTTCCGGCGCGCTGGAATTCGACGGACCCGAAGAGCCTGGAACTGCTCTCCGATACACCCGTCAATTGTCTTCTGCTCTCCTGGAAAGCCGAACAGGGCGAGGCCCTTGCGTCATTCGCGTCCGCCGCGTCGCAGCGCGGCATCGCTCCCCTCGCGGTGATTCACCCGGGCGGCGACCCGCTTGCCGATGCGCGCAGTGCGATCAAATCCAAGTTTCAGGGCCTCGTTCTGGAAGGCGACTTCGCCGACGGCTTGGCGGCGCGCGTTCGCGACAGCGTGGCCGATTCGCATCCGGTGGTGATTGAACTCTCCTCGCGGAGCCGCATGAATCTCGCGGGCGACGCGCCTGTCGTCGGGACGTATCAAGGCGTCTGGGCCGGCATTCAAGTCACTCCGGATGGCGCCGCGAAAGCCGGCCCGTCCGGATCGGCTTGGATCGATACCAACTCTGGCTTCCTCCGCGCCGCCCGCGCCTGGGGCAATTCCACGGTTTGGATCGCCAATCTACCGCCTGAAAAATCCGTGATCACCGGGCAGCGCTATTTGCAAGCTATCGGCGACGCGGCAATGGTTGGCGCTCGTTGGGTAGTCGCGCTTGACGGCAACTTCGACCAGCGTCTGCTGCGGCGCGACCCATCCGCCATCGCCGATTGGAAACGGATGTCGCAGTTGCTGCAATTCTACGAAGATCATCCTCAGTGGCGCGCCATGCCGCCGGCCGGGAAGCTGGCGATTGTACAGGATCGGAAAGATGGCGCGCTTTTGTCCGGCGGCATTCTCGACATGATCGCGGTGAGGCACACGCCCGTCCGCGCGATTCCGCCGCAGCGCCTGACGCCCGAGGCGCTGAAGGGCGCGAGCATGGCCGTCGATGTGGATCTCGATTCGCTGAACGCCGAACAGCGCGGCATATTGAAATCCTTTACGCGCGCGGGCGGCACGGTGCTTACGGCCCCCGCCGGTTGGAAGGAGGCCGCGCCGGACGACCAGAATCGCATCACGCTTGACGAAAAGGAACTGAAGCGTTTGGACGATATCTGGCACGACATGCAGAATATGATTGGCCGCAAGAACCTGGGCGCGCGATTGTTCAACGTTTCGACGATGCTATCGAACTTGACAGGGAGCCCGGATGGCAAGCAGGTGGTCGTGCAGTTGGTGAACTATTCGGAGTTTCCGGTCGAGAACGTCACCGTTCACGTGCTGGGCGATTTCAAGCATGCGCGCCTGTTTACGCCCGATGGAAAGACCCGCGACTTGGAAGCGTACAAGAACGAAGAAGGCACCGGCGTGGATATCGACAACGTGTCGGTGTGCGCGGCGCTGCAATTGGAATAGACGATTGGCTAGGTACGTGCCGCAGTTTCTTCTTCTTTTCATCTTCCCGTTCAGCCTCTCCGCGCTGACTCCCGCCGAGCGTCGGCTCAATCTGGACTCATTCGAAAAGGTCTGGCAAACCATCCGCGATGCCCATTGGGACCCTAAACTGGGAGGCCTGGACTGGTCCGCGATCCACGATGAGCTGCGCCCCAAAATCGAGCGCGCGGCCAGCATGGATCAAGCTCGCGACGTAATGCGCGACATGATCGGCCGGCTGCGCCAAAGCCACTTCAGCATCATCCCCGGCGAGGTATACGGCGACTTGCACGATGCTTCGAGCGGGGCCGAAGGGGAACCTGGCTTCGATGCCCGCGTGATTGGCGGGAGGGCGCTGGTCACGTCCATTCGGACGCGGTCGCCCGCGGCCGAAGCGGGCGTGCATGCGGGCTGGGAAATTCTTTCGATTGACGGCGCCGCGTTGAAGCCGGTTCTCGATCGCGTGGAGACAACGTACCGGAACTCGACGCAGCGCGACCTGTATCTCGCGCGGGCGGTTTTCACGCGGCTCGACGGCAAGATCGAAAGTAAAGCTCATATGGAATTCCTCGACGGAGCGGGAGAGAAACGCATTCTCGATATCCGCCGCATTCCCCCGCGCGGCGAGCCCACGCAGTTCGGATATGCGCCGGTCATGAACGTCTGGATCGAGAGGCGCAAGATTGAAAACACCATCGGCTATATCGACTTCAACCTTTTCATGGACCCCGCGCGGCTGATGCCCCTGTTTGAAGCTGGCGTGAAATCGTGCGCCGATTGCAATGGGATGATCGTCGACCTGCGTGGGAATACGGGCGGAATCGCGTTCATGGCCATGGGCATGGCGGGCTTTTTCATCGACCGCGACGATCGGCGGCTCGGCGCCATGCACATGCGCGCATCCACGCTGCAGTTCGCCGTGAATCCGCGCACGCCGTTCTATGCGGGGCCGCTCGCAATCCTGGTGGATGGGCTTTCGGCGTCCACATCGGAAATTTTCGCCGAAGGCCTCAAAGACCTTCATCGCGCCCGCGTCTTTGGCACGCGAACCGCCGGCGCGGCGCTGCCTTCCGTAATTGAAAAGCTGCCCAATGGCGATGGTTTTCAATATGCACGCGCGAGTTACACTTCAGAAGACGGAAAAACGCTCGAAGGCACGGGCGTAACTCCAGACGTCGAAATCGCGCCGACTCGAGAGACTTTGCTGGCGGGGCGCGACGCTGTTTTAGACGTGGCGGTGCAGTGGATTCTCGCGCGGCAAAAGGAGAACAAGACCGAATGAAGCTTGCACGAACGGCATGCCTGATAGTATTCGCGACCGCCATCCACGCCGAAGACGCGTTGCCGAAGGGCGAGTCCGTTCTCGATAAATATATCGAGGCAACCGGCGGCCGCGCGGCCTATGCCAAGCTTCACAATTCCATTACGAAGGGAACCATGGAGATCGTGAGCCAGGGAATCAAGGGCGCTCTCACCGTCTATGCGGCGGAGCCTTCGAAAATGTATTCGATCTTCGAGATCTCGGGCGTCGGCAAATTCGAGGAAGGATCGGATGGCAAAGTCGCTTGGTCGCTCTCGGCAATGCAGGGCGCGCGCGTTAAAGACGGCGAAGAACGGGCCCTCGCTCTGCGTTCGGGCAACTTCAACCCGCAAACAAAATGGAAAGAGTCGTATAAGAGCGCGGAGTGCGTGGGCGTCGAAACCGTGGATGGAAAGGTCTGTTATAAGGTCGCGATGACCCCGCTCGAGGGCAAGCCTGAAACGCACTATTTCGAAAAAGATAGCGGGTTGATGGTCCGGCAAACCGGAACGCTGAAGACTCCTATGGGAGAAGTTCCGGTGGACGCCACGATTGGCGACTATCGTCCGGAAAGCGGCGTATTGATGCCCCACTCGCTCAATCAAAGTGTCGCGGGCCAGCAGTTGAAGCTGACATTCACAAGCGTCGCGTTCAACACCGATATCTCCAAAGACCGGTTCGACCTTCCGCCTGAAATCAAAGCGTTGTTGGCCAAGAAAGAGAAGTAGCGCTGTGCCGCCCGACGGAAATACCGGCGAACCGGAGCACCGGACGTTCACCGCGCGGCTCGACTGTCATTACCTTCTCCACAAGCCGCCGGCTATCGATGAGAACACGCTGCTGGTTGCGGCTCTGCACGGATACGGCTCGAATCCCGATGCCATGCTGAGGCTGACTTCCACGTGGTTTCCCGACGATGTGATTGCGTCCGTTCAAGGCCCCAGCCAGTTCTTCGCATCGCCAAATTTGCCCAGCGGCGAAACCGGTTACTCGTGGTCGACGCGCGATCATGCGGAATTATCAATTCGCCTGCATCACGAGATGCTGTTGCATGTGCTGCACGAAGCGGGAGAGCGGTTCGGGATTCCGCGGAAACGCCGTTTGCTGTTGGGTTTCTCGCAACCCGTTGGACTGAATTACCGCTTCGCCGCAACCCATACGGACGAGGTGCGCGGAGTGATCGGCGTGTGCGGAGGCGTGCCGAAGAATTGGGAAAACGGGCCGTACGGGAAGGTATCGGCCGCGCTGCTTCATATCGCGCGGAGCGGCGACGAGTTCTATGCGCCGGCCGTATCGGAGAAGTTTGAAGCGAAGCTGAAACTGCGCGCGGAGGATGTCGAGTTTCACATGCTGGAGGGAGGCCATCGGTTTCCGTCGAGGGGCAAGCCGATTGTGGACCGGTGGCGCGAGTCGCGATACATTTTTGGATAGCGCAAGCTATCGAGATGTTGGATTCGAGAACTCGAAAATGACTCAGCGTATCCGATCCTCGAGATTTGTCGTCGCGCGGTCGTTCGATTAGTAGACGTCGGGGGAGGGCGGCGGCGCCTTCCCATTCCTCGTGGCTAGCGAGTCGCCGGAAACTTGAGATTGGCGAGTGCCATTCGAAACGAGTTCACTGAGGGAACCCGGATTTTAGCTGAATTCCGCGATTCAGCTTGTTCCGTCTGGTGCCGTGTTATCCTTCACAAATACCTGGAAGTCCGATCGATCCGGGAATAGAGGACACAAAATAGATGCGTCGTATGTTCCCAATCGTGGTGGCCCTAACGGCGGCCGTCGGTTTCGCTCAGGACGTCGTCCAGGTAGCGCCAGAGCGCGTGAAAGTACTTTTTGAAAATGACCGGGTGCGCGTCCTCCGTTTCAGCGAGCCGGGGCATAGCAAGCTTCCAATGCATTCACACCCCGCTTACGTGGCGGTGGGATTTACGGCGGACCGTGCCAAGTACACGCTTGCCGATAGTAAAACCGCGGAGGAACGCACCAAAGCCGGCGAGGCGACTTATAGCGAGAGCATCACGCACGCGTCTGAGATACTCACCAACACGCCGTCCGAGGCCGTAATGGTGGAACTCAAGAACAAGCCCGCGGGAACGCCGGCCGCGGAAACGGCGCTGGACCCCGTTAAGATCGATCCCAAGCATTACAAGATGGAAATCGATAACGATCGGGTTCGCGTGCTGCGGATTAAATACGGCCCGCATGAAAAATCGGTGATGCATGAACACCCGGCTTCGGTCGTTGTGTTCCTGTCGGATGCAAACAGCAAGTTCACGGTGCCGGACGGCACATCTCAGGAAACGAACTCTAAGGCGCGCGACGCGCAGTGGGCGGATGCGGGGCAGCACCTGCCGGAGAACCTGAGTGACAAGCCCATGGAAGCAGTCCTAATCGAGCTGAAGAGGTAGAAGGCGGACCTTCGTCTCGGCGACGTCCTACTACGGCTTCTTACGCCGGCAAGCGAGCAGCAGGATGGCGCCCATAACCAGCGAGCAAATTCCCCACCAAACGTCGATGTTGATCCCGAGCGAGCGCTGATTCATCGCCGGGTCCGCCGCCACGCCATACACGCCGACAATCAATCCGAAAATCGAGAACATCAAGCCGATCGGCAACCGAATATCGAGTCCCATTGCGCTCCCTTACCAAAAGATAATATTCATCACCAGCGTGATGAGCAGAACCACGACGGCGAGCACCGCCGGCCGCTTGTACCAGAGACGCTCACGCTCCACCGATCTTTCCGTCAGCGAATAGACCAGGCCCACTAAATCTTCCTCCGCGCGCGGCCTCGTAACCATGCTCACCAGGATCGTGACCACGAAACAGGTTGACCAGGCATAGATAGCGGTCCAAAAATTCTGCGCCATTTCGCTCGGGTATATGTGGAGCACGGCCAGCCAGCCGCCCTTCACTCCGGGAACGGCGTGGGCGGGCAGAGTTAGTCCGTGGTGAATCGCGGCCGCGACCGTTCCCGATAAGAGACCGGCAAACGCGCCGTGGCCGGTAGTGCGCTTCCAAAACATGCCCAGCAGGAATGTCGCGAACAACGGCGCGTTCACGAACGCGAACACAAGCTGCAACATATCCATGATGTTGTTGAAGCGCGTCGCTACATAGGCCGCGAGCACCGATGCCACGATGCCAAAGACGGTCGCCATCCGGCCCATCCAAAGGTAGTGCGCGTCGGTCGCGTTTTTGCGGATGTACGATTGATAAATGTCGTAAGTCCACACCGTGTTGAACGCCGTAACGTTGCCCGCCATGCCGGACATGAACGATGCCATGAGCGCGGCGAGTCCGATACCCAGCATCCCCGGCGGAAAATAATGGCCCAGCATCATGGGGATCGCGAGATCGTAATTGAACGTGCCGTCCATCTTTTTCGGAAGGGCGAAACCGCTTTTTCCGGCTTGATAGGTAAGCGCGATCGCAATCATGCCGGGCAGAATCACCAAGAAGGGAAAAAATACTTTTGGAATGGCCGCAATCAGGGGCGTGCGGCGGGCCGCCGATTTCGAATTGGCGGCCATCGCCCGCTGTACCACCAGAAAGTCCGTGCACCAATAGCCGAACGAGAGCACGAAACCTAGCCCCGCCAGCATGCCGAACCATTCAATCCCCATGGGGTTGGACGATGGCGACCCCAAATACGCCCACGAGCGCGAGAACGCATCGGGCGCATAGCCCTGCGCCGTCGAGACCACGGTCAGGCGTTGTTGCAGCCCGCTCCAACCGCCGGCATCTTTCAGCCCCAGGAACACCAGCGGAATAAACCCCATCACGATCAGGAAAAATTGCAGCACTTCGTTATAAATCGCGGAGGTGAGGCCGCCTAAAAACGTATACGCGAGAACGATCACCGCGGAGACGATTACGCTGAAATTGAAATCCCAACCCAGCAGTGTTTCAAGCAGCAGGCCCATGGCATACATGGAAATTCCCGATGAGAAGATGGTCATGATCGCGAAGGAGATCGCGTTCAGCCCGCGCGTCTTTTCGTCGAAACGCAGTTTCAGGTATTCCGGCACGGATCGCGCGCGCGAGCCGTAATAAAACGGCATCATAAAGATGCCGACGAACACCATCGCCGGAATCGCGCCGACCCAGTAGAAGTGGCTGGTCGCAATCCCGTACTTCGCGCCCGAGGCGCCCATGCCGATTACTTCTTGCGCGCCGAGATTCGCGGAAATGAACGCCAGGCCCGTGATCCACGCCGGTATCGACCGCCCGGACAGGAAAAAATCCGTGCTGGTCTTCATGTATCGCTTGAGGGCGAAGCCGATTCCCAACACGAACGTGAAATAAATCGCCAGGATTAAGTAGTCGATCGTGCCGAGATGGATCGTTTGCAACGGTTTCTCCCTGTCGTGCTATTTCGTCATGTTATTTTGTCACAAGCATGTCACTTGCGAATTGCGGAAATCCTGTTTTTGGCCTGCTCTTCAAGTTTTTTTGCGTCTTCGAATCGTTTCATTTCATTCCGAGCTTCTTCGCTCCGCCCGGAGGATCTCAATAAAACGCTCAGGCGGTAATGCGCTTCCGGGATGCCCGGATCCATTTGGATGGCGCGACGGAGCACTGTTTCCGCGCGCGCTTTCTGGTTTTGCGCCGCCAAAAGTTGCCCCAGGATCGCGAGCCCGTGCGCTTCGGGGCAGAGCTTTTCCGATTCTTCAAGAACCAACAGCGCCTCGCCGTCTTTTCCCAATTGCCGTAATAGCTTCGCGTAACTGACATACGCCCAAGCGTACGGGGCATTCTGCAATTTGCTCTGGCGAATCGCCTCGCGGTATAGCCGGAGGGCGGTATCGTACTCGCCCCCACCGCTACCAAGGTGCTCGGCGCACAATGCCAGATAGGTCATGGCGCTGAAGTCCGTTGGCGACAGACGCAATGTTTCCCGAAGCCAGGACGCCGCCTGGTCGAAGAAGTCGGCTTCGAAAAAGAGCCGTCCGAGATAGTAAGTAGTCTGCGGATCGCGCGGATTCAACTTATTCGCCGCAATCCAGGCGCGGTACGCGGCGTCGTTGTTTCGAAGCTCGAGCTCGATTTGGCCGAGAGTACGATACGCTTCGAAAGACTTCGGATCGAGCTCGATGGCGCGCTGAACCGACGCGCGGGCTTCCGTAAACTGCTTCTGGAGAAGTTGCGCGCGGCTTAACCAAAACCATCCGTGCGGATCGGAGGGTTGCGCGGAGACATAGCCGAGCAACCGCGTCGATGCCGCCGGCCAATCCCCCAATTTTGCCAGGCAAACACCCTGATAAAAACCGCGAAGCGGCGCGACCTCTCCGGCTTTTTCGGACTCGTTCAACCGTTCGAGGGCTTCTCGCGGGTGGCCGCCGCGGTAAAGAGCCAAGCCGGATTCGAAACTGGTCTCTCCGGCCCAGACTACCGCGAAGGCAAAGATCAGTAACGGAAGCAGCCGCACTATTGCGCCGCGCTCAGAAGCGCCCCGTCCGGCGAGGCAAGCCGGAGCACTGTTTTACTGGATTTCAGCTCATCCGCGTTGAGCTTTGTCCCGAGCGCGCGTTCCTTTTCGGCCTCTTCCGGCCGATTCAAGCGAAACAGCACGGTCGACAGTTTGTAGTGAGCCGCTCCAGCGGTTGGATCGCTTTGAATCGCCCTTTCGTAATGGGATCGCGCTTCGGTGAGATTGCCTCGCTTGAGCAGAATATCCGCACAGGCGACGTTCGCTTTGGCATGGCCGGGGTCTTGCTCCAACACCGCGCGCAGCATGGTCAAAGCGGAATCGATATTGCCATCGTCCAGATCGAGCCGCGCCAATTCGTAGCGCGGATCGCTGGAGTCGGGGGCTAGCTGGAGGCAATGCTCCAGCTCTTTCCGAGCCTGGGTACGGCGATTCAGCTTGATATCGAGCCATCCCAACGCGTAGTACGTGGCGGCGAAGTTCGGGACCCGCAGGGCGAATTCGCTAAACAGATCGTGAGCCTTTTGCCACTGCTGAACGCCAATCTGCGCGCGCGCGAAGAAGTACAGGGCCGTGTTGTTCGAGGGCGCGACCTTGTGAGCGTGTTCGAGCGCGGCGAGCGCGTCGATGGTGAGGTCGCGCCGCAAACAGACGGCGCCCAAGTGGACCAGTGTATCGACATCGGCGGGGTGCGCTTGTTTCGCGCGCAACAGAAAACTGAGAGCCTTCTCGTCTAGGTTCCGGCTTTCGGCGGCGGAAGCGGCGCCGTTCAGCCCGCGAAGATCGTCCGGAGCCAAAGACAGTGCGCGCGCAAAATCGGTCTCGGCCGCAACGGGATCTTTGGGAAGTTCGGCCCAGCCGCGCTCGTCCCAGTAATCCGGGAACCCGGCGAGCGGGACTTCGAGGCTCTTCAGCTCCAGCAAACCCTTTGCGCGATCACCCGTGCGAATCCTTGCGGCCGCGAGGCTGAAGGCCACGCCCGGACTCTTGCTGCCTAGCGCGACAGCCTTTGCAAGAAACGGTTTCGCACTCGCAAATTGGTCTTGCCGGTAGTAGAGAAACCCGAAATTCTCGTTCAATGAAACATCGTCGGGCGCGACCTTCAACCCGCGTTCAAAAGCGTCACGGGCCGAAGGCATCCGGCCCAGTTCCCCTTCCGAAATGCCCAACAGGTTCCAAAGCCGGACGTCTTTGGGATAGAGATGCACACAATGCCTGAGCGTGGCGGATGCGGCTTCGAACCGGCGATCCGCGACCTGCCGCGTGGTTTCTTCCACGACCGCATCGGGATTAACCTGTTGACGCGCGAATCCGGAAATGGCGAGGAAAACCAAAAGCACCGGTGCGGACCGGTCCATCGCATGCCCTCTTAGAAGTTTACTCTCAAAGTGAACTGCACATTCCTGGGGGCGTCAATCGTGCCGGTGACCAATCCAAAGTTCGGGCTATTCGGCCCGGAATCCGGGCTGCTGAAGATGTGGCGGTTGAACGCATTCAGCAACTCGCCTTTCAACTGCACCGCGATGCCTTCCCTCACGCGGAAGTTCCGGATGATGCTAAAGTCCTCGTTGAAGTACGGCTTCATGCGCGCATCGCTGTTGACACGCGGATAGTTGCCGAACTGGTATGCGCCGCCGTTTCGATTCAGGTTCGGATCGACAAATGCCGCGGGATTGAAATACCGGCTCGCGAACGGGTCGAAATGCCCGCTCCTCGCGGCATCGCTCTGTGGCGACTGACCCGGCACGCGATTAAAGCGGATACAGTTGTCCCAACCGGGAATCCCCTGGGCGCATCCGAACGCGACCGGTTCGCCGCTTTGATATCGCTGCACGCCGCCGACTTGCCAGCCGCCCAGCACGGCGGAGGCGATATTACTCCCGTTCAAAAATCGCTTGCCTTTGCCGAACGGTAGCTCGTAAAGATAGGCAACCGTGAAGACCACCGGAATATCCTGGATACTGATCGCCTTCTCCTGCTTCAGATTGTCCGGATTCTGGATTTGTTGGGTTCCCCCGTTAATCCCCGGCAAGATACTATCGGCATTGGTGATGTTCTTCTGCCACGCGAATGATGCCTGCAAACTGATTCCCGCGCTGAACCGGCGCTCCAAGGTCGCCTGCAACGCCTCGTAAGTGGAATTTCCCGAGTTCTGCAGCACGTCAGTGTAAAGATATTGGTACTGCGGGAAAGGACGCAACGCCTGCTGCACCTGGGCCGTCGGACTGAAACTGGCATACGGCAAACCCACGCCCGCGGTGTTGCTGCTGACTGGCTGCAGCAGTTGGTTGCCCAGGCTGAAGTAACGCGGATCGATGTTATTCACGTTCTCGAGCGCGGAACGCAGATGCGTGCCATGCGACCCAACCCAACCAACCGTCCCGACCATGTTTCCGCCTAGCTGTTTCTGCACTTGTAAACTCCAACTCTGAATCAAGCCCGGACGCCCATACGCCGGTTTGATGTAGTTAGTGCCGCCCTGGCCATTGGTTTGGCTCGGATCGAAGTTTGGAGGAAGTACCACGTTCGGAAAACCGGAATCCCACTGGAAACGCGGGGTAAAATTGTCTACGCTATTCAAGTTAGGGCTCGCCGAGTACCCCTGCTGCTGATTGCCGCCGAAATCGGTGTATTGAAGGGGCGAGTAAAAAATTCCGTAGCCGCCGCGAACCACAAGCGAGTTACTTAGGATGCCTGGCGTCCAAGCGAAGCCGAACCGCGGCGCAAAAGCCTTGTAATAAGTGTCGGCCCACTTCGCGTTGCACTTGCAGAGATTCCCGAAAACCAGCGCGCCGGGGATGCCGTTCGCGGCCGGATTCGGCGCCGTGGGGCTGAAGTTTGAAGTATCGTTGTGTGATTCCGAGCGTGGGAAGTCCAGATTCCAACGCATGCCAAGATTCAACGTCAGGTTCGGACGTACCTTGAAATCGTCTTTTACGAACACGGCAAAATAAGGCTGTGTCCACCGCGCGATGTGCCCAGTAATCTGGCGGCTCGCGCCTCCCACATCTCCCAACAGGAAGCTTGCGACGCCGTTGCCGGAGTTAGAAGTAAGACTGGGCGTGGCGGCGGTTTGCGCCCGTCCAAAGTTGTACACGCCGCTATCCGTCCCTTGGGAAAAGGTCGAATACAACTGATTCCGCAAATCGACGCCGAATTCCAGGCTGTGCTTGCCTTTGGTCCAACTTAAGGACTCGTTGAAACGCTCGCCGTTGTCGACGTTGTCGTCGTTGTTACCCGTACCGAGTCGTGGAATGCCCTCGCCGAGGTTCACGTTGGGGAATTGGTGCCCAACCGCGCCGGTGATATTTTGCAGACCGAGCTTCGCGGCCCAACTGAAGTTAGTCGCGCTCGCCTGTAAAACGGCTGGCGTGAAGTTGATGCTGTTGGTGCGGTTATAACCGACATTGAGGTGATTCAACACAGTGGGCGTAAAGACGTAATCCCAGCCTACTCGCGCATAATGAGTAATGAAATCCTGATTCCAGCCGTTGGGATCCACGGGATCGGGATAGATGCGAGTGCCGGTATAGCGGGCGTTTTCGCGGGAGGAGTAAGACGCATACACCTTGCTCTTATCCGAAAAGTTCTGATCGATGCGGATTTGGTATGTCGTGTTGAACAGAGGATTCGAATCGCTATGCGTGTAGTTATTGATGATTCCCGGGCCGGTCGGCTGGGGATAGTAAGCCAAAAAATTCTTGGCGATAGCCGAAAGGCGGTTCGCGGGGACGATGTTTCCCGGGAAAGCGGTACGGCACGGAACGCCGCCAGGTCCCTGCGTCTGCGTTGCGGGATCGAAAATCTGACCGGCAAAAATAGGCGTTCCGTTGCATGGGTTGGTCCCGATCTGATTGTTTGTCAAAATCGCGGAGAAGTCTCCGCCGCGCTCGGCGATCGTGGGGACGTTGCCAGTGTTAGTGCCACCCCGTTTTTCCTGATACTGCTCCCAATTGAAAAAGAAAAACGTCTTGTCCCTGCCGTTGTAGATCCTGGGAATCCAAACGGGGCCGCCTAAATTGACTCCGTAATCGTTCTTCTTGTCCTTTGGCCTTGCGTTGTTCGATTGGCAAACGGCGTCGCCCGGAGCGCATTTAGCAAGGCGGGCGTTGTTGAACCAGGTGTTCGCATCGAGATCGTCGTTCCGGAAAATGTCGTACACCGTTCCGTGATAGTGGTTGCCGCCGTTCTTGATCGTGAAGCTTTCGACGCCGCCGGTGGTGCGGTCGTACTCGGCGGGAAGAGTAGATGTGATAACGCGGAACTCCTGAATCGCTTCGACCGAAGGCGCGGCCTCGTCGAACGACGAGCCATTTTCGGTTCTCAGAATGCTCGCGCCATCGAGCAGAATTTCGTTCCCGAAATTTTGCCCGCCTCCGATCTTCGAAATGAAAATCCCATTGTTGCTATTGCCCGTGCCGGGACCGGTTGCCCCCGGAGTGAGGAACACAAAAGCTTCGGGCGATCGCATCGCGCCCACGCCGCCGAGCGCCAGCGGCAACTCGACAACTTGATGGGTATCGACTGTCGTGCCGATATCGGAGCTTTCCGATTGAATCGAAGTGCCCTCGGCGGAAACGGTTAGCGATTGCGCTACATCGCCTACCGTCAGCGTTAGATTAACCGCGGCGGTGGAGCTGACCAAAACGTTCACGCCGGTCTGCTTCGAATTGCTAAAACCCGGGGCGGACGCAGTTACGTCGTACGTTCCAATCAACAAGGAAGGGAACCGGTACGAACCCGCGGCTGCCGTGGTTGTTAAAGTCCGGCCCGTCGCGGTATCTGTAGCGGTCACGGTGGCGCCGTCCACGGCGGCTCCCGTTGGATCCAAGACGTTCCCGGCGATGGCGCCATTATTGGTTTGGGCAAAAACAAAGCCGGACGCCGCGACTAGCAGGACGAAACCGGAACTAATCCGGGAGCCGACGCGGGCGATTGATTTTCTGGACATATTTGCAACCCCTTCGGTGCAGCGGAACTGTCTCTTATTTAACTTGTATTTCAAACATGTGTCAATAAATATGTCCCCAATCCGGCTCCCTGGAGCGCCGCGTACGTACTGTTTATTTCCTTTCCGTTTCGCGGATTTTCACGATCCTATTCGATGGAATCTTTTCCAGGCGTTGCACCGTGCCGCTTGGCCAAGTGATTTCGAGTAGCGCGACGGTTGCATCCCGGCCCAGCCCAAAGTGGACGCGCTTGTCGCCGCTCGACATGTAACTGCCCCCGGTTCCCACCATTCCGTACTGATGCAGGCCGGATTCGCCAACGATGTGGACGCGAGCTCCGATTCCGTCGCGGTTGCTCGTCGTCCCTACTGTATCGACCGTCAGCCAACGATTCGCATTGCCCCTGGAGTTACCCTCGTTCCGCAGGATCATGGCGTCGCCATCGTTGCAGTTGATGGCCACGTCGATAAATCCATCGTTATTCAGATCGCCGAAAGCCGCCCCGCGGGCCGCCAGCGGAATGCGAAATGGCGCGCCGGATTGCGCGGAAACGTCCTGAAACCGCCCGTTCGCGTTACGCATGAGCAGCAGCGGTTCGCGGTATCGCAGCGCCGGCTGGGTCAGTTCGATATTATCCATCACATGGCCTTGCGCCACGAAAAGATCCTTCCAGCCGTCGTTATCGTAGTCGATGAATTGAGCCCCCCATCCCGAATGCAGAGTCGTTATGGCGCCAACGCCGCTTGAATTCGTCGTGTAGTCGAAAAATCCGGAGCTGTTTCTATAAAGGGCGTAGCGTTGGTTCGAGAGATTATCGATAAACACGTCGGGCCTGCCGTCGTTATCGTAATCTTCGAAACTCACTCCCATGCCTGAATAGGTCTTGCCGTCTTCGTCATACGCCAAGCCGGTCCGTACGCCAATTTCGCTAAACGTGCTGTCGCGATTGTTGCGGAACAACTGCTGCGGACGGGCGTCGTTGGCGATCAGGATATCCGGCCATCCATCCAGGTCGAAATCGTTCACGGCAATGCCTAAACCCGCGCCGGGAAGTTTCGAAAAACCCGCCTTCCCGCTGACGTCGGTAAACGTACCGTTGCCGTTGTTGCGGTACAAAATGTGCGCGGCCGGTTTGAATACGTCCGGATGACAGTAGGCGCGGAAATTCTTCGATTGATCGCCGCACCACGGGTTCTTGCGGATATCCCATTCCACGTACCGGCTGACAATCAGGTCCAGCTTGCCGTCGCGATCGTAATCGACGAAACAAGCGCTTGCCGACCAACCGCCCGCGCCGACGCCGGCCTTCTCCGTCACATCGGTAAATGTGCCGTCGCCGTTGTTGTGATAAAGAATGTTGCGTCCGTAATTGGTGACGTAGATATCCTGGTGGCCATCGTTATCGTAATCGCCGGTCGCGACACCCATGCCGTAGGAGTGGCCTCGGACACCGGCCTTCTCCGTCACATCGGTGAACGTGCCGTCGCCGTTATTACGGTACAGGCGATTCCAATAGCGCGGATCGGATTTATCGGGCATCTTGCCCGCTTGCATCGGGTCTTGCAGTGCCGCGCCATTAACGAAAAACAGATCGAGATTGCCGTCGCCCGTGGAATCGAATATGGCCACGCCTCCCACCATGCTTTCGATCAAATACTTTTGCGACGTGTGGGATGCCGAGCAATGGAACTTCACGCCGGATTGCGCGGTAACATCGACGAACGACGGCGCGGGTATTTCCCCCGGCATGCGGGGCAGCAGTCCATACCCGAGCAGCGTGGCAAGGAAATTACGGCGATCCATGCGGAAATCGAAGTATAGCTGAGTGGTTTTTGTGGCGCACGCACTCTTGCACGCAAGAGTGAGCTGCGCGCGCCACATACGAGTGCAAAACCAACGGTGGTATCTTACTGACTAATATGCTTCAAGGAAAAACGCTTCGTCTCTGTTTCATCGTGCTCGCAATCGCAGCCGCTCCCCTTTTAGCTCAAAGCGTCACCGGGAGCATCGCCGGCACGGTGCAAGATGCATCCGGGGCCGGTGTATCGGGCGCTTCCGTTACCGTCACCAACACCGATAAGAACGTCGCCAAGAACGTTCAGTCGGATTCGAGCGGGAACTATTCGGCGCCGCTGCTCGACATCGGAAATTACACAGTCGCCGTAGAAGCCAAGGGCTTCAAAAAAGCGAGCCACACGGACATCAAGCTGAACGTCAATGACAAGCTGACCCAGAACTTCTCACTCGAGGTGGGCGATGTCACGCAAGAGGTGACCATCCGCGAAGCTACCATCGAAGTCCAGACTCAGACCGCCGAGGCGTCGAACCTGATCTCCGGCCAGCAGGTCCGCGAGTTATCGCTCAACAATCGCAACTATGAGCAGATGGTCGCCCTGATGCCCGGCGTCACTTCCAACGCCGACGATCAGGTGTACATCGGGACGTCCAATCCGTTTGGCAGCACCAACACGGTCAACTTCTCGATCAATGGAAGTCGCAACTCGCAAAACAACTGGACCGTCGATGGCGCGGACAACGTGGATCGCGGGGCGAACGTAACGCTGCTGAATTATCCCAGCATCGACGCGATTGCCGAATTCAAAGTGCTGCGCGGCCTGTATACGGCCGAGTTCGGGAGAAGCGGCGGCGGCCAAATCAACGTCGTGACAAAATCGGGTACCAACCAGTTTCACGGCGATGCATACGAGTTTGATCGCAACGACGCGTTCGCCGCCAACAACTGGTTCAATAATGCGCGCCGAGTGAACGTCGGAACCGACGGCAAAGCGAAAGTTCCGCCGCTCCGGTATAATGATTTCGGCTACACCGTTGGCGGCCCCATCTACATCCCGCGCTACTACAACAAAGACAAGAACAAGACGTTTTTCTTCTTCTCGCAGGAGTTTCGCCGAGTAATCACCTATGGCACCCAGCAGGTGGTCGCGCCGACCGATGGGGAAAAGCAGGGAATTTTCCCGACGCCTGTATGCGTCGCCACGAGCGGCAGCAACTGTGCGCAAACGGCGAGCCAGATAACCAACATCAGTCCGGTTGCGCAAGCGTACTTAAAGGACATCTTCAACAAGACTCAAAGCGGATCTCCACTGGATAACTCGGTGTTTGTGTCGCTCCGCAATCAGTTCAACGCTCGTCAGGAGCTATACAAGGTCGATCATATATTCGGTCCCAAACTGGCCCTTTCGGGACGCTATCTGACCGACTATATCCCGACGCAGGAGGCGAACGGTCTCTTCTCCGGCGCGGGTCTGCCGGGAGTTCAAAACACGAGTACGAATTCGCCCGGCCATAGCTGGGTCTTCCGCGGCACTTCAACGCTCACGCCCACTTGGCTGAACGAAGCGGGCTATATGTATTCCTACGGCGCGATTCTCAGCAGCGTGACCGGGTTAATCGGTTCCGCCAATTCTCCGGACGTCAAATTGAACCTGCCGTTCACTCCGACGCTGGCCCGCATTCCCTCGCTGACGTTTAGCGGCGGAACGAGCATCACGGGTTTCGGTCCGTATGTCGATGTGAATCGTAATCATCAGATTTTCGACAATGCAACTAAAATTCTTGGGCGCCACACGGTCAAGTTTGGCGGTTCGTTAAACCTATATCAGAAGACCGAGAATAATGGCGGCCCCAACACCGGATCGTTCAGCTTCGTTTCGACTCCGCGGCCCGCGGGCGCAACCGCGTACCAACAGGCATTCGCCAATTTCCTCTTGGGAACCGTTTCCAACTTCAACCAGGCTTCTCTCGATTTGACCCCGAATATCCATGCGCGCCAGTACGAATTTTACGCGCAAGACGATTTCCGGTACCGGCCCAATCTTACCTTCAGCATCGGTTTGCGCTATTCGTACTTCCAGCAGCCTTATGACGACAACAAACTGCTGACCAATTTCGATCCCGCCGCTTACAACGCATCGAAAGCGCCGCGGATCGATCCGAAGACCGGCAATATCGTCGCCGGCGCGCCCGGCGACCCGCTCAACGGCATCGTCGTAAACAACTCCTCCTCGCAATACGGAAAACAGGTGGCGAATTCGCCCACAAAGAATTTCGCTCCGCGGTTCGGAGTCGCCTGGGACCCCACCGGCACGGGCAAGACCTCCATCCGCGGCGGCTATGGGATTTTCTACGATTCGATTCTGTACGGCATCTACGAGCAGAATATTTTCTCCAATCCGCCGTACGTGAACAACATCAATATTGTGAATACGCAACTCGACAATCCGACCTCGGGGACGCCTAACATCTCGCTCTCGCCCAAGGTTCTGCATGGGACGCCGTCGAACTATCAGACTCCCTACACGCAGGATTGGAGCCTTGACTTTCAACACCAGTTCGGCGGAAACTGGCTTGCCGACGTCGGCTATTACGGCAGCAAGGGCACGCATCTGATCGGAATCGCGGACATCAACGAAGTGCCGCCGGGGCTTGCCGTGTCGTCGGGACTCGTGCCGCCCGGCACGCAGTTTACGTCGGCGAACACGCCATTGCTCAATCTGCTCCGGCCTTACCAAGGCTACGCCGCGATCAATTCGATCGAGACCTGGTTCAATTCCAACTATCATTCCCTTCAGGCGTCGCTTGAAAAGCGGTTCGCCGGAAATTCGCTCTTTACTCTCGCTTACACGTTTTCAAAAAACCTTACCGATAACCGCAGCGACCGTTCGAGCGCGCCGCAGAACACTTATAACTTCCATGAAGGCGAATACGGCAAAGCGCAATTCGATCGCACGCACGTCTTCACCGCAAGCTACGTGTACGATATTCCGTTCTTTGCGAAGCAAACCGGCATCGCGGGCCGCATGCTGGGAGGATGGGAAATTTCCGGGATCACGCAGATGATGACCGGCTTGCCGCTCAACCCAGGCGACGTGAACAGCCTTGACGCAGCCGGACTGGGCATCATTGGCGCGAGTTCGGCGTCGAACCGCCCCGACTGGGCCTGCAACCCGAACGTGAATGCGCCTCAACAAACCTATCAGTGGTTTAACCCGGGATGTCTGGTCGAGGTTCCCGCCGGTGCGATCCGTCCGGGCAACGCAGGCCGCAGTATCGTCACTGGACCCGGATTGCAGCGCTGGGATGTTTCGCTATTCAAGAACGTTCAGTTCCACGAGAGCATGCGCTTGCAGATTCGCGGCGAAGCATTCAACGTGTTCAATCACGCGAATCCGTTCAACGTCAACACTTCGCTCGGTTCGAGCGTTTATGGACAGGTAACCAGCTTTCACGATCCGCGCATTATTCAGCTTGGGGCCAAATTTTACTTTTAGTCTGATATAACAGAATCCTCGTGATTAAACTCAGGATTCCCGCTCTTGTCGTTGTCTTCGCGGCCCTATTGACCGCGCAGCAGAAAGCCTTCCGGCCGCCAGCGACGCCCCTGATCGCCTGCGATCCATATTTCAGCGTGTGGTCGATGTCCGACCACCTGAACGACGCGCCCACCAAGCATTGGACCGGCGCCGTCCAACCGCTCACCAGCCTGATCCGCATCGATGGCCAAACCTACCGGCTCATGGGAACCGAGCCGCGCAACGGCGCAACCTTCCCGCAAATCTCCGAGACCGTATTGCCCACGCGAACGATCTACGAATTCGAAGGCCAGGGCGTCCATGCGGAACTGACGTTCTTGACGCCGCTGCTGCCGGGCGATCTCGATATCCTTTCGCGCCCCATCACCTATATCGCGTGGCAAGTGAAGTCGATCGACAGCCATCCGCACGCGGTTGGAATTTATTTCGATGCGCCGGGCACGCTCGCCGTGAACACGCCCGAACAGGACGTTATCGCATCGCGAGCCAAGCTTGGCAATGCGACTGGCGACCTGACGGTGCTCCGCATCGGATCTCGCGAACAGCCGGTGTTGAAGAAATTCGGCGACAATTTGCGGATCGATTGGGGCTACCTTTATCTCGCAACTTCTCCCGATCAAGGCGGCTCCGGCGCGATATCGAGTTCCCGCGCCGCGGTTGCATCGTTTCAAAAATCGGGAACGGTCCCCGATTCCGACGATCTGCGAATGCCGCGCGAGGCGGGCGATCAACGGCCCGCGCTGGTTTGGGATTTCGACATGGGCGAGGTGGGCGCGGCGCCTGTTTCGCGCCACCTGATGCTGGCGTATGACGAGCTATTTTCAATCGAGTACTTCTACCGGCGCTTGCGGCCGTATTGGAGACGAAACGGCGCGGATACCGAAGACCTGATTCGCGACGGACTCCGGGATTACGAAAAATTGAGCGCGCGCGCCGAGCAGTTCGATGAAAAGCTGATGGCCGATTCGCGTCACGCGGGCGGTCCCGCCTACGCGACCCTCACCGCTCTCGCGTACCGGCAGGGAATTGCCGCGCAGAAACTCGTGGCCGATCTCGATGGCACGCCGCTGATGTTTCCGAAAGAAAACTTCAGCAACGGCTGCATCGCGACGGTCGATGTGATCTATCCCGCCGCTCCGCAGTTGCTTTATTTCAACCCCGAGCTTTTGAAAGCGACGCTTGCGCCGGTGCTCGAATACGCCGGCATGCCGCGATGGCGCTTCCCGTTTGCACCGCACGATCTTGGCACGTATCCGCTCGCCGACGGACAGGTTTACGGCGGCGGCGAGAAGACCGAAGAGAATCAAATGCCCGTCGAAGAAAGCGCGAACATGATCCTTTTGATGGCCGCTCTCGAAAGAGCCGAAGGCAAGGCGGACTATGCCGCGAAGTATTGGCCCGTGCTGGCGAAGTGGGCCAATTATCTGAAGGAGAAAGGACTCGATCCCGAGAACCAGCTTTGCACGGACGATTTCGCCGGACATCTGGCGCACAACGCCAATCTGTCGCTCAAGGCCATCGTCGCGCTGGGAGCATTCGCGCAGCTAGGAGAAAGCACCGGGCATAAAGCCGAAGCCGAGCAGTACCGGAACACGGCCAAGAGCTTCGTCGCGCAATGGATGAAGATGGCGGACGATGGCGATCACTACCGCCTGACCTTCGACAAGCCGGGAACCTGGAGCCAGAAATACAACCTGGTGTGGGACCGTTTGCTCGGGCTGAATCTGTTTCCCGCGGCGGTTGCGCAAAAGGAAATCGCTTATTACAAGACGCGACAGAACGAATTTGGATTGCCTTTGGATAGCCGCAAAAGCTATACCAAGCTTGACTGGCTGGTGTGGTCGGCAAGCATGGCCGATTCGAAATCTGATTTCGAAGTATTCATGCAGCCGGTGTACCGCTTCATGAACGATTCTCCGAGCCGCGTGCCTCTGACGGATTGGTACGACACCATCACGGCGAAACAGCAAGGATTCCAAGCGCGGTCGGTGGTTGGCGGCGTATTTATCAAGCTTTTGCAGCATTGATCTGGAATTGTCCGTTATGAAAATCAGCATCGTCGCTATCGGGCTTGCAGTTACACTCCATGCCCAAACCACAATCGAGGTCGACGCCTCGAAGCCCGCCGCCTATCAAATCCCGCGCGCCATTTACGGAACTTTTCTGGAGCCGATCGGCAACTCCACTTACAACGGCCTGTGGGCCGAGATCCTGGAGAACCCGAGCTTCGAAGAGAATCTTTGGAGCGCCGCCGGCATCCGCCGCATGACCGAAGCCGAGCCTTCGCTGGTGCGGTCCTCGCAAATGGGTCTTCCCCTGCCGTGGGAACCGCTCGACTATTCGCAAGGCTCCCGCTACGAACCGCGCTGGAACGATGCCGCGAATTCCGCGCGATCGCTGCTGGTGATGGCTCTTCCCGGCAAGCAGACCGGCGTGCGGCAGCGCGTCTACTTGCCCGCGTATCGCACGTTAAAATACATCGGGAGCCTCTACGTGAAGCACGTAGGCGGCCCCCCGGAAGTGGAAGTTTCCCTGCGTGGACGCAATCGCCCGGATAAGATTTTCGCGCGCCAACAGATCCATCTCACCGGGCCCAATTGGGCCCGCTACGATTTCAAGCTCGACGTACCCGCGGGCCAAATCGCCCCGCTCGAGCCCGCCGATTTCGTCATCGCACTTTCGGACGAAAGCCGCGCGTTGATCGATGAAGCGGCGCTCCTGCCCGCCGATAACGTCGATGGGCTGGATCGCGAGATGGTCGATCTCTCGCGCAATTTGAAAACTCCCATCGTGCGTTTTGGCGGAAATTTCACGTCCGCTTATCACTGGCGCGACGGCATTGGTCCGCCCGATAAGCGGGTCGGCATGCTCAACATCGCCTGGGGAATCCCGGAATACAACACGTTCGGGACGGACGAATTCCTCCGCTTCTGCCAGTTGATCGACGCTCAACCGCAGATCGCGCTGAACCTTGGCACCGGCTCGCCGGGTGAAGCGGCGGACTGGGTGCGGTACGTGAACGGCCACTGGGGCGATAAATCGGGCGGCCTGCTTTGGGAATTAGGCAACGAATTGTGGGGCGATTTTCAGATTGGCTACCCGACGCTGGCCCGGGTCGCCGCGCGCACCAAAGAATTTGCCGATGCGATTCACGGCGTCGATAAGCGCGCGCGCCTGATCGCCACCGGCGCGGACCCCGACCGCTTCCACGATTGGAATGCCGCGCAACTGGCCAACGCGGCGGATTTCAATTTCCTCTCGACGCATTTCGTCGTGCGCGACGATGGCGTGCGGCGCAAGGATCCATCGCCCGAGTTTCTGGCGGAATCTTCGCTCGCGCTGCCGGTTGAGCTGGAGCGGCGCTTGCGCGATATGGAAGCGCAAATCGATGCCGACCCTCAAGCCAAAGGCCGCGTCAATATCGCGTTCACGGAATGGCTGTTCCACGGCCAGCCGGATCGCGTTCCTCAATTCAGCAACCTGGGAGGCGCCCTCTGCACGGCGGGATTTTTGAACACGCTGATGCGCGTCGCGAATTTCACGCAAGTGTCCGACATGACCGGCCTCATCGAATTCGGAGGCATCTGGAAAAAGCGGGGACGCGTGTATGCGGTTCCGGCTTACTGGGCATTCCGAATGTACTCGAATGCGGATGCCGTGACGCCCGTGGAGACGCGCAACAGCGTGGAAACCTACGACATTCACGACGGCAATACGCGGCTTCCGGAGATCGAGAAGGTTCCGTATCTCGATGTCGTGTCGGCGGTGAATCGGGGCGGGGATAAGTTGACCATGTTCTGCGTGAATCGCCATTTGGACCGGGATCTTCCGGCGCAAATTCACGTGGCTGGATTCCCGCTCGCGAAGCGCGCGCGCATTCAGACGCTTTCGGGTTTGAGCATCTACCAGACGAACGATGAGATGCGGCCCGAGGCGGTTCATCCGGTCGAAATCGGAATGGAAATCGCGGGCGCGCAGTTCACGTATACGTTCCCGCGCGCGAGCGTAACGGTGATCGAACTGAATCGGAAATAGCTTGTGGCGCGGGTGGAACAAGACAAAGGCGACTTGACCGATTAGCGAGCGCTTGTTCCCATTGTTATTGCGCTTCGGCGGTACACTGCTTCAATGAACCGCCGCAACGCACTCAAAATCGTTGGCGCCGCGCCGGTGCTAGCCGCCGCGCAAAACTCCTCGCGTGGATTGCCCCCGTTGAAGATCACCGATGTGAAGACCATCCTGACGCAACCGGGCGGCGATCAATTAGCGATCGTCAAAATTCTCACGAGCGAGCCGGGATTGTACGGACTCGGCTGCGCGACGCATCGGGAGCGCCCCCTCGCCGTGGCGGCCGCGATCGAGGATTATCTCAAGCCGTTCGTGATGGGGAAGAATCCCGAAGACATCGAGGACATCTGGCAATCGGCCTACGTCTCTTCTTACTTCCGCAGCGGCGTGACGTTGAACAACGCATTGTCGGGGATCGACGGCGCGCTGTGGGATATCTGCGCCAAGCGCGCCAACATGCCGGTGTACAAGCTGCTGGGCGGAAAGGTGCGGACGGCGGTCCCGTTGTACGCCCATGCCGCATCCAAAGAGCTGCCAGATCTGGAAGATCAGGTGCGAAAGTATATGGCCGAGGGGTACCGGCACGTGCGCGTGCAGCTTGCCGTGCCTGGATTTTCGGGATACGGGGTGGCGAATCCAACCGCCGCCGAGACGGAAAAAGCGCGCCCGCGCGGAGTACCGCCCTCGCCCGTTTTCGAGCCGACGCCGTATGTAAACAACACCATCAAAATGTTCGATTACTTGCGCCGGAAGATTGGCTTCGACGTCGATCTGATCCACGACGTGCATGAGCGCGTGCCGCCCGCGCAATCGATGGTGCTCGCGAAGGCGGTGGAACCGCACCGGCTGTTTTACCTGGAGGATGGGCTCGCGCCCGAGGACGTGCAGTGGTTCCAGATACTGCGGCAGCAGACCAGCACGCCGCTCGCGATGGGCGAGCTGTTCGTAAATCGCAACGAGTGGCTGCCCCTGGTGGCGAACCGGTGGATCGATTTCATCCGCATCCACATCTCGGCGATCGGGGGCTTGAGCCTGGCGCAAAAGATTCAGGCGACGTGTGAAATGTTCGGCGTGAGAACGGCGTGGCATGGGCCCGGGAACGTGTCCCCAGTCGGTCACGCCGTGAACCTGCGTCTCGATCTGGCATCTTACAACTTCGGCATTCAGGAACAGAACTTTTTCTCGCAAACCGTTCGGGACGTGTTTCCGGGCGCGCCGGAGATTTCGGGCGGATACATGTATGCGAGCGATCGTCCCGGATGGGGCATCGATCTCGATGAGAAGCTCGCGGCTAAGTTCCCGTATCAAGGCGCGGGCGGGAGTAGAGGCAACGATCGCCGTTTGGATGGTTCGATCGTCCGGCCCTAAAACGAAATCTTCACCCGCAACTGCAGTATTCGCGGATCCCGCGCGGAAGTCACCACTCCGAACGTCGCGCTTCCGAGTTGGTTGCCGACGCCCTCGAACTGCGGGTGATTGACTGTGTTGAAAGTCTCGACTCCAAGCTGCATC
The DNA here is from genome assembly GCA_051003795.1 of Bryobacteraceae bacterium. Classification (GTDB taxonomy): domain Bacteria; phylum Acidobacteriota; class Terriglobia; order Bryobacterales; family Bryobacteraceae; genus JALYXS01. The sequence goes on along the minus strand of JBPCKZ010000184.1, from coordinate 7,370 downwards.
CGCACGCGCTCGACGGGCTTGAAGTTTTTAATCAGGCTGATATCGAAATTCGCGATCCCCGGTCCGCGCGTCGAATCGAAGGGCGCGTTTCCGATCCCGCGCGTTACGATCTGGAACGCCGCCGTGTTGAACCATCGATTCAAACTCGCGCCCAAATCCGCATTGGGATCGCCCGTGAGATTCGGCCGCTGCGCACCGGTGTTGCCGCCGAAATTCGCGGCATCGCCCGCTTGCGTGACGTTGATCGGCAGGCCGCTCTGAAACGATACGATCCCGGAAAGCTGCCAGCCCTTCAAAAACGACGGTAGTTCCCAGACGTAGTTGACGGTAAATACGTGCGTGCGATCAAGGCTGAGAACTCCATGGTCGAGATCCTTATTCGCGGAATCGAGGGGCATTCCCTCGGGGTTGCCCAGCGCTTTTGAGAACGTGTACGAAGCTTGAAACAGGAACCCGTGCGTGAAACGACGGATCAACGAAGCTTGCAAACCGTGTTACTTCGATACCGCGCTGTTCTCGTTGTATGAGATGGGCCCGTAGCCAGGGTAAGGCCTCCGCAAGTTGGCGTTGAGCGTGGCGGGAAAATTCGGAAAGGCTTGATTTAGCTGTAGCGTGCGGGGAAGATGATTGCTTCGCGTGCCGACATACCCGATTTCAAGACTGGTGTTGCGAATAATCTCGCGCTGAACGTTAAGGCTCCAGGATTGCACCGAAGGCAAGCGATTGAATACATCGGGCGACGTCACGCTCGGGGGAAAAATGCGATTAGGCCCGCCCAGCGGATTGCTAAACAGCGTATTTTGAATGCTGACCGATTGAGTGAACGGCGGGTTGACGCGCAAGCCGTAATCCGCGTCGGTACCCCAAAAATAATTGATACCGTAGCCGCCGCGGACGACCGTATTGTGGGATCCGGGCGCCCAGGCGAATCCGAATCGAGGCCCCCATGCCGTGTTGTTTTGTTTCAAGCCGCGGCCGAGATCGAGGCCTTTGGTATTACCCGGCGTGATGATTCCGTTGAGCGCGTCGCCCGTCTCCGGCGCCAGAGTTCCAGCGGCGGTAATTGGCGGCGCTTTCGCGGGGTCGAACAGTCCGGGCACAAAAGCCGAAATATCGTTTGCCACGGCCGCGCCTCCATTGCCGCCATGTACGAGGTAGCCGCGCACGCCCATGTTGAGCGTCAGGCTCGTCGAAGCCTTCCAGTCGTCCTGCACGTAAAATTCGGTGTCGCTGGCTTCGGTCTCGGCGCCGATATCCGTTCCGTTCTCGGTGTACGTGAATGCCCGGCCGATTAGAAAATCGGAAACCGAATAGCCCGTTACGCCGCCATTGAAATTGAACGTCCCCTGTTCGTTGGCGTAATTAATTTCGTTCTTCCGGTGATAGAGAATCTCGGTTCCCGCTTTAATGGTGTGGCCGCCGCGAGTCCAGGAGAAATCGTCCTTAAACGTGAACAGGGGATTGCTGTTCCGTAGGGGGCTGCCAATACCAATACCCGCATAGCCGTTCGACAGTACGATGTCGGGAACGGCATTGTACTGGTTGGACGGAAAAGCCTCCGGTACATTGAATCCGGCGGGCTTTTGGCCGCCACGCGGCGTACTCGTGATCTTGTTCTCCGAATAGCCGAAGGTAAAGAGATTGATAGCCGTAGGGCTAATAACAGTGGTCAGTTTGCTCACCAGGTTCTTTCCCGGCTTGAGGAACAGGCCTGGAATCGTCGGCAGCGTGGTACTGCTCGGGCGCAGGACGCTCTGATCTTGCATCCAGGAATCCTGCGCGTAGCGCGCCGTCCAGATCCAGTTCGGACTGAAATAATGATCGGCGCGGATCAGTTCTTCGCGGTATCGCGTAAACGAAGCCGTGTTGAACGTGAAATTTTGAGCGCCCGCGAAATTTGGCGACGGATAAAACGTTCGCAAAATAATCTGCGCATTGGAATCGATCCGGCTCGGCGGAATCGCGTTGTTGGGATATGCGTTGCCACTGGGATCTTTGATAATCGTCTTCGGCAGTAGCGCGCTGAAGTCGCCTGTCTTCATCGCCTCCGTTGGTACGAGCGCGTTGAACACGCTGACCGGAGGCGCCGTGAAGCTGTCGATCTGCGGGCCTACGCGGCGATACCAGGATTCCGACCAGAAGAAAAAATCCTTGGTTTTGCCGGTGTTGTAATGGCCGGGAATGAAAAATGGGCCGCCGAGCGTGTAGCCGAAATTATTCTGCCGGATGATTTGCCGGCTGTTCGAGAAGAAATTGCGAGTGTCCAACGCGTCATTTCGGAAATATTCGTAGACATCCCCGTGGAATTGCTGCGTTCCGGATTTGGTAACCACGTTGACTACGCTCGATCCGAACCCGCCCGAATCCGCGCTGTAGTTCGATTTCTGCATGGAGATTTCGCCGATCGCTTCCATCGGAGGAAACACATCCACTCCGCGGTTGCCGCCGGTGTCCATGGCGAGCGTGCCATCAAAGGTGAACTTATTCATTGAAATGCGGCCGCCGTTCACCGACATCAGCGGATTGCCTTCCTGCCCAAGGCCCATCTGATGTCCGGTCTGCTGGGAGACCACGCCGGTTCCGAGCGCCAGAAACTGCGTGAAGTTGCGGCCGTTGAGCGCCAGTTCCGTCACTTGCGTGCCGGAGACTAGCGTTGAAACTTCGCCGGACTCGGTTTTCAGAATGGGAGCGTCGGCGGCGATAGTCACCGTCTCGCTGGCCGCGCCGATCTCCATGGTGAAATCCACGCGCACGCTTGCGCCGGTGTCCAACTGGATCTCCGGCCGTTCCTGAGTTTTGAAGCCGGCAGCCGCAACATGCAAGGTATACGCGCCCGGGTCGAGCCCGACGAAAGTGTATAGGCCCGCGCCGCTTGTCCGCGCCCGGCGCGAAAGATTGGTGCCTTTGTTGGTAACCACGACTTCGGCGTTCGGCATCGTCGCGCGCGAGGCATCCGAAACAAAGCCGGTGAGGGAGCCCTGCTGGGCTTCCTGCGCGAAGAGAGCGGGGACAGCAAACAGGATGAGCAATGTGGCGCGGACACTCGTGTCTGCCGTGTCCACACTCGTGTGGACACTTCTTCGGAGCTGCAAAAACCTGTGTCCACATGAGTGTCCGCGCCACAACTTCACTTGTAGGCGATCCACATCGGCGACACCCACACGATCTCGCCGTTGTCTTGCTCGCCGCGCACATAGTAGTAGCTGGTCTTGCCCCGCACGGCAGCGCCGTCCATCCAGGAAAACGAAACCTCAGCCGACTTCGGCTCAATCGAATACACGTAGTTGTTGTCTTTGATCACATGCACTTTCGCGAACTTCGACGTTCCAGTAAGCTTCACCTGCAGCGATGGCCGGGACGAGGTCGAAAACGCGTCGCCCATCATGTGTGTTCCGCTGCGGACATCCGCAAGGATGTTGTCCGTCGCGCCATAAACGTGCCGTTTCTTCAACCCGTCCAGCACCGATTCTCGCGACGCGTCCTTCACGAAGATGTTGCAGTAGCTCATGTGCGTCGAAACGTGGTCGGAACTCGCCTCAAATCCAAGCTGGTAGCCCTTGGCGAACGCATTATTCACGAAGCCCTTGGGTCGCCAGCCGCCAATCGAATCCTTCTCCGAATTCGACCGCGGCGCATCCGGCATCTCGTAATTCTGCCGGTCGCCCTGATAAATCTCGACCACCGGCTCCACTTCGGGATCGTTGTCGCGCCAGTCCGTCCCCATGTTGGTGCCGCTGGTGTGCGATGCCACGACTCCGTTGAAGTACTTGAGATATTTGTACAGCATCTGCGTGTCGGGCGCGTGCCCTGGCGCGTCGATTCCGGAAATCGGCAGCCGCGGCAGGGTGCGAATGCCGCGCCGCGCGAAGATCACGTTGCGGTGCCCTTCCGGATACGCGACGCTCCGCTCATAATTGAACATCGGAACGAATTTGCCGGGCGAATAGTAGATATCCGTCAGCTTCTGGATAATCCACCACGAGTATTCGCGGCCGCCGCCGTTATCGTGATCGCAGCAGCCCACCCAATCGAGCGATCCCGCATCCAGGATGTAGCGAAACTGATCGAAAATGGAACCGTCGAAACCGCCGTCCATCGAGATGGAGCTATGGCGATGGAATTCGCCGCGCACCAGCCGCAATCCACTGGAAGGCGCGCGATAATCCCGCATGCGGCGCACCGCCGCGGATTCAATCGAATCCGCGGCAGCCCCTTCGGGCGTGGAAGGCTTTGCCGCGGCGACGGGCGTTATTTGCGTCCCGGGCCCGAGCACGATCTCATTCGCGTACAGATCGTTGTTGTAAGGATCTTCCGGCGGCGCGGGCTGATCGTTCGACGTTGGCCCCCTCCGTTCACCGATTTCGAATTGCCTGCGGCCGTCCGCCGATCCGACGATCGTCAGTTCTCCCGGCCTTATCGAAACCAGCGCCGGACGATTATCCAGAAGATTATCGGTATGCGGCAAATACACCGGCGGCGTCCAACGCGCTCCGTCGAACGAAACGAGGTGTTCGGTCCAAACGGTGCCGATCGGGTTCCACCAGATCGGTTGAGCGCTTCGGAACGCCATCCACATGCGTCCCGAGGCATCGACCAGGAGCCTCGGCATGGTGTTTTTCGGGTTCTGCTGGTTGGTGGCTGGACGGCTGGACAAGCGCCTCTTCGCGTCTTCCGGATTAGGATCGAGATCGCCGCTTCCCGCTTGCGTTCCATCTTTTTCGGCGTGCAACGTCGGGATGCCCGGCAGCACGGTTCCGACGTCCGACGGCAGGTCGACCGCTCGCCCGTCCGATTCGAAACCGCGAATACGGATCAGCCGGCCCTGATACACGGCCACGCCTTCGGTGTTGTATGCGCCAAAATCCTTGCCCCATCCGCGACCGCCCTCCTCGTATGCCACCCAAAGCCGGCCCGAGCCGTCGTAGGCAATGGAAGGGTACGCCTCATATCGCGCCGTGGCCGCGACGGCCTTCTCCGGTCCCCAGGAAGCCGGACCGGTGGCGGTTCGCATATACACGTCGTAATTACCGGCGCGGTAGGAATCCCAGGCCACGGTTACGCGGCCCGTTTTATCGGCGGCAATCGCCGGGTTCCACTCGTTGCCCGCCGACCGCGCCACGGCCGCGGCGGCACTAAACACGTCGCCCTGTTGCGTCGCGGCGAAAATCGCGGCGCGGCCATTTCGCCAACCCTGCCAGGCTACCCAGACGTTCCCATTCGAATCCGTGGTCGCGACGGCGTCCACGTCCGAACCGGCATCCCGCGATAACTGGAGTTGGCGGCCCGGTGTTCCATTCTGAATCGCGCGCGCGAAAATATCGAAATTGCCTTTCACGTTAGCGGACCAGAAGACCCACGGTCTTCCGCGCCCATCAATCGCGATCGCGGTCCGGTAAAGGTCGCCGCCCGGTTCGCTGATGGCTATCGGCGGGTCCCACTTTCCGGCGGAATAACGGCGCGCGAAGATCTGATCTCCGCCGGGCGGCGCCTTGAGCGTCGAAAAATCAGTGATGGGCGTCTCCAGCCGGGCGCGCAACCGGTCGTGTTGCGGATTGTGGCGGAACATCGCGTATGCGATCCAGACAGTGCCGTCTTTTCCGGCCGCCGCCGACGGGAAATCCTCTTCATCCGGCGATTCGGTGAGCCGCGATGTGGGTGGGACGCGATCGGCGTACGCCCGGCCATTCAGTTTCGCCACGCCGGCGCCATACGGAATTTCGTTCAACCGCAAGTCGAAGTTGCCTTGCGGTGTCGTGACATTTAATACCGCGTTGTCCGAGGCGTCCGAGAGCCGCGCGACGACGCCGTTGGCCACGATATTGCGAATCGGCGCCCCGTTCACCTGCGACCCGCCGCCGAATAGCCTTACGGGATGCGTTCCGATATGCCAGGCGGACCCCGTGATGGCGTCCGCCCCTTCGAACCGCCAAGGTTCCAGAGAGTCGATCTTCGCTCCCTGGGCCTGAAGCGATCCGTCCCAACGGGTCGGCTGCGCGTCGGAAGTCCCCAGCAGAATACGAACGCTTACTTGATTCTGCCCATTTGCCGCCGCAATGGACATTGCCGCCGTGAATAGGATAAAGTCGGTCCTCATGGATGTTCCTCCGCTGGGGAGAAGGATATCGCATAATCCGTTGAATGCGCGTATGAAAAGCTATCTCGCGATTCTCCTTCTTACGGTTGGCGCCGCGGCGGGCGCATATAAAGGGATAAACCCCACGGTCAAGAAGATCGTCGACTCCATTTCGCAGGATCGCATCGCGGCAACGCTCAAGAAACTGGAGAGCTTCGAAACGCGCAACGTGTTCTCCGAGACGGAAAGCCCGACCCGCGGAATTGGGGCGGCGCGCCGTTGGATCTCGAGCGAGTTCAAGAGCTACAGCCCGAAGCTTGACGTGAGCTTTGATTCCTACCGGGTCAGAAAGCAAAGCCGGATGGTTCGAGATGTCGAACTGGTCAATGTGGTGGCCGTGCTCAAGGGCGCGCGGCGTCCTGATCGCAGGCTAATCGTGAGCGCGCATTACGATTCCGCCGATTTCGGGCACGCGGGCGACGGGAAGCCGGCGTCGGAGGAAGCCCACTTCGATTTAGCGCAATCCGAACGCTCGGCTCCCGGGGTCAACGACGATGGCAGCGGTACCGCCGCTATTCTGGAGCTGGCGCGCGTCATGAGCCAGTACGAATTCGCGGAAACCGTCGTCTTCGTCGCGTTCGCGGGCGAGGAGCAGGGCTTGATCGGAAGTTCGTTGTATGCAGCCAAGGCGAAGGAGCAAAATCAAGCGATTGACGCGGTGCTGAACAACGACATCATTGGCGGGGCGCGCGCGGGAAACGGCTTCATCGACAACCATCGCGTGCGCGTGTTTTCGGAAGACCCGAACGATTCGCCTTCGCGTGAAGTGGCGCGCTACATCCGGGAGATCGGCTGGCGCTATCTGCCGTCGATGAAGGTCGATCCAATTTTCCGGGCCGACCGCTTCGCGCGCGGCGGCGATCACACGCCGTTCAATGAGGAAGGCACGCCGCCGTGCGGTTCACAACGGCCGATGAGAACTACGCCGACCAGCACACGGGAAGCGACACTTTCGCCAACGCCTCGGCCGCGTACACGGCGGGCGTGGCGAAAATCAACGCCGCGTCTTTGGCGAGCCTGGCGCTGGCGCCGGCCGCGCCTGTAGTTCTGGAGACGATTGAGAAAGGCGAACGCAAAGGGCAGCTTACATCCATGATTGGCCGCGGGAAATCCCGCTATGCCGCTCATCTGCGCTGGAAAGATGAACATCCCGAACCCAATCTCGCCGGATATGTGATTGTGGCCCGCGCGACCACCGCCCCGTATTGGGAACGCGAGATCTTCGCCGGGGATGCGC
>JBPCKZ010000183.1:0-41205 GCA_051003795.1 Bryobacteraceae bacterium | reverse complement strand
GAAAAGGTGCGGTAAGAGCGCACCGCGGACGGAGTAATTCGTCCGGCAGGGTAAACCCCACGCGGAGCAAGACCAAATAGGAGAGGAGGAGCGGCCCGTTCCGTCAAACTCTCGGGTAGGTTGCTTGAGCCGGATAGCAATGTCCGGCCTAGACGAATGACTATCGCCCGCAAGGGTACAGAAACCGGCTTATAGCCGGGCAGGCTATCGAGATAATTCGCCGGTAGAGCCCTTAAAGCTCTACCGGCGAGCCGGATCTAAAACGTCCGGCGCAGCAGTTCGTAATGCACCATCGGAACTTCGACGGGCACCGGTCCCTGCGTGCTGTAGTAACTGCGCGGTCTCAGCATATTGCCGAACTGGAACCCGAAGACCACGCGACCGCCATCGTTTAAGTTCTGGTAAGTGGTATTGACGCTCGCTTCGGCGGTGATGGCGAACATCTCAGCCACGGGCAGGACCAAGCGCAGCATCGATGCCGGTCTAGTGGACAGGCCCTGCGCCAAGCTCTTCTTGTAAGCGAAGCTGCCTTCGAGGTATGAGTTGCCCAATATGCCGACCTGAGCGCTATAGCCGATCTGGTCTTCGATCCTCATGAAGGCCATGCCCGGTCCCACGCCGAGAAGGGCGCGGTCGACTACCCGATCGTCATGAAATCCCTTCGCCGCGAAGAGGCCCATCTTGCCGTAATGGAAGATGTAGTCCAAAGTAAATGCGGCTTGGCCGAGCGAAGCGCCCCCGTGATAGCTGCGGAAGTTGGATTCGAGGAACGAACCAAACACGCCAGCCTGCACCGACCCGAAGCGCTGCACAAGACCTGCGTCAAATTGAGCTTCAGTCCGCTGCGGCCAATAGAGCCATTGCGCGCCGATCTGCACGGCGTGGCTACCCGGCAAATCGGGAGTCTTGCCGTTTCCGAAAGGCAACAACACCTTGCCATACGCCGTGGCGCTGTAGTTGCCAGTTCGTCCGGGCATGAACGTAGGTCCAATGTTCAGGCCTATCAACGAATATTTCTTGTTGCGGATGGCGTTCTGCGTCAATGCGTAATCCGCGGCGCGATGAGCGATCTCGTCGGTCTGCTCGTAGGTGAGCGGCGGAGGCCGCTTTACAAGTTCCGTGGTATCCGTCTTGATCTCTTTTTCGCCGGCGATGATGGTCGTCGTATCGCCCTTCAGCGCGGTAACCTGATTTTTCAGGCTGTCCAACTGGCTTAGGATATCGTCCAGCGATTTTAATTTATCTAATTTCGCGTTGATTTGATCCAATTCTTTCTTGAATTCCGGCAGCACATCGGAAACGCCGCCCTCGGCGATCACATTGCCGTTGGGACCCGTAACCGTCATCACGACCCGGCGATTGATCCAACGGCCCAACTTGCCGGTGTTCGGGACCTCGGGGTTGCGCTTGCCCTGCCCCTTCACTTGAATCTGGTTCGGCGACGCGCCATATTTCTGAAGGAACTGGGCCACGGTATTCGCGCGCGCCACGGACAATTTATCGTTGTACCGGTTGCTCCCGATCGGGTCGGTGTTTCCTTCAAGCTGCACCTTGTAATCGGGATGCTGCTTCAGCATGTCGGCCAACCGCAACAGGCTCGGGTAGCCGTCCGTCAACACGGACGAATTGAATTCGAAATTGATCTCCTCCCAATCGCCTTTGGATGCTCGCGTATCCATCCCTTGCGCGAATAGGCCGTTGGCAATCAGGCCCGTTGCGATCGATGCCAACAGCAATTTCTTACTCATGGACGCTCCTTTCATAGTTCTCTCCGATCTTTCAAGCAGTACTCCCGTGATTGAATAAAACAAACTTGGTGCTATCAGAATACAACAAAAACGGCCCGGCTAGAACAATTTATAGCAAATCGTTTCAGAGACTTGCCACAATTCGTGCAGAACTCCCCCGCCACTAACGGACTATAAATCACAATCTTATTTATGCAGAGTTGCCGGAGTACTTTCCTCGCTCAACTCTTTTGAATCGACAGATTCACGATTTTGCTTTAGAGGTCTGAAGTGAAGGTTCTAGCGCGGCCCGGCGGCGATCTGCCCAACAGGCAAACCTGCATATCCAAGATAGCTCCACCCGTCCGCGGTGGTGTCCCGCCACCAAAGCGTGCCGTTTTTCTCGCGTCCCGCCAGGTACAATTTCGACCCCGAAACTGCCGCCGACACGCTTTGCATGATACCACCCGCCCCCGTCCAGCCCTGCCAGTTATTGCCGAGCCCGGTGACAAACCGGTTGTACCAGACTCCTCCCGAAGCGTCCAGGGCCGCTGCATAGACTGAATTTCCGGCGGAAGCGAGTTGGGGGTCCGTCGCCATGGTACCGGCCCCGGGCTGCCAGGCGCTCCAGGAGTTTCCCTGCACCCGCCCCATCCAAATCCCCGCCGATGGATCGCGCATGGAAACATAAACCGCGTTGTCCGCGCCGGCGGCGGCGGAGGGAGTGCCCGGAGTGATCCCGCCTCCGAAATTCCAGCCCTGAAATCCGGTTCCGGGAATATAACGCCCGCTCCACATGCCGCCAGAACTGTCCCGCGCGATGAGGTAAACCGATCCATCCGGCGTCGCGGCAATCGCCGGATCGCTCGCGAAAATTCCACCCAAAGGTATCCAGCCGCTAAACGTTCCGAAGTAGCTATTCAGATAATAAGCGCCGTAAGAGTCCTTTGCGGCAAACCACGCGGTTCCGTTCGGAGCGATAGTCACGGCAGGCACGCCGGCCAAGATACCGCCCGCGAAAGTCCATCCAGCCCAGGTCTGCGCGCCGGCCGGGAACACGTTCAGCCAGATGCCGTTATAGTTATCCCGCTCCACGGCGTAAGTATCGGCGGCGGCGTTTCGCGCCATGCCCGGATCGCTTGCGAAAATTCCGCCCCAATCGTGGATAACGGTCGAGCCGAAAGTGGCCAGCCGCATTCCGCCGAAAATGTCGTGGAACACGACCGTTGGGATAACTCCAGTTAACGCGGCGCCGGCCTGCGCAACCGTGAAAGTCCGGCCGGCGATGCTCAGGCTTCCGGTGCGGGACACGGAACTCCCATTCGCCGCGACCGTAAACGCCACGGTCCCATTTCCGCCGCCGGAACCGCCATCCGATATAGTCAGCCAACCGGCATTGCTCGAAGCGCTCCATGCGCAACCGGGCCCGGCGGACACGGCAACACTTCCATTTCCGCCAGTCGCTCCGAAAGATTGGCCCGGCGAACCGATGTTATAGGTGCATTGAGCCGCGGTTACAGTCAACGACACCGGGATTACAGCCGGAACGGCGATTCCCGAACCGCTGAGTGTAATCGTTCCCGCATAGTTCCCGGGCATTAAGTTAGAGCTCACCGAAACACTTATACTCGCCGGTGTCATCCCGCCTTGAGAAGACAACACTAACCAGTTCGCCGACGATGCCGCCGTAAAGCTTAAATTGCTCCCCGTGCTCCCGATCGATATTATTTGAGCCGAGGCCGAGCCCCCGGCGGAATAGCTGAAAAAGAGCGCGGCGGGTGAAACCGCTAACGCATTACCCCCTGCACTTGCATTGACGCTTAGCGTGCCGGAGTAAGTCGCGCCCGCGTTTGCCGCGGTGATTGCAATCGATGTATTCGATGCCGCCGCGTTGACTAAGACGTTGAATTTTCCCGATACCGAACCGGCTGGAACGAGGACACTCGAGGGAACCGCGGCAACCGCGGGGCTATTACTGGTAAGTGTGACTAAGGTACCGCCCGAGGGGGCATAATCGTTTAAATAAACCGCGCCGATTACCGTCGCCGGGCCGGTTACGGTATCGGGAGTTACTGTTACCACGCCGAGCAGAGGCACTACTCCAAGCGTATTCACCCGCGCGATCGAATTTGACGTGGCGGAGATCCGAGGATAGGTGTTCGCGGTGGCAAGGGACGTAGTGATTGGGAAAGTCGCGCTTCTGGACCCGGCTGGAACGGTGACGCTCGCCGGAACCGCCGCCAAACCCGGGGTGTCGCTGACCAGACTTACAAGAGTCCCGCCAAGCGGTGCTGGATTCGCCAGTTCCACCGTACCGCTGGAGGCGCCCCCTCCCACCAAAAATTGTGGAGTGAGAGCCAAAGACGTCTGCGGGTTCGCGGCCTGGTTGAAAACCGGAAATCCCGCCGGAAAGGGACGATAAAGCGGATCGCCCATGTTTATGATCATCCATTTGACGTAGGGAGTGTTGCGCAAGAAGGCATCGCCGACATTCGCCCCCTCAAAGAGGTTTCGAAAGACGCCGTCGGGCGCCGGCAGCGCTTCGAGGTAAGGTTCCTTCACGGCCCCGCTGGTCACGGTGATTCCCTTCAATAGCGCATTGGCCGACCAATTCGTTCCGCCGCGCGGGTCCAGCGCCGACGCGCTATCGAGATGCCAGCCAATGGCGCCCGGATTCCAACTGAACGCGTCGTTGTAATGATCCAGGCTGTACCATCCGGAATAGAGCGCGGCGTTGTCGCAACGTGGAGGCGCGGGCGCCGTGCCGAACTCCGCATCGTTGGGATCTTCCGTAACCGCAAATCCGGCCTGCGCGGCGAATAAGGCGGCCTCATGCAGATCCCAATCCCCTGCCAGGTAACCGGCGTCGTACTGGCCGGTCAAATCGCCGCGATTTCGATCGATGCAAACCTGCCCGATGAGTCCGCTCGATTCCGCCTGCAACGCCTTGTCCACGAGGCCCTGCGCGATGACGGCCGTTGCCGCGTCGAGCCGCCAGACCGAGTAGAGCAGCATGGAACCGGACTGGCTGCGATAGTCCGCCAATGACATGAACGGCTGGTACAAATTTCCTTGACTTTGGGCGCCCGCGTAATACGGGTGAGGATTATCCGGGTATGGATACAAGATCATAGGGTTGTATTGATCCCATATATCGGCGATCGATTGATCCAGCGAATAACCGTTTCCGTCGGTTCCGATTCGTCCGTAGGGCGTCTGATAACTGAAAACGATGTAGAGGATATTCGAAGGGCCAACGGCGTTCAGGCACGCTCGAATCGGAGCTTTGACGGTGTTGTCGAAATCGGCGGCACTCACGTAGGTGGCGCCGGGCGGGCTGATCGCGCAGAGATTGGCCCTGGGGATTGCCCGCCTCGAAACGTAGTAATTCGCCAGGCTAGCGGAATCCGCGATGGCCGCGTTGTAGACAACCAGAACCCTTCGATTGAGAGGAGGGCCGCCTTGCGCGCCAAGTGAACATCCGAAGGCAAGGAACAGGAGCGATGCGCGAAGAATCCGATTTTCTTGCATTGCGGGATGGCTTACTTACTCGTGAACCGCCGCGCCGGTACGCCGGTAGATCGTTTCAAAATCCGGCTTCGATCCAATCGAAATGCCGCTCGACGTGGAAGTCGTGGGACCGTTCTTGCCGGGAGCCCGTCCAAGCACCGGTCCTTTTTCGCCGGGCACTTCCGTCGTGGTCTTCGTTTCCTTGGTGACGCGCCCGGATTTCGCGGGCCGGTAGTCGATCCGCTCGATATCGCTTTTCGCGATCGCCACCTGTTCGTTCTTGAGAATCACGATCAGATTCTCATCCGTGGCTTCGTCCATCTTGGCCGCCACGGGTTGTTTCGCGCCCTTTTTCAGCACGCGAAGTTCGGTGCCGGTTTTCAGTTCGCGAACTTTGGACCAGGCGTCGTCCGCGGAAAACGCCAGAGTAGCGGCCAGAAAAAGCCAAAGGATTTGGAGCATGGTTACGGACCGTGTTTCGAGTTTACTGCATTCTATTTCGCGAACCGCGCGATGAAGTTCGTATCGAAGTTTCCCGCCAGGAAATCCGGGTCGGCCAGAATCCGCCGGTGCAGGGGAATCGACGTGTGAACTCCTTCCACCACGAACATGTCGAGCGCGCGCCGCATCCGCTCGACGGCTTCCGTCCGATCCCGGCCATGGGCAATCAGCTTGGCCACGAGCGAATCGTAATACGGCGGAATCACGCCGTCGGTGAACGCATGAGTGTCCACGCGAATCCCGATTCCGCCCGGCAAATTCAACCCCGTTATCCGGCCGGGCGATGGCGTGAACGTCTCCGGATTCTCCGCGTTGATGCGGCATTCGATCGCGTGGCCCCGGAACTGAATCGGCAAATCGAGAATATCCGGCAATCGCTCCCCGGCGGCGATGCGGATCTGCGATCGAACCAGGTCCACGCCGGTCACCATCTCCGTCACCGGATGCTCCACCTGGATGCGCGCGTTCACTTCAATGAAATATAGGCTGCCGGTTTCATCCATCAGGAACTCCACGGTTCCCGCGTTGGTGTATCCGATGGACTTCAGGGCTTCCCGTAATTTCGCCGAAACCCGCGCGCGCGCCTGGGGATCGAGCGCCGGGGAAGGCGATTCTTCCAAGAGCTTCTGATGCCTGCGCTGGATGCTGCACTCGCGCTCGCCAAGGATTTCCACATTGCCATGCCGGTCCGCCAGGATTTGAAATTCGATGTGCCGGGGCGCCGTAATGAATTTCTCGCAATAGACGTCGCTTGAGCTGAAAGCGGCCCCGGCTTCATGTTGCGCCTGCGCGAGCAGCGCCGGCAGATCCTCGGGCCGGTTCACCACGCGCATGCCGCGGCCGCCGCCGCCCGCCGACGCTTTCAAAATGACTGGAAAGCCGATCCGCCCGGCTGTCTCAAGGGCTTCTTCCGCGCTCTTCAGAACGCCTTCCGAGCCCGGCAAAATGGGTACGCCATGCTCGCGCATGATGGCGCGCGCCCGCTCCTTGATCCCCATCTCGCGAATTACTTCGGGAGTAGGCCCGATGAACGCGATCCCGGAATCGCGGCAGACTTCCGCGAAACCGGCGTTCTCGCTCAGGAATCCGTAGCCGGGATGAATGGCATCCGTATTCGTGATTTCGGCGGCGCTGATGATGGACGGAATATCGAGATAGCTGCGCGCGCTCTTCGCCGGGCCGATGCAGATCGCCTCATCCGCAAAACGCACCGGCAGGGTGTAGCGATCCGCCTCGGAATACACGGCAACGGTGCGAATACCGAGATCCTTGCACGCGCAAATAATGCGCAGCGCGATCTCTCCCCGGTTTGCAATTAAGATTTTCTTAAACGGCGCGGATGGCAAACAGGGCCTCTCCATACTCCACCGGCTGGCCGTTCGGCACCAGCTTGCTCTCGATCACCCCGGCAACTTCCGCTTCGATCTCGTTCATCAGCTTCATGGATTCGATGATGCAGAGAACCTTTCCGGGCTGCACCGCCTCGCCAACACGGACGAAGGGAGGGGTATTGGGGCCGGAGCTTTCGTAAAATGTGCCCACGATGGGAGATTTCACCAGCGTGACGGTTGGATCGGGCTTGGACGGAGGGGTTGCCGCGGGCTGAGGGAGCGGAGCGGAGGCCGCAATGCCGAGGGTTTGAGCGGGAGGAGTCGCGGAAATCGAGCGGCCGGAGGTTAACGCAATGCGAACGCGGTTATCTCCGCGCTGTACTTCGAGCTCCGCGACGTTCGTTTCCGTGGCGAGCTTGATCAGCTCGCGAATCTCATCCAAAGTCATCTTAGTTTTCTAGGTTAACAGGGATTCATCTTGATTCAGAGACGCAATTCAGCCCGTGAGCACTGTCCAGGGAGGAGGGTTGCCGGAAGGTCGTGAGTGGATGAGAAACCGGTAGCGAAATGGCGCGAAGAACGTCTGGATAATTAGGGCTGCGGCGTTTCCGTCCGCGCGACTGCCAGTTTCTCCAATTGCGATAACTGCGCGCGCACTTGATCCCCGTCCTTCGCCGTTGGCGCGAATTTGAGATAGCTCCGCATCTGCTCCGCCGCGCCCGCGAAATCCTTCTTCTCGATCAGGATCACGCCGAGTATCTGGTCCGCCTTTGGAAGCCGATGCTGCGTGTCCAGCTTCTGCGCTTCGCGCGCGCTCTTCTCCGCCGCGTTGAAGTCCTTGAGATTGTAATTCGCCACCGCGTTGTAAAAATAAGCAACCGGAAAATCGACTGCATTCAGATGGATCACATGACTGGTCACATCCGCGGTTTCTTTCCAATTGTTGCCGCGCGCCGAGATCGACGCCATTTCCAGGTACGGATTCACGTATTTCGAATCGGCCGCAATCGCCTGTTCATAGGACTTGCGAGCGTCTTCCGCATCGTTGCGCCCGGCTTGCAGGCGGCCCAGTTCATACCATGCGACCGCGTATTTTGGATAGCTGTCGACGGCTTTCCGGAACTCTTTCTCGGCTTCCTCGTTCTTTTCTTTCTTGAGCAGCTCACGCCCTTTTTCGAGAGCCTTCCGCGCGTCCTTGGGCGCTTGTAGACTGGTGGCGCTGATGGTGGTGCCTTCCACGTTGCCCATCCGCCGCAGGATGATGGTTCCGACGTCGGGATTATCGAAAAGGCGGTGGCCGGCGAGGCTCACCGTTTCGGAACGGAAACCGGGCATTGACGCGCGCAACTCGCAATTCATCAGATCGCGCTCGCCGTTGCCAAACGTCGAACCGCCGGTTTGGCGTTGGCCTCCGAATCCGCCGCCCGAATCCCCGTATGGCGAATTGCCGAGAGAACTGGTGCTCGCGTCGGCCATCACGCCCGCGGTGTTGCCAAGTTGAAAACTGAATCGGCCCTTCGAGCTGGTGTAGGCCACCGGGCGCGGGCTGCCGTTGCAAATTTTTTCAATCGTAACCGATTCGGTGGGCGCGGTACCGTCCGCCAGCATCACTTTGCCGGAAAGGAATATGGGCCTTTGCGTATCCGGAAAGTTGGTGCGGTTTTGATCGGTACCCGGAATGTTATTTGTATTGCGGCCCGTTGAATTCGGGAAGCCCGTGCCGGGAGTGTTGGAACCCGGGACGCTACTGCCGACGCCACCTGGGCCACGGCTTGGCGGGGGCGCTCCTTTTTGACCGAACGCGGAGAGGGAAAAAATCAGGGTGAAGCTGGCAAGGCCTA
This sequence comes from Bryobacteraceae bacterium, assembly GCA_051003795.1. GTDB lineage: Bacteria > Acidobacteriota > Terriglobia > Bryobacterales > Bryobacteraceae > JALYXS01. The sequence goes on along the minus strand of JBPCKZ010000183.1, from coordinate 32,295 downwards.
CAAGACTACGGACCATAAGAAGCACCTCGTATTTGCCGATTTGGAAACTGCCAATATTATGTCACAATACTTTAACCACGCCATGAAGCAACTTACTTCGATTATTCTCTCGGCCGTCGCTCTTTCGGCGGTTGCGTCCGGCCAGAGCGCCGGAAAACAGGAAGTCCTCGCCGCCATGGACGCCTATAAGGAAGCCATGATTCACAAAGACGCCGCGGCTCTGGATAAATTATTGGGCAGCGATCTGACTTACGTCCACTCCGGCGGCCAGGTCGAAACCAAAGCCGACGTGATCAAGGGCATTCAGACGGGCAAGACGATTATTGAAAAAATCGAATTTGCGCCGGATACGGATGTTCGCATCCATGGAAAAACCGCTTTGGTCGGTGGGAACGAGGATTTGTGGCACAGCGCGACCAATATCGTGCATATGAACGTGCTGCACGTTTGGGAGAAAGGGCCGCAGGGGTGGCAGTTAGTGGCGCGGCAGGCGACGAAGCTGACCAAATAGTCATTTCCGCAGCAGGCGGATGGCGTCTTCAAGATCTTTCAAGTCCGTCTCGCCGATAAACGATTGCACCTTGCGGCCGTGCCGGTCGTATAGGAACAGCGCGGGCAAAGCGCCGCTCCATTTTGGATCGATCGAGTCGATGAATCGGCGGTCGTCCACCGCCTTTTTGATGTACGCCGGGAACGATATCCCGCTCTTTTCAAGAAATGCCGCCGCTGCCCGCTCCTGCTCCGGCTCGTCCGCGGAAACCGTGATCAGTACCAGGCCGTCCCCTCTGAACCGGTTTTGTAAATTCGCCAGTTTCGGCATCTCCGCCCGGCATGGCTCGCACCAGGTCGCCCAAAAATCGATCGCCAAAATCTTCCCGGGTTGCGAATGAAGCAGCCGGTCGAACTTGCTCTCGTCAAGCGGAATCAGATGGCCCGCCATCACAAAAAACAGCAGGCCCGCTGGGCTCACCGGATCCCGCGAACGCGCTTGATAGTGCACCCAAACGCCTTGGTTTCCGGATTCGCGACTTCTTTCCCGGCGAGAACGGCATCGAGCGCCAAACGCAATCCCCGTTCATGCACGCGGGCGGGATTTTGCGAGTCGTCAATGGCGCCGTGGTAGCGAATTGCGCCGGAACGGTCGATCACGTAAGTTTCGGGCGTCGCTTGCGCGCCGAAACGATCCGCCGCGGCATTACCGGGGTCCCGATAAACCGGAAAGGAAAATCCAACCCGCTTGGCGTGCTCCAAAACCTCGGCCGGGGGTTCGTTCTGGTTGGCGTTGATGAAAATGAACTTCACGCCTTTGGGCGAGTAGTCTTTGTACGCTTGTATCATCCGCTCGTTGTAGGCATTCGATACCGGACAACGCGTCGCGAGGAAAATCACCACCGTCGTCTCGCCCTTAAGAGCCGAAAAGCTCCGCGGCGAACCGTCGGGAGCCTGTACCGTGAAATCCTGGATATTTTTCGCGAAACACCCGAGACAGAAGGCCGCCGCAATCGCGGCTCCGAAAAACCGGATCGGGAACCATCCCGGCGCGCGCATTTTCATCGACCCGGCCTACTTCTTCAGTTGTAGATTGATCACGGCCTGTTTGCGGTTATCGAACGAGCTAAGCGTTTTGGTTCCACTGGAACTCGAACCCACATCCGCCTTCAGCTCATAATCGACGTCGGGGCTCAGGCCGTTGAAATAATAATCCCCGTGCTCTTTGGTGATGAACGAGCGAATCTGGAGGGTCTTGGTGTTCTTCAATTGAACGACGGCTCCGTTTACAACGCTGCCACCGGCGTCGGAAACGATCCCTTGCACCGCGCGGACATTGCCTTCCTCGCCCTTTTTCGACTTCGGCGCCTGGGCGAACGCTCCGGCGGCGAACACCATTGCCAGCAAAGCCGGTAACACCCAACTGGAACGCCTACTCATCTCAATGCACCTCTCCTTGAAATAAGACGTCCTGGCGGGCAAGCTCGTTTCGCGGGGAGGCCGGCACGGGTTCACTTCCACTCGTCCTCGGCTTCTTCTTCGTCCTCTTCTTCCTCGTCCTCGTCGTCGTCCTCTTCGTCCGGATCTTCGTCCTCATCCGCATCTTCGTCTTCGTTTGCTTCGAGCTCGAGAGGATTCTTGCCCAGGACCTTCAAATCGGCCCCGCACTCGTCGCAACTGATGGTATCGCCTTCATCGACTTCTTCTTCTTCCACGTCGATCGCGCCTTCGCATTCGGGACAGGTGACCATGGCTCCTCCTTCGGTTAATACCTTATATGAAACTTTCCGCTGATTTCAACAGCAAGTGCTATGCCTTTGCTTGCGCGGCTCTTCGACGGCGCGTAGTGGAGGGTACAATGCCCCGCAGCCGGAGCAGCATGAAAAGTTGCGAGCGATGCGTCAGTTCGTGTTCCTTGATAAATTGCAGCATCTCGAGCCGCGTGACTCGCTGCCCGTCGAAACGGGTGATCTCATGCGCGAAAAATTCGGGGCTTCTCGATGCGAGCTCCCCCGCGCGGGTGTTCACCGATTCTTCCAGAGCGGCCGCAAGCGCGTCCGGCGCGGCATCGGCGGGGAGCGAAAGCGCGTACTTCCGCAGCATCGGCCGGAATTCAGGCGTGGCGAGGTCGTCGACTCCATCGAGCAGCACGCCGGTAAGCGCGTGACCCGCGTCCAGGATGTGACGCGCGATCTCGCGGAAGCTCATCACGTCCGGGATGGGATGCTCATCGAATGACGACGCCGGAAATTCATGGACGGCCTCGATCGTGGCTTGGCGAACGACTTTCCAGGAATCGAGGACCGTTTGGGTTCTCACCATAGTTTTTTATTGTACTTGCGCGCCACGACGCCTTACGGTTTTGTGCGGTAACTCCCGTCTTCCGCCTTTTCCCGATGCGCCGCATGGCAGCCGCCGCAACTGGTGCCTAAAGCCTGGAAGCCGGCGGCTGAATCGCCCGTGCCGCCGGCGATGTCGTTGGCGGCCGCTTGCGCGTCTTTGGCGAACTTCACGGCATCGGCGGTGTTGGTCTTGGCCCAAATCTCCTCGACCTGCTTGAAAGTATCGGCCAGTTGACGCGCATCTTTCGCCGCGTCGTCCTTCATGCCGGCATCCAAATTCTTCTTCAGCGCCTTCATGCCCGCGCCCGCTTTTTTCATCAAATCGTGCTGCGGGTCGCCTTCGTGCGCCCAGGTAAGCGCGGTAACGCCGCACAGGAGACATCCGGTTATTGCAAAGCTTCGGAGTTTCATATTCCTGGAATTATGGCAGATTGCGCGGCCATCCAGGCAAGAGTCTTTTCGTGGGAAACGACGCCGCGGACGGCGCCTAATCTTTGAACCGCCAGTGCCGCGACCGCATTCGCGAATCGCGCGGCCTCGGCGTGCGACGCTCCGCGATGCAGCGCGGCCAGAAATCCGCCGACGAAGCAGTCGCCCGCCCCGGTTGTATCCACCGCCCGGACGCGGAAACCCGCCACGATTTCACCGCCATCGATGAGGCAGCCCCTCTCGCCAAGCTTGACGACGACGTGACGCGCTCCCATCGATTGCAGCGCGCGCGCCGCATCGGCGGGATCTTCATGCCCGGTGAGCAGCCGCGCTTCTTCTTCGTTGACAAAAAGAAAATCCGTGAACGGGAGACTGGGCGCGAGCACCCGCAGCCATTCGCCTTCGTGATCCCATTGCGTATCGACGGAAGTCGTCAGCCCCGCATCGCGCGCGCTCTTCAGGATGCGAGGCGCGGCGGATCGCAAATAGCGCATCCGATACACGGCCGCCAAGTGGAAGTGCGCCGCGTCCGGCGGCAATTCAAGCGGTTCGCGAAAATCCTCCGCGCTGGCGCCCAGGTGATAAAGCAGCGCCCGCTCGCCCGCCTCGTTCACCAACGATATCGCGGTCGAAGTGGGAGCTTTGGTGAACTGCAAGAAGCCGGTGCCGGCGCCCGCTTCTTCGAGAATGGAAATCAGCGACCCGGCGGCCGAATCGCGCCCCACCAAGCCGATTAGCTGAACCGGCAGGCCCAGCGTCGCCAGCGTGTAGGCGGTGGTTCCGGCATTCCCGCCCAGGTGTTGCTCCACCTCTTCAATCAACGTCGTGGCGCCCCACCGGAGCGGGTTTTCGACCGGCCTGGCGAGGATATCGAGTACCACGTTCCCGCAAACAACGGTCGCCGGCGGCACTATAAGCCACCCGCCAGATTCTCCATGAAGCTCTTTTGAAGCGTCCAGCGTCCAAACACTTTTTGACCGGCCCGCCGAAAAGCTCCCCTGGCAAGAACTTCACGCAAATCTCCCGAAGAATCTTTATCTTTAGACTCGCCGGAAGACGCGCCAGGGACCCCGCTCAACATTGCCGTAACTTTCTTCAGTTGGGCGGTCAGCGCCTCCGCTTCCCGGGTCGAGCGGCAGTCCGCCTCGAGCCGCGCTTCAAGTGTCTGGCCCTCCGGACCCAGCGTCAACGTTACATTTTCCGCATCGGCCATCGAAGAAGTGAACAGGCGCGTGCCGGCCGGTAGTTTGTTCCCGCTTTTCAATGCGATCGAGGGAATCGATAGCCAAACTGGTTGAGAAGGAATTTGGATCGCGCGTTGCGGTCCCGCCTGCTTCAGCCGCGAGGCAGCTAAGTCGTCTCCGCCGACGGCGAGCGCCATCAAATCCTGGCGCAAGGGCATGAATGAGATCCGCCGGTTCGGAGTGCTGCCCGCCATGCGGCAGAGCTCGCCATAACAGCTCCCGCCTTGCAGCTTCGCGTATTCCGCCAATTTCCGCCAGTCGAAGCGGCCGCCGATCAGAAAAAAGGTCCCATCCGGCGCGAAAGCCGCCAGCGCGGAATCGAGATCGCGCTTGTAATCGAAGTTCGAGTTACGGACAAACGCCTGGTATTCCGGCTCTTCGGGAACTTTCGATTTCGAGAGCGGATCGAGGATACCGCCCTTGCGCAGCGCGTCGAAATCAACGCTCAATACGACTGCGTCCCGCGTCGGCAGACGGCTCAGAAGCACGGCGGGCTTGTCCAGTTCCCGCTCCTTTTGAAGGCTCCTCCACCCGTAGAACGCCGTGGCGAAAAATACAATCGCAAGGAGTAAAGGAATGTGCCGCCGCAAAATTACACCGCGACCGCGCCGGCGGCTAGCCGGGACTCTTTCCACAACTCCACGTAAGGCTTCAGATCCCGCATCATCTCGCGGAATTGTTGGAGCGTGAGCGACTGCGCGCCGTCGCTGGCGGCTTTCTCGGGACACGGATGCACTTCGACGATGATTCCATCGGCGCCGATCGCCACGCCCGCGCGCGCCAATGGCGGCACCAGGCTGCGCTTGCCCGTCGCATGGCTTGGGTCCAAAATTACCGGCAAGTGCGTAAGCTCGTTCAGAACCGGAATCGCCGAAATGTCGCAAGTGTTCCGGGTGGCCGTTTCGAAGGTGCGAATGCCGCGTTCGCACAGCAGAACGTTGGGATTGCCGTGCGCGGTCACGTACTCGGCCGACATCAACAATTCCTTGATGGTCGAACTCATTCCGCGCTTCAGCAGAACGGGACGGCCGCACCGCCCGAGTGTTTTGAGCAGCGCGAAATTCTGCATGTTGCGGGCGCCGATCTGCATGATGTCGGCGTACCCGGCCACCAGTTCCACGTCGCGGTCGCTCATTACTTCGGTAATGATCGCCAGCCCGGTCGCCTGGCGCGCTTTCGCGAGCAGCTTGAGGCCTTCGAGCTCGAGACCTTGAAAATCGTAGGGCGACGTTCGCGGCTTAAATGCGCCGCCTCGCAAAATCGTGGCGCCCGCCGCGGCAACCCCCTCCGCGGTTTCCATGATCTGCTTTTCCGATTCGACCGAGCAGGGGCCGGCCATCACGATGAATTCGCCGCCGCCAATCTCAATGCCATTGACGCGTATTTGCGTGCGATCGGGCTTGAATTCCTTGCTGACGAATTTGTAAGGCGCGGAAATCCGCACGGCTCGTTCCACGCCCGGAGTCGCTTCGATCGATTCGAGCGCGGCCGTCACATCGCCCGTTCCAACCACGCCGATTACGACGCGCTCTTCCCCTTCAATCGAGTGCACCCTATAGCCAAACTCGCGAATTCGCTCGCAAACGTGGTCGATCTCGGCGCGGCTGGCGTGGGGTCTCATGGAAATAATCATCGGCTTTCCGTCCTTTCCTAAAACAAAAAACCCACTCTGTCGAGTGGGCGCTTGAAACTAACTATCGGTCTAGACCAACGCCACTCTACCGGGATGGGATGAAGCCCCAAAACCGGTACCAAAACGAGTTGGCGTAAGCGTACGGCATCAAACTGGAAGTATAAGGCAGGATGGCGGGACAGCGCAAGCGGGGTCATCCACCCCGCGAAAATCCTTCTCATCTCTACCCCGTACGCTCGAACCTGTACTATATAAACTTAAGAGGCTGCTATGCCGATCAATGAGCATATGCCGGAAAGGCGCCTGGAAGGGCGGTTATTATGCGCGGACGTGGTGAGCGTCGAATGGAAAGACAAATCGGGCTGGAACCGCGGCGCCGATGCCCTGCTGGAAGACATCTCGCCTTCGGGCGCCTGCCTCCAGACCGATTCGCCGATCCCGGCAAGATCCCTAGTACGGATTCGAGTGCGCGATGCCGTCGTTCAAGGAGAAGTGCGTTACTGCGCGTTCCGGGAAATCGGCTATTTCGTCGGTCTCGCATTCCCCGCCGGACACCGCTGGTCGAAGCGGCTATTCCGGCCGAAGCACCTGTTCGACGTGCAACGCCTGATGGCTAGATCTTCTGAAAGATCGAGAGCCGTAGGTTAAAGTAGAATTAAATTGTCAAGCCTTCCCTACCCGGCGGTGGAACGGGTTTTGCGGATGCGCGTCTTCTGGAATCGGGAAGACCATGCGATCCGCGTTCAAAACAAACAGACAGAGGGTCTGATATGAACACTCATATCGACGGAACAGAGGAAGAACTCGTCATTTCGCACGCCTATCCGCGGCCGCAGCTTGAACGCACGGAATGGACCTCCCTGAATGGCAAGTGGGAATTCGCGATCGATACGGAGGCGCTTTGGACGTTGCCCGATCAGGTCGCTTTCGACCGCGTCATCACGGTGCCGTTCTCTCCCGAAACTCCGGCGAGTGGAGTCGGCGATACGGGATTCTATCGCGCCGCTTGGTACCGGCGCACGTTCGAAGCGCCGGAGTTGAAAGATCATCGCCGGCTGCTCTTGCACTTTGGCGCGGTCGATTACACGGCGACGGTTTGGGTGAATGACTCGATCGTCTGCTCCCACGAAGGCGGCTACACGCCGTTCGAGGCGGATGTCACCGACTTTCTGACCGAAAGCGGACCGCAAACCATCGTCGTGCGCGCCGAGGACGATCCGTCCGACCTCGCCAAACCGCGCGGCAAGCAGGACTGGCAACTTGAGCCGCACTCGATCTGGTATCCCCGAACCACGGGCATCTGGCAGACGGTTTGGTTTGAGCGCGTGCATGCCAGCTACATCGGTTCGGTGCACTGGACGCCCAATCTGGAGCGCTGGGAGCTCGGCTTCGAAGCGTCGATGGGCGGCCTCCGCCGCGACGGATTGCGGCTCAGCGTCAAGATGCATGTCGGGAGCCTTCTGGTCGCGGACGATATGTATGCCGTGGTGGCCGGGGAAGTGCACCGGCGCATCGCGCTCTCCGACCCCGGCATCGACGATTACCGCAACGATCTGTTGTGGAGCCCTTCATCGCCCACCTTGATTCACGCGCAAATGCAATTGTGGGGCGGCCGCGGCGAACTGCTCGATACCGCGCACAGTTATACCGCGTTGCGCTCGATCGGGGTGCAAGGCGACCGTTTCGTCCTAAACGGGCGTCCGTATCCGCTGCGCATGGTGCTCGATCAAGGTTATTGGCCGGAAAGCGGGCTTACGGCGCCCGACGACGACGCCTTGCGGCGCGATGTCGAGCTCGCCAAAACGATGGGTTTCAACGGCGTGCGCAAGCATCAAAAAATCGAAGATCCGCGCTATCTGTATTGGGCCGATACGCTGGGCCTGCTGGTCTGGGAAGAGATGCCCAGCGCCTACCGGTTTACCCGCTCGTCGATCGAGAGGCTGGCGCGCGAGTGGACCGCCGCGATCGAACGAGACAGCAGCCATCCGTGCATCGTGGCCTGGGTGCCGTTCAATGAATCGTGGGGCGTTCCAGACCTTCCCGACAGCCCGGCGCAGCGGCATTACGTGCAGGCGCTCTATCACCTGACCAAAACGCTCGATCCCACGCGGCCCGTCATCGGCAACGACGGATGGGAGAGCGTGGCGACGGACATCATCGGAATTCACGATTACGACGACGATCCCGAGCGCGTGGGCAGGCGCTATGGCGTGGATGAAGTGCAATCGAGGCTGTTTAAGCGCGAGCGGCCCGGCGGCCGGCTTCTACTGCTCGAAGGACAGCCCAATTCCGATCAGCCCATCATGCTGACCGAGTTTGGCGGCATCGCCCTTTCACCCGACTTGAACGGAACCTGGGGCTATACGCGCTCCGACACGGCAATGCAGTTCGCCGAGCGGTACGGCAATCTGCTCAACGTGGTTCGGGTGCTGCCGTCGCTTGCCGGTTTCTGCTATACGCAGTTTTGCGATACCTATCAGGAGGCGAACGGCCTGTTATACGCCGACCGGACGCCCAAGTTTTCCATCGAGGAAATGGCGGCGGCCACGCGAGGGCCTCGGACGGCTCGCGACCGCCAGGTGGAATTTGCCTGGCGCGAGCGCATTATGAATTTCCAGCGGCATCAGTATCTGGTACCGGCCGAAGACTATAGAACACAGGACCGCCATTGAGTACAAACGTCGTAAGCACGTCCGCCGGCCTGTTCGCCGCTCCGCTTCAAGCGGGATTGCCCGCTCCCGATCTATTCAATTCTTTTTGGATGGGCGGTTACGAGTCCGCCTGCCACATCAATGGAGCTCGAGAGCGGCTCGATATGATTGCCGCGGTGCAGCACGATGTTCAGGTGGAGCACGATTACGCGCTGCTCCGCTCCATGGGAATGCAAACCGTTCGGGACGGAATTCGCTGGCATCTCATCGATCGCGGCGGCCGCTACGATTTTTCATCTTTCGCCCCCATGCTGGCGGCGGCGCAACATCACGGCATTCAGGTTATCTGGGACGTTTGCCACTACGGCTGGCCGGACGATATCGATCTGTTCAGCCCCGCGTTCGTGGATCGATTCGCTAAATTTTCCGCGGCCGTCGCCCGATTCGTCGCGGATCGCAGTCGCGAGATTCCCTTCTACGCGCCCATGAACGAAATATCGTTTTTTGCCTGGTCCGCCTCGCGCGGATTCATGTTTCCGTTTGCGGTTGGGCGCGATGCCGAAATAAAAGAGCAGTTAGTCCGCGCCACCATCGCGAGTTGCGAAGCGATCTGGGCGGTCGATCCACGCGCGCGTTTCGTTTACCCCGAACCGATCATGCACGTGGTCCCTCCGCGCGGCCGGCCCGATCTTGCGGCCAAGGCCGAGCGGGATACCGCATCGCAGTTCGAAGCCTGGGATATGCTGGCTGGACGCGTTTCCCCGCGGCTCGGCGGGAATCCCAAGTATCTCGACATCCTCGGCGCGAATTTCTACTTCACCAATCAGTGGGAAATCGAAGGAAACGGCCGTCTCAAGTGGGAGGAAAACCCGCGTGACGATCGCTGGGTACCATTGCATAAACTCTTGAGCGATGTCTACGCGCGGTACAAACGGCCCCTGTTTATCGCCGAAACCAGTCACATCGGCGTGGGCCGCGGGGATTGGATTCGGGAGACCGCTCAAGAAGTCGCCGCGGCCCGCAATCAAGGCGTGCCGATCCAGGGAATCTGCCTGTATCCGATCCTCGACCGGCACGATTGGTCGAACACAAATCACTGGCACAACAGTGGACTTTGGGATTTGGCTCCGAACGGTTACAATCAATATAGCCGCGTTTTAAACCCCGATTACGCAACTGCCCTGCGTGAGTCGCAGACGTTGCTTGCGTCCATCGATTGTCAGTAATCGATCGCCGTTAATAACTCTTCACTTTTGGCGGGTAAATTGCTTCCCGCAGGGGTATCATGCTCCGCCGCGCGCGCCAGCGCGGTCCAGGAGTTCAGAACATTTATAGCTGTACAGCTTAAAAATTTAGGAGAAAGTATGAGCCACCCCTTTAGTATCATTGCGTTTTCTCATCTTCGGTGGGATTTCGTATTTCAGCGCCCTCAACACTTACTTTCCCGCCTCTCCAAAAACCGGCGTGTAATATTTATCGAAGAGCCGATTTTCGATCCATCCTCGGAGCCGCATTGGGAGTTTCAGCACGCCGACCCGAATGTTTTGATCTGCCGTCCCCATACTCCCGTTGAAAGCTGCGGCTTCAGCGACGATCAGATTTCGACTTTGAAATTGCTGGTGGCCCAACTTCTTGTCCAGGAAAATATTTCGGATTACGTGGCTTGGTTTTATACGCCGCTTGCACTGCCGTTATCGCAAAATCTGCGTCCGAAAGCGGTAATCTACGACTGCATGGACGAGCTTTCCGCGTTTTTGAACGCGCCGCGCGAACTGCTTGATCGGGAAGCGAAACTGTTGAAGCTTGCCGATGTCGTTTTCACCGGCGGCCCCAGCCTTTATCGCGCGAAAAAGAACCGGCACTCGAACGCGCATTGCTTTTCAAGCAGTGTCGATGCGAAACATTTCGCGAAAGCCAAGCCGGACGCGGGTCCCGAAGCAGCCGATCAGGCACTTCTTCCTAATCCGCGAATCGGATACTTCGGAGTGATCGACGAGCGCGTCGATCTCGAACTACTCGATCATCTCGCGCGTGCGCATGCGGATTGGCAAATCGTGATGGTTGGGCCGATTGTCAAAATAGATCCCGCCGTTCTTCCAAAGCATCCCAATATTCACTATTTCGGTCAGAGGGATTACAAGGATCTACCGTCGTACGTTGCCGGTTGGGATGTCTGCATCCTGCCGTTCGCGCGGAATGCATCGACGAAGTTCATCAGTCCAACCAAGACTCTAGAGTACATGGCGGCGGAACGGCCGATCGTCAGCACTCCGATCACGGATGTAGCGGAGCCTTACGGCAAAATCGTGTATCTCGGAGATACCCCCGAACAGTTCGCGGCGGCATGTGAACGCGCGATGAGTGCGTCTACAATGGAAAAGTCGGCGCGACTCGGCAGCATGCGCGAGGTGCTGTCGAAAACTTCCTGGGATGCCACCGCGAAATCCATGGAAGAGCTGATTGTAAAAGCCATTCGCAAGAATCTCAATCTGGAGGACGGAATGTTCGTTCCGGCAAGCGCGCAGGTAAACAAAGAGAGTGTGAACACGCCGTCCACCGTGGTGATTGGAGCGGGTCCAACCGGGCTAAGCGCCGCGTACCATCTTGGTGAAAATTCGGTTCTGCTGGAACAGAACAGCCGTGTCGGGGGCTGGTGCCGGTCGATTGAAGATAAAGGTTTCACCTTCGATCACGCCGGGCACATCATGTTTTCAAACGACGCCTACGTGCATCAGCTTTATCAAATGCTGGTGGGCGAAAATATTCACTGGCAAAATCGCGAAGCTTGGATTTACAGCAAAAACGTCTATACCCGCTACCCGTTCCAGGGCGCGCTTTATGGCCTTCCCGGCGATGTAATCAAAGAGTGCATCATGGGCGCCGTGGAATCGCGTTTCGGGAGCCAGAAAAAGGCCGTGGCTGCCGCGGCCGTGAACGGACATTCGAAGACCAATGGCCACTCCCAGCCGGTTACGGACGCGTCCGCCTGCAAGTCCGAATCCATCGCGGACTGCTGCGCCGATGGAATATTAGAGAGCTCCGCGAAGTTGGGACAGCCGGAAACCGCCGAGCCGTATACGGGCGAACCGCGTAATTTCGAGGAGTTCATTTACAAGGTCTGGGGCGCCGGAATCGCAAAACATTTCGCGATCCCTTACAACAAGAAGTTGTGGGCCGTGCCGTTGACCGAGATGGAAACATCGTGGCTCGGCGGGCGCGTTCCGCTTCCCGATCTGGAAGAGATGATCGAGGGCGCGCTTAAGCCTGTTGGGAAACCGATGGGTCCGAACGCGCGTTTCGGTTACCCTTTGCGCGGCGGGTTCCAATCGCTGATGGATGGGTTTCTGCCGCACCTCAAAGGCCAATTGCGGTTGAATACAACGGTTGCGAACATTTCGCCGAGTAAGCACGCCATTACGCTGAAAGACGGCACGACGATGGCTTACCAGCATCTGATCAGCACCATGCCGCTGCCCGTGCTGATTCAATCGATGGGCGCCGAAGCTCCGTATGCGGTGCGCGAAGCCGCGTCGAAGTTGCGACACGTTTCGGTGCGCTGCGTCAACATTGGCGTCGGCCGCGAAAATCTGACGGAGAAGCACTGGATTTACTATCCCGAAGACAGCGTGTTTCATCGCATCTTCGTGCAGGGCAACGCCAGCCCGCATTGCAACCCCCCCGGCGGTTTCGGACTGACGTGCGAGATCACTTACTCCGAATACAAGCCGCTGCCGTGCGATGGCGAAGAATTGATCCAAAAGTGCATTCAGGATTGCATCAAGGTCGGATTCTTCAATGCCGGCGATAAGATCCTGACCGCCAATCAAGTAGACATGCCCTATGCGTACGTGGTTTACGACCACGGACGCGCGCACAGCGTGGCGATGATCCGCGAATGGCTCGCATCGCAGGATATCGTGCTGGCCGGCCGCTACAGTGAATGGGAGTATTACAACTCGGACCACGCGTTTCTCGCGGGAAAAAAGGCGGCCGATCGAGTCATTGAGCTGCAGAAAGTTCGCGGCTTGGCGAAACAGATTCCGCAACCGTGGCAGGTTGTCCAAAGTTCGGTTTAAGGAGTTTAGCGGAAGCGAACCTTCACGTCGGGCTTGTTCTCGAGCAGCACCGTATCGATAAACCGCACGCGCGCGGGCGATAGCGTCATCACGATGGATCGCGTGTGCGTGCCGTCCGCCGAAAAGCGGACACCCAGCAGCAGATTCCCGTCGGTCACGCCACACGCCGCGAACGCGATGTGCTTCCCGGGGGCAAGATCCTGCGTCCGATAGATCTTGGCGGGGTCGCGGATTCCCATCTGTTGCATGCGCTCTTTCTGAAGATCGTCCTTCACCACCAAGCGCCCCAAAATCTCGCCATTGAGACACCGCAAGGCGGCGGCCGTCAGCACGCCCTCCGGAGCGCCGCCGGAGCCCATCACCGCGTGAACGCCCGTCCCCGCAACGGCCGCCGCGATGCCCGCCGAGAGATCGCCATCGGTAATCAACCGGATACGAGCGCCCGCATCGCGGATATCGGCGATCAGTTGACGGTGGCGAGGCCGGTCGAGAACCACGATCACCAAGTCGTCCACGCCCCGCTGCAACCGCCGCGCGATGTTTTTCAAGTTCTGCTTCACCGGAGCGTCGAGATCGACCGCGCCGCGCGCCGCCGGACCCACGATAATCTTCTCCATGTAGCAATCCGGCGCGTGCAGCAAGCCGCCCTCCTCGGAGGCGGCCAGCACGGTGATCGCGCCTGCGGCGCCCGAAGCCACCAGATTCGTTCCTTCGAGAGGATCGACCGCGATATCCACGTTTAGCGCGTCCGGTTCGTCTTTGGCATTGCCGACGCGCTCGCCGATGTAGAGCATCGGCGCCGAATCGCGTTCGCCTTCGCCAATCACAATGGTGCCGTGAATCGCGATCGTATCGAGACAGCGGCGCATGCTTTCGACCGCCACGCGATCGGAAGTCTCCGGGTCATCAAAGCCCATCGTCCGCGCGGCCGCGACGGCCGACTCTTCGACGACCCGCAATACTTCCAGCGAAAGGTCGAACATGGTAGCTTGCTCCTCATGGACAATAACACAGTGCTGGTGCTGGCGAACCCAACCGAGCCGCAGCTGGCAATGCTCGAAACGCTCCCGGAGAAGACCACCATCGTAGTGGGCGAACGACCCGAAGCGTTCGAGCGGAGCGCGTCGGAAGCGACTATTATTTTCGACTGGTCCGGCAAGAAAACGCTTCTGGAACAGGTCTGGCGGATTGCGCCGCGCATCGAATGGGTGCACTCACGGTCGGCGGGCCTCGACGGGAAGCTTTTTCCAGCGCTCGTCGAAAGCCCCGTGCCATTGACTAACGGGCGGGGCGTCTTCAGCCAATCGTTGGGCGAGTTCGTGATTGCGGCTGCGCTGTTCTTCGCGAAGGATCTGCGGCGCATGCTGCGCAGCCAGGCGGAAGGCCGGTGGGATCCGTTCGACATCGAAGAAATTAGCGGGCGGACGATGGGGATTGTGGGCTACGGCGATATCGGGCGCGCCGCGGCGCGGCGGGCGCACGCGCTCGGCATGAAGGTGCTGGCACTGCGAAGGCGGCCGGAGTTATCGCGCGGCGACGAGTGCGTGGCCGAAGTGTTCGCCTGGGAGCGCAAGCTCGAGATGCTGCCGCGGTGCGATTACGTCGTGGCGGCGGCTCCGTTGACGGCGGAAACCAAGAGTATGATCGGCGCGCCCGAATTTGCGGTCATGAAAAGATCCGCGGTGGTCATGAACGTGGGTCGCGGGCCGGTGATCGACGAACCGGCAATGATTCAGGCGTTACAAGAGAAGCGTATTAAGGGCGCGGCTTTGGATGTGTTCGATACGGAGCCGCTCCCGGCCGGGCATCCGTTTTATCGAATGGAGAACGTATTGATGTCGCCCCATTGCGCGGACCATACGAGCGATTGGCTGGAACAGGCAATGACGTTCTTCCTGCGGAATTTCGAGCGATTCCGCAACGGAGAGCCGCTATTGAACGTGGTGGATAAGAAGCAAGGCTATTGAGTTCAGATGTGGCACCCGTGCCCGCGCAACAATACACTCAGCCGATGTAGCGGGCGTATAGGCTCTTCGCTATCCCAACGTCGGTCGTGCCGCGAACGATCGCCCGGCCATCCGGAAAGATCGTCAACTCATAAGGCTCGGCAAAAAATCTCAAGGCGAACTCGTTCGCGCGAACTTCGCCTAACGGCGCCAAGCGGGACCGGAGGACCTCGAGATTCATGGGCCGCGCGCGCTCGTGAATCTGCACCGCGTTCCGTCCGCACAGGCTCACGGGCGCGCGATGAGCCCCGTCCAGCCATGAAAATTGGCGCCTTCCGCAGGCCGGACAATCGGGATCGCGCGCGGGCTGCTCAATCTCGCGAATGCCGCCGCTCCAGACATCCGCCGTCGTAATCTTCCGCCGGACCTTGTCCCGATTGCCCGATAGAATCTTCAACGCGTCCCCAATTTGCAGCGAAGCAATCAAAATTGTCAGCGAGTTCAGCACGCCCGACGTCTCGCAAGTGGGCTGCGCGGCCGCCGGCGGTTCGGGATACACGCACCGCAAGCAGGCGGTCTCGCCAGGCAGGACCGGCATGGTGAGCCCGTAGCTCCCGACCGCCGCCCCGTAAATCCAAGCAGTCGCCGAAGCGACCGCGAAGTCGTTCATCAAATAGCGAGTCTCGAAATTGTCCGTGCCATCCAGAATGACGTCCGCGCCGCTCAAAAGTTCGACCGCGTTTCCCGGCTCGAGATCCGCTACAACGCCGCGCACGTCGATACTCGAATTGATTTCGGAGATACGCCTCCGCGCGGCAATCGCTTTCGGCATTCCGTCCGACGCATCGCGCTCGGAAAACAGGAACTGCCGCTGCAAATTGCTCTCTTCGACGAAGTCGCGGTCGATAATCGTTAACCGGCCCACGCCCGCCCGCGCCAACGCCTCGGCTTGCACGCCGCCCAGCGCTCCGCATCCCACGACGACCGCGCGCGACGCGAGGAGCCGTTCCTGTCCCTCTTCGCCCAACCCTTCAAATCGAATTTGTCGGGAATACCGGGCCAAATTCTAAAATACCCTACGTTACGATAGTCTTTGGTGCGTGCCCCGGTCGTTCTCCTCTCCGTCGTCTTTTGGACGACGGCGATCCGACCGGCACATGCCAATCCCGAGCAGTATGAAGGCCGCCGGATTGCGGTAATCGCATTCGATCCGGTGGCGCAGCCCCTCGAAGCCTCCGAACTGCACGAGATGCTTCCGCTCAAAGAGAAGGCGGTTTTCCACATGGCCGACGCGCGCGGCGCAATCGAACGCCTGTTCGCGACCGGCCGCTATGCGGATATTCAGGTCGCTGTCGAGCCGAAAGGGCCGGACGTCGCCGTCAGGATTATCACGAAGAACAGCTGGTTCGTCGGCGATGTGGAAGTTGAGGGCAATATCTCGGAGCCGCCCAACAACGGGCAGATCGTAAACGCCTCGCGCCTGGATCTCGGCCAACCTTTTCTGATGGAGGACGTCAAGACGGCGGAGGGTGAAATCGCCAAGCTGCTGGTCGCGAACGGGTTCTACGAGCACACTATAAAACCCGAATTTAAATACGACGATCACGCGCAACAGGTGCATATCACGTTCGCGATCAAGACCGGCAAACGCGCGAAATTTTGGACGCCGCGGTTGACTGGCCAGCTCGAACTGCCGCCGGAGAAAATCGTCAAAGCCACCCGGTGGAAGCGCTCAATCCTTGGCAGTTACCGGCCGGTCACGCAACGGCGGGTCCGGCAGGGCGTCGATCGCGTGCGCGCTAAATATGAAAACTCCGACCGGCTGCTCGCCACCGTTCAACTCAAGGACATCCAATACGATGCCCAAGCCAATCGCGCTTCGCCTCATCTCGATATCGATGCCGGCCCCGCCGTGGCCATCAAAACGATCGGCGCGAAGATCGGCAAGAAGATGCTGCAGGCGAACGTTCCGGTGTATGAGGAGCGCACCGTGGATCGCGATCTGCTCGCCGAAGGCGCGCGTAATTTGCGCGACGAACTGCAATCCAAGGGCTATTTCGAAGCCGATGTCGAGTTCAAACAGCAGGCGGTGCGCAATGGCAAGGAAGAGATCGACTATCTCATCAACCCGGGCCCCAAGCACCGCTTCGTGTATCTGGAAATCCAGGGGAACAGGTACTTCAAGACCGGAGCGATTCGCGAGCGCATGTTCCTCGAGCCCAAGTCGCTGCAGTTCCGGCATGGCCGCTACAGCGAGGCGTTCGTGCTCCGCGACCAGGAAGCGATCGCCAATCTATATAGGTCGAACGGCTTCCATGATGCCGCCGTGACCGCCACGCCCGTGGACAATTACAAGGGTAGGCCCGGGGATGTCGCCGTTTTTATCAAGATCGTCGAAGGCCAACAGTGGTTTGTTTCCAGGCTGGACATTACCGGCGACAGGCAACTCAAGTTGGAGTCCATCCTTTCGACTCTGAGCTCTTCGGAAGACCAGCCTTATAGCGAATTCAACGTGGCGGCGGATCGCGACACGATACTCGCTTACTATTTCCAGAACGGTTTTCGCAATGCGACTTTCGAATGGAGTTCGAGACCGGGGGCGAAGCCGAATCTGGTCGCTCTGCGATATGCGATCGCGGAAGGGCGGCAGCAATTCGTCCGCGAAGTCATTCCGATGGGTCTCGAAACCACCCAGCCCAAGCTTGTGTATCGCAGTTTCTCGCTAAATCCGGGCGACCCGCTCTCGCCCATCCGCATGGCGGATACGCAGCGCCGGTTGTACGATCTGGGAATTTTCGCCAAAGTCGATATGGCCGTCCAGGACCCCGACGGAGATACGTCGCACAAATTCGTTTTGTACGACATCGAGGAAGCCCGACGCTATTCGATCACGGGCGGCGCCGGCGCGGAAATCGCGCAGATTGGCGGCCTTCAGGCGCAGAATAGCCTCGACAATCCCGGCGGCGCGCCGGGCTTCAGCCCTCGCGTGTCGCTCGACGCGAGCCGCATCAACTTCCTGGGGCTTGGTCGCACGCTGAGTTTCCGCGGCCGCTTTTCGAATTTTCAGAAGCGCGGGTTGATCAACTATCTGGCGCCGCGGGTTTGGAATAATCCAAATTTCGATCTGTCGTTTACGACGATCTACGACGATTCGCACGATATCCGCACCTTCGCTTCGAAACGCGAGGAAGGATCGGTGCAGCTATCGCAAAAACTTTCGAAGCCGACCACGTTGTTCTACCGTTTCACTTATCGCAACGTGAGCGCGAGCCAATTGAAGCTCGATCCGCTGCTGATTCCGCTGCTCGCGCAATCCGTCCGCGTGGGGCTGCTTTCCGGCAACTTGATTCAGGACCGGCGCGACGATCCCACCGACGCTCACAAAGGCATTTACAACACGCTCGATCTCAGTTTGGCGTCGAAGGTGTTCGGTTCGCAGACAAGTTTCTTCCGCGTGCTGGCGAGGGATGCGACTTATCACCGGATCGGCAAGAAGCTGGTTTTGGCGCGCGAGGTCACGCTGGGTCTCGCGCCGGCGTTTGGGAAATCGCGGACGGGCGACCCGACCGACCCGATCCCGCTTCCCGAGCGGTTCTTCGGCGGTGGCGGATCGTCTTCGCGCGCCTTCCCGGACAATCAGGCCGGGCCGCGCGACGCGAAAACGGGATTTCCCTTGGGCGGCTCGGCTGAATTTTTTAACAACACGGAGCTGCGGTTTCCGCTGATCGGGGAAAATGTCGGGGGCGTTTTGTTTCACGATATGGGGAACGTGTACAGCAGCATCGGAAAGCTCTCGTTCCGGGTTAACCAGAAGGACAATGAGGATTTCAATTACATGGTGCATGCCGTGGGGTTTGGCATTCGATACAGGACGCCGATCGGCCCGGTGCGCGTGGACTTGGCGTACAGCATCAATCCGCCGCGATTTACGGGGTTCAAGGGGACTTACCCGCAGTTGGTGCAATGTTCGTTGAATAATTCGTGTGTCACGGCGTCGCAGCGGATCAGCCACGTGCAATATTTCTTTTCGATAGGGCAGACATTCTGATGGTCTTCGGCATTCTGGTTTTTGCTTTTGCGACCCTTCGCCTTTCCGCCGAGATTGTCGACCGCGTCGCCGTCTCCATCGGCAACCAAGTCATCACTGAAAGCGAGCTCCTTCGTGAAATCCGTCTCGCCGCTTTCTTCAATGGCGGGAAGCCCGACTTCAGCCCGGCATCGAAACACCAGGCGGCCGAGCGTCTGATCGAACAAAAGCTCATACGGAAAGAGATGGAACTCGGCCGCGATCCTCAACCAACTTCCGCCGAGGGCGGCCAGATGCTGGATCGGTTCGATAAAAGCCCCGAGTACGGCTTAACGCGCGACGATATCAAGGCTCACCTCGAATGGCAGGCGGCGCTGCTCAAGTTCATCGATTTCCGATTCCGTCCCGCCGTGCGCGTGACCAACCGCGACATCCAGCAGTATTACCAGCAGCACTTCGCGGCGGCCCCGGGAAACAAGGCCACGCTCGACGATGTCCGCGAACGGATCGATCGGACGTTAACGGCGCAGCGGGCCGACCAACAGATGGATGCATGGCTCAAGGACGCGCGCAAGCGGACCCGCATCGTCTTCCATGAGGAAGCCTTCGGATGACGCGCCTTGCGAAAGTTGCGCCGATTTCGCTCGGCATTGTTCTTATCGCGGGAATTGCGGGCGTGGCGATTGCGCGGAGCGATTGGTTGCGCCGGGAGCTACGCGCGAAGATCGTCCACCAACTCGAGACGAGCACGGGAGGCAAAGTAGATATCGGTGCATTCCGATTGGATTGGACCACGCTAACGGCTGAAATAGACGACCTCGCGATCCACGGCCTGGAGTCGGCCGCGGAACCGCCGCTCGCGCGAGTTGCGAAGGTGCGGGTCGCAGTTCAGATCGCATCGTTTTTGAATCCGATCGGCGGGTTCAGTATCGCTTCTTTGGAACTAGATAGGCCCGAAGCCCATTTGATCGTCTACCAAGACGGTCGCACCAACATGCCCGAACCGAAGGTCGCAAAGAAATCGCAGGTTATCAATTTGAAGATCGGACGCTTCCACGCGCGCAACGGCACGTTCGAAGTGAAGTCGCCGGGAAATCCTCCCAAGATCACGCCGTGGGATGCGCGCGGGGAGAATCTGCAATCGCTGTTTACTTACCAAGCCGCCGGACACCAATACCACGGCGTGGTGGGTATCCATCCGCTGCAATTGCGATGGGGTGCGAGCGGGCCGCTTCCACTCGATGTCAAGGCTATTGTTGCGATCGGGAAAAATCGCGCGCAGGTTACAAACGCGACACTGGCGACGAAACAATCGCAGATGACTTTCAGCGGGACGGTGGATAACTTCTCATCGCCGCGCGCCGCGCTGGATTTCACGGGCAAGTTCTCGATTGAGGAGTTGGGCCGCATTCTCGCGCTCCAGTCCGGCCAATCGGGCACGGTGGATCTGACCGGCGCCGCGCGTTATTCCGGCGCGATGGATTACTCGGTTACGGGCAAGCTGCACGCCGCGGACGTGAGTTACCGGGATAAAGATATTCATCTCGAACATGTCCGGGTGGATTCCAGTATCGACGCCACCCCAAAGAAGGTCGCGTTGACGAATCTGAAGATCGGCGCGCCGGGCGGCGACATTACGGGGAAAGCGGAGATACTCGGCGGGAAAACGTTCAAGGCCGAAGGAAATCTTGCGCGCTTCGACGTTCGACGATTAGGGGCGCTCGCTTCCGCGCAACGGCTTCCCTACGATGGCTCGGTTTCGGGTCCGTTCCAGGTTTCAGGCGAACTCGCAAAACCCGCCGAAAGCTTACAGGCATCGGCGAAGTTGACGATTGCCCCATCGGGCACGGGCGTTCCCGTTAGCGGCGCCATCGACGCGAATTACACGAAGGGAGCCGTCGAACTCACGAACGCGAATATTTCGCTTCCGAATACGCGCGTCATGCTCTCGGGCGCGCTCGGCACCGGTTTACAGGTGCATCTGGCTTCCACGAATCTCGGCGATTTGCCGGGCCTGGATCTGCCGGTCAAGCTGCAAAACGGATCGGCTCAATTCGACGGCACCGTCGCGGGTTCATTTGCCGATCCGCGAATCATGGGGCATGTGGCGGTGCGGAACGCCATTTACTCCGGCCAGAAAATCGATGCACTTAGCGCGGACGTCGATTTGCAGAAGTCCGACGCCCGCGTGCGCAACGGACTGCTGACGCTCGGGACCGCGCGTGCAAGCGTTCAGGGTTCGGTCGGATTGCACAATTGGAAACCGGAGGAAAACCAGCCGCTCACGGCGAATGTGTCGGTGAGGAACGCGAACCTGGCCGCGTTGCTCAAACTGGCGGGACAAAAAAATATTCCCGCAACGGGCGCGCTGACGGCTACGGCGCACATCACCGGGACCGCAGGCAACCCGCACGCCACCGCCGATTTATCCTTGGTGAAGGGTTCTATTGAAGGCGAGCCGTTCGACCGGATCGAGGGCAAGCTCGATTACTTGAACGGAGGCACGCAGACCGGCAATTTTAAATGGAACGCCGGACGGGGCCAAATAAATCTGAAAGCCGCTTTCGAGCACGCGCCCGCGAATTTCCTCGCGGGCCGTCTCAATTTTCAGGTGTCGAGTAACCGCGTGCCGCTCGAGCAATACCGTTCGATGGTGTCCGGGAGCGCACAAATCAACGCAACGGGCGCGGTCACGCTCTCAAAATCGAAAATCGAAGTCGCGGCGCTCGATGGAAACGTGGATATCGTAGAGGGCAAGATTTACGATGAGCCGTTCGACCATCTGACCCTGAAGCTCGATTCGCCGGACAGCGGCCTTCAAATCGCAGCCGGGCAACTTGACGCCGGGCCGGAGCGGATCAATGTGAAGGCGAGCTTCCAACACGCTGCCGCCAATTTTGAGGAGGGCCGGATCGCTTTCGAGGTTGCGAGCAACCGGTTGTCTCTAGCGCGAATCCACACTCTTCAGAATTACCGGCCTGGAATTTCGGGGACGATGCAATTAAGAGCAAATGGCGAAGCCTTAATGTCGCAAAGCGGGACGGGCAAGCAGTTCCAGCTTGCGAAATTGGATGCGGATGCGACCGCCTCGAGTGTCGATGTGGAAGGAAAGGCACTGGGCGATGCGCATCTGACCGCGAAGACACAGGGAACGGCTTTGACCGCGCATTTGGAATCCGATATCGCCCATTCTTCCATCCGTGGCGATGGCGCCTGGCAGCTCACGGGCGAATATCCGGGATCGGCGAAGGTAATGTTCTCAAAAGTGGACGTCGCGGCCCTGGATGCTTTAGCCGCGCCGGCAAGCGCCCGTAAAATCGCGGGAACGGTGGATGGCACCCTCGACATCTCCGGTCCGGCAGCGAAGCCCGCGGCCTGGACCGCGTCTCTCGATATACCCGCGGTCGAAGTGAAACCCGGACCCGCCAGCGGCGTTACGCCCCCCAATGTGCCGAATCTCGCGCTCCGAAACTCGGGACCGATCCGCCTTTCGATCGCGAAGTCGATCGTGCGGATCGACAACATGCACTTTGTGGCGCAATCGACCGACATTCAAGTGCGAGGATCGGTCAATCTCGCCAATCGAAAAAGCGCGCTCGATCTGCGCGTGATCGGAAACCTGAATCTCGGGTTATTGCATGCGCTCGACAATAATGTAACTTCCTCCGGAACGCTAATTGCGAACGCCAATATTCGCGGCGCGTTGAACGCCCCTCTAGTCGGGGGCCGCATGCAATTGCGGAACGTGAATTTGAATTTGGCGGATGTCCCCAATGGACTGACCAACGCAAACGGCGCGATCGTTTTCGATGGCACGCGAGCGACGGTTCAAGAACTCACGGCGGAATCGGGGGGCGGCAAGGTCAAAGTTGGCGGCTTCGTCGCGTACGAGGATGCATCTCTGGCATTCCGGTTGACGGCGGATGCCACCGGCGTGCGCATTCGCTATCCGGAGGGCGTCAGCACGGTCGCCAATGCCGCCCTGAATTTGACCGGCACGACGGACCGCAGCCTGCTATCCGGCGACATCACGATTCTGCGCACGGGCTTCAATCCGCGAACGGATTTGGGCTCGGTGATCTCGGGGTCGGCGGCCCCGGTGCAAACGCCGGCGGCCCGGAGCGGGCTGTTTAGCAACATGCAATTCAACGTTCAGATCGCGACCGCGCCGGACATCAGCTTTCAAGCCGCGCAGGCGGAAGGGTTGCAGGCCGAGGCGAACCTGCGGCTGCGCGGTACCGTGTCGAACCCGGTTCTGTTGGGCCGCGTCAACATCACCCAAGGCGACCTGACGTTTTTCGGCAATAAGTATGTCATCACTCAGGGATCGATCTCATTTTTCAATCCCGTCAAGCTGGAACCGATATTGAATATCGATCTGGAAACGCGCGCGCGCGGAGTGGACGTGACGCTTACGGTTTCGGGAACGCCGAGCAAGCTCAACGTAACGTATCGTTCGGACCCGCCGCTGCAGTTTTCGGACATCGTGGCGCTGCTGGCAACGGGGCGCGCGCCCGCCGATCCATCGATTGCCGCGCGGCAGACGGGTCCGCCGCAAACATGGCAGCAGATGGGTGCTTCCGCGCTGGTGGGACAGGCGATCGCCAATCCCGTCGCGGGCCGGTTGCAGCGGTTTTTCGGCGTCAGCAAGTTGAAGATCGATCCGTTAGTGGCGGGCGTCGGCGGGAGATCGCAGACAAGACTCACGATTGAGCAGCAAGTAACGCCGGATATCACGTTCACCTACATCACGGACGTAAGCAGTACCAATCCGCAGATTGTGCGCGTGGAGTGGGCGATCAACAAGAATTGGTCGGCTGTCGCGATCCGCGACGAGACGAGCTCGTTCGGGATCGATTTTTTGTATAAAAAACGGTTCAAGTAAGGAGGCCCAAGAATTCCGCCGCATCCATCAGACTCCCATGATTTCCTTCAGGCGCCGCGCGCGGTCGCGGCTTACATCGAGCTCCGTTCCGTTGCGCAGTTTCACTTTCCACGTCCCGGAGAACCACGGAATCAGCTCCCTCACGTGCTCCAGGTTGACCATCTCTCCCCGGCTGATGCGCAGAAATCCGGATTCGCCCAACATCTCCTCCAATTCCCCGATCGCGCGCTCGATCGAGAAGCGCTCTTTGTCCGTGTGGACGAACACCAGCTTGTCTTCAATCGAGATCTGGAAAATTTCTTTCAGCGCAAGCAGGATAATGCGCTTCCCGCGCCGCACGGCCAGCTTGTTCAACGTCACTCCGGCGAGCGCCTGCTTCAGCGATTCCGCGTACTCCGAACGCCCCGAGCGAAGCGCGGCGGTCACCCGGCCCAGCGCCTCGCGAACCCGCTGCCGCTGAACCGGCTTCAACAAATAGTCGAGCGCATTGGCTTCAAACGCCTTCACGGCAAATTCGTCATAAGCCGTCGCGAAAACAATCAGAGGACCGGACCCGGGCTCCCCGGCCATGTCCGCGCCACTTCCATTCCGTTGAGGCCGGGCATTTCGATATCGAGAAAAACCACGTCGGGATTGAGGTCGCCGATCTTCTCCAGCGCGTCGATTCCGTTCGCGGCTTCTCCGATTACCTCGACATTTTGCTCATCGTCCAGGATGCGCCGCAGGTTGACGCGCGCGAGGTCCTCGTCGTCCACAATCAGCACCCGGATCATGCCGCCGCCAAAGGCACGGTGACTCGTGCCTCGAACGATTCCGGGCCATTCTTCCCGACCGTCAATGCCGCGCACCCGTCCGCGAACCGCTCCCGCACGTTCGCGAGCGCGTGCCCGGGCCGAAATGCAGGCTCATCGTCCGGCTCGCATGGATTTGTCACGGTCACCAGGCAACTCGTGCCGTTGCGTTCCACCCCGATCCGGACCGTTCCGCCGTCCACGCGTTTTGAAATTCCATGCCGAATCGCATTTTCAACCAGAGGCTGAAGCGTCAGGCCCGGCAGCCGCACGTCGCTGTACTGATGGAAATGACTCGCGGGCAGCTCGATCCGAAGCCGGTTCGAAAAGCGCGCCTTCTCGATTTTGAGGTAAGTCGCGACAAAGCTCAACTCCTGTTCCAGAGTCACTGCCTCGCCTTGGGAACAAGACATAGTGTAGCGGAACATGTCCGCCAGTTGGCCGATCACTTCTTGCGCGGCGCCCGGGTTGGTGGGGATCAATGCCGACAGGGTGTTCAGCGTGTTGAAGAAAAAATGCGGATTGATCTGCGCCTGTAATGCCGAAGCCTGCGCCTTGACCGCGAGGACTTCGCCTTCATGCGCTTTCGATTCGGCGGCCTGAACCTCTCTCTTGAGTTTCTTGAACGCTCCGATCACGGAGGTGAGGGCGATACCGACAATCGCTTCTACCAGGAGAACCGCCCAGAAGAATTTCCTTCCGACGATGACCACGCCGGGGAAGAAACTCGCTCCCCAAGAAGCGATCAGAAACCCCGCGCAGGCACCCAGAGCCCCCGCGACCCAACCGACCACTTGCCGGATGGAAGCGGGGTAATCGCGCAGCGCCGGGCGCAGGAACACCCACGGGAGTCCGCACGTGATGTAGAAGGACAGGCTGAAAATCGCGCCGATTCCGGTCGCGTAGAGCAGCCAAACCGGCAAGTCCGCCAGGTTCGGCCTAGGATTGCCGGAAAACAGTTGGACGAAGATGGAGAGAACGATACCGACGAGCGCGCCGAAGATGGCTACCTTGAATAGGAGCGGCGGCATGTCGGCGAGACGCTTAGGCTCCTCGGTCCAGAACGAGAACAGGTTGCGTATCTTCATGGTCCGATTGTGCCGCGGCTCTTGGGAGATCCGGCGCGAATTCTTCCGAGCCGTCGGAAATTCGATTCGGACGGTTGCCGGCGTGGCCGGAACCTCTCGCCGATTAGCTAACATAAGCGAGCATGCCGAAAGCGCCCCCAACACTGAGAGCGGTTGTTCCGGGCGATTGGCCGCCGGTTCTGGCCGGCAGCGCCGGTTTTCAAAAATTACGGGAACACGCGCGGGTGGATTACCATGACACTCTGCCCGGCTCTCCGGAGCTGCTGCTCGAGCGCCTTCGCGATGCCGAAGTCGCGATTAACATACGGTCGTCTTCGCGCTTTACGGAGGAACTGTTTTACCAGTGCCCGCGCCTTCGATTAATTTCGGTGTGGGGAACGGGTACGGACAATGTCGATCTGCCAGCCGCCGAACGGCACGGCATCACGGTCACGAACACGCCCGATGTCTCGGCTTTTTCGGTCGCCGAACACGCCCTGAGTTTAATGCTGGCTGTCGCGCGCGCGATTCCGGCGCAGGATGCGGCCACGCGCGCGGGAAGCTGGCCGCGCGGACAAAGCATGGAGTTGCGCGGCAAAGTCCTGGGCATTATCGGACTGGGCGCGATTGGGCGGCGGTTCGCCGGGCTGGGGCGCGCGATCGGCATGCGCGTGATCGCCTGGACCATGCATCCGAACCCGGCACGGGGCTTCGAACTGGTTGAATTGGACGATCTGCTGCGCTCGAGCGATGTTGTCAGCCTCCATCTGAGGTTGTCTCCCCAAACGGAAGAAATGCTCGGCGCGCGCGAGCTCGGTCTGATGAAGCGCACTGCGATCCTGGTAAATACGGCGCGCGGAAAGATGGTCGATGAATCGGCTCTCATCGAAGCCCTCGGGAAGAACCGGATCGCTGGGGCGGGGCTCGACGTGTTCGCGACGGAGCCGCTCCCAGCCGGGCACGCTCTTACAAAATTATCGAATGCGGTGCTCACGCCGCACTCGGCGGGCATTACGCCGGAAGCGCTGGAAGCGGGTTTGAATCTGGCGGTCGAAAACGTCTTGAATTTCGTCCAAGGCGTTCCCGCGAATGTCGTCGTGCGCGGAAGGCGAGGGTGAGTGGCCCCTACTTTTTATACGCAAAATCCCATATCTGCGTATTCATCTTGCCTTCGATATATTCGACAACCGCATACTCGCCCGGCTCCATAGGCTTCTCCGGCCAGATCTTGTATAGCCCGCTTTCCGTCAACTGCTTGCGAAAAATCGGCACCTGATCCATCTCCTCCGCCGCTTCATTGACAACCGGTAGAATCGTCAGCCGCTCGACGATTCGCACCCCGCGATGGGGCGTCAGCTTCACAATCCCAAACCGCTGGTCGCCTTCGAGCTGAATGTAAAACTCCTGCCGGTCGTTATGCACGATGTTGGTCGCATGGTCGTTATCGATCTCGACGGTCGCCTTGCCGGAGACGATCGGGATCGGCGCCACGGCCTTCAATACCGAGCGGCCTTTATTGGTGTGGATCTTCGATTCCGCCAGCTTGAGAATATTCAGCCGCGCGTCCTTGATCGTCGCGCCTTCGAGCGCATAAACTCCTGGGTCCTGCGGAATCTTCACGATCTCGTCCTGCAGTGCGCGCACGGCCTTATCTTCTTCGGTGATGATTTTGGTTTCTTCGGCGAGCGCAGCCGTTTTTTGAGCGCTCTCGGCGTTGGTTCGCGTTAGATCCACCAACTCTTTGGGGATCTCTTCCCATTGGCTGCGCTCCACGCTGTAAAATTTCACGCGGTCGTTCTCGATCCTGTACTCGCGCGCGATATGAAACGTGCCGTCCTTCATATACAACTTCAGATTCGCGGCGAGCGTCGTAAAACAAACCGGAAAACAAACCAGCCACATCCAGATCAGCGAATTCCGGGCCCTCATATTCTTATAATAGTGGCTACATGAAATCTCGAAGGCTAGGCAGGACCGGGTTCAACGTCAGTGAAATCGGCTACGGCGCCTGGGGCATCGGCGGCTCGCAGTGGATGGGGGCGGGGGAAAGAAGTTCGTTCGCCGCGCTTCAAAAAGCCATTGAGCTGGGAATCAATTTCTTCGACACAGCCCTCGCGTATGGCGATGGAAATAGCGAGCGGCTGGTAGGCCGGGCCGTTCGAGAGACGGAGTCTCGCGAGGTTTATGTTGCGACCAAGGTTCCGCCGAAAAACCGGCTGTGGCCCGCGCGGCCCGGCATCGGCCTCGACGACGTTTTTCCGCGCGATTACATCGTGGACTCGGCCGAACGAAGCTTGAAGAATCTCGGATTGGATGCAATCGACTTGCTGCAACTGCACGTTTGGAATCCGGAGTGGATCGGACGCGACGAATGGCGCCGGGCTTTTGAGGATCTTAAGACTTCAGGCAAGGTTCGCGCGGTGGGAATTTCGATCAACGATCATCAACCCGATTCGGCGCTGGAAATCATCGAGACGGGGCTGATCGATGCCGTGCAAGTTATCTACAATATTTTCGACCAGACGCCTGAACGAAAACTGTTTCCGCTTTGCCGGGAGAAGAACATCGGGGTGATCGCGCGCGTGCCGCTCGACGAAGGGGCGCTGACCGGGAAAATCACGGAGAGTACGCAATTTCCAGAAGGCGATTTCCGCAATTCCTATTTCCGCGAAGACCGCAAGAAGCAGGTTGCCGAGCGCGTAAATTCGCTGGTTACCGAACTGGAATATCCGGCGGAACAACTGCCCCAATTAGCGCTGCGTTTCTGTATTTCGAATCCCGCCGTGTCCACCGTAATTCCGGGCATGCGCACGGTCGAAAACGTCTCCATTAACAGCGCCGCGCCAGGCCAGGGCCCTTTACCCGGTAAAGTACTGGCGATTTTGAAACGGCACGCGTGGGATCGCAATTTCTACCTGTAAATACAAGATTTCATTAGGGCCACGCCCGCGAAACGCTTTCCCTATGCAATGCGTTTCTAAATATCCCGCCGAATTAAATCCAAAATCCCCTAAAATACCGTAAAGTAAGGGAATTGGTCTTATGCCGGATTTTCTATTTCCGGCGTCGCGGGTGGATATTGTAGATGAAATGCGTTCGAATTCTAATTGCCGACGATCACGAGTTGGTCCGCCACGGCCTGAGGCAATTGCTTGCCCGGCGGCGCGGCTGGAGCATTGCCGCCGAAGCGGAAAACGGTAGGCAGGCAATCGACTTGGCGCGGGATTTACGCCCGGATGTCGCGCTACTGGATGTTTCGATGCCGGAGGTGAATGGACTCGAGGCCGCGCACGAAATCGCGCGCTTGTCCCCGGAAACCAGGATCGTGGTTTTAACGATGCACTGCAACGAGCAGTTAATCCTTAAGCTCGTGGAGGCAGGCGCGCGAGCCTATGTGGTGAAAACCGATGCCGGTAAGGTGCTGGTGGGAGCGATCGAAACGGTGCTCGATGGCGGACGATTTTTCAGCCCCGTGTTTCCCGAGGAATCGCTCAAAGGGCTGTTTGCGAGCGGCGACCAGTCGAAGATCCGGGCCGCCCTAACTCGCCGGGAGGAAGAACTTGTTCGCTTGTTGGCCTCCGGAAAAAGCAACAAGCAGGCCGCCGCCGATTTGGACATAAGCTTGCGAACCATCGAGAAGCATCGCGCCAATATCATGCACAAGCTGCGCCTGCATTCGGTCGGCGATCTGGTGCATTTCGCGATGGAGCGCA
This sequence comes from Bryobacteraceae bacterium, assembly GCA_051003795.1. Taxonomy (GTDB): domain Bacteria; phylum Acidobacteriota; class Terriglobia; order Bryobacterales; family Bryobacteraceae; genus JALYXS01. Next base: position 3,002 of record JBPCKZ010000183.1, on the reverse strand, counting down.
ATCTGATTGCATGAGGCGTCGGCGTTGTTGGGAAACGCGGCTCACGCCATGTACATGCCGCCGTTGATCTCGATCGTCTGGCCGTGAATGTAACGCGCCCCATGCGAGCAAAGGAACACGATGGTGTCCGCGATTTCTTCGTTATCGCCAAGCTTTCCGGCGGGCGTCTGCGCCACGACGGAATCTAAAATCTGCCGGTTCGAAAATTTAGAGTGAAAATCGTTATCGACTGTCCCCGGCGATACCGCATTGACGCGAATGCCCTTGGGCGCCAGCTCTTTGGCCAGCCCTTTCGTGATAGTCGCGATCGCCGCTTTGGCGGCCGCATAAATCGCCGCGCCGGGACCGCCGCCGTTCCGCGCCGCGATCGAGCTCAGATTAATAATGTACCCGCCGCGCGCCTCGATCATGCCCGGAGCGATTGCCTGCGTCAAAAACCAGGCGCTCTTCACGTTCAGATTCATTACCTGGTCGAAGAGTTCCGGCGTATATTCGGCCAACCTCGCGCGGTGAACCAGCGATCCGGCATTGTTGACGAGAATGTCGACCGGCATCGAAAGTCGGCGGAAATCCGCAATCAGGCGCTCGATTCCGCTTTGTTGCGAAAGGTCGGCTTGCAGTACTTCGATCGAAGCCCCGAGCGATTTGAGGTTCGCGGCAACTTCATCCACGCCGGTTCGATAGCCGTTGTAATGCAAAATGAAACGCCGCGCGCCCGCGCGCGCCAGAGCCAGGGAGCTAGCCGCGCCAATGCCCCGGGATGCCCCGGTAATAAGCGCCGTCTTGCCTTGCAGTTCGAGGTTTACGCCGGTTGTTTGAGCCATTCTTTCATCGCATCGCGGTAGAGCATGATGCCCTTGCGAGAATAGCGCAAATAACCCTGGCGGCGAAACTGGTTCATGTAGTGCGTCACGATTTCGCGCGAGGTTCCGACGTATTGCGAGAGCAGCTCGTGGGTGAACGGCATCATTTGCACGGAACCGTCCTCGGCCGCGGTCGTCGCGCTCATAACGAGTCGGTTTTCACTCGACAAGCAGGACTCATCCATCCGACAACACATTTCGGAGCGAGCTGCTCTATTGGGTGCGATCCGATTGCCGAGTGCGACTTTTCGTGCAAACGCAGGAACGGATGTCACCACCGATATTCTGTTCCTCCAAAAGCGTTCCGAGCGGGCGAACCAACGGGATGAGCCTTGGCGTAACCTGAACGAAATCGACACAAGCGACGGTCCGATACAGATCAACGAATACTTCGCTCGAAACCCTGAAATGATGTTGGGCCGGATGGCTGTCGAACGCGGGCAATATGCGACACCCACTCCGTACCTCACTGGTTCATTCGATCCAGGCGCGCTGAGAAGCGCGATCTCCCGCCTTCCAGCGGGTATTTACATGGAGAACGACAGGCGGAAGCCCATTCGCGTTGCTGTTGAGGGTCGCGAACGTTCACAGATTGGCGATGTGAAGGACGGCGGCATGGTCGATCGCGACGGGCAAATCTGCATTCGCCGCAGCAACGAGTTGAAGCCCTTGGATCTGTCTATAACGCTTTCCGCGCGGATAAAAGGAATGCTGAGAGTGCGCGATGCGGTCCGCGATGTTTTTCAGACTCAGCTGTCCGGCGCGGCAGACGAAAGCGCCGTGATAAAAGCTCGCGCCGAACTGAACAGCCGATACGACCTGTTTGTGTCGCGATATGGTCCGCTGAGTGCGAAAGACAATCTTCGCGCCCTGGCCGACGATCCCGACCAGCCCCTTCTTCTATCGCTGGAAGACTATGACATCAGACGGGAAGAGCCGCCAAGACGGCGGTATTCCTCCGGCGGACGCTCGAACGGTACACCCCCGTCGAGAAAACTGAAATTGCATCTGAAGCGCTACTCGTCTCCTTGAACGAAACCGGCCGGATCGACTGGGACCGAATGGAGCGGTTGACCGGGAGGTCACCTGGCGAGTTGCAGGCCGAACTTGGAAGTCTGGCATACCAAAATCCTGACGGTGGGTGCTGGGAAACCGCCGACCGATATCTAAGTGGCAACGTTCGCGAGAAGCTGGTATTGGCCGAAGCGGCGGGACAGCTCGACCCACGGTTTCGCCGTAACGCCGAGGCGCTACGCTCTGTTCAGCCCACCGATCTGGAAGCGACCGATATAGAAGCGCGGCTTGGCTCACCCTGGATTCCTTCGACCGACGTCCGAGACTTTCTTGTCCAGCTATTGGATGTGCCGCGCGGTAGCGTCCAGGTGGGATTTGCGGAAACTATAGCGACGTGGACCGTTGAGGCTGAGCCAAGCGCCAAATACGTCGTCAACAACACAACAGTTCACCTCACGCGTCGCTTCCGTGCTTCGGATCTTGTCGAGCAGGCTCTGAACGGACGCACGCCGACCGCTTACGACGAGGATGCCGACGGCAACCGCGTCGTCAATCAGCCGGAGACAATGGCGGCGCGCGAAAAGCAACAGCAGTTGAAGGACAGATTTCGTGACTGGGTGTGGGAAGACAAAGATCGCGCGGCTCGATTGGCGCACGATTATAACTACCGATTCAACAATATTCGCTTACGGGAATACGACGGATCGCATCTCTCGCTGCCGGGAATGAATCGCACGTCGCTTATGTTCATCGTCCCCAATCATCTTGTTGACCAATGGGGTGCGGAGTTCCTGAAGCTGTATCCGCAGGCGAAGCTCTTCGTCGCGGGGAAAGACCACTTTTCAACCGGGAAAAGCCGGGAGGCCATGGCGCGAATCGCCACGGGCAGCTATGACGCAGTTATCGTCTCGCACCGCTCGTTCGAATTCCTGCCCGTCTCTGACGCATACTTCAACCGTTTCGTCGAGAAGCAAGGGGCGGAGTGGGATAGCGAAATCGATACCGCGAAAGCATCAAAAGATGAAAACCGCCGCGTGGTGAAAGAGCTGGAGAAAGCAAAGAAGCGGCTGATCGTCCGGCTAAAAAAGCGGGCCGATAAGGATTCCAAAGATCGCACCCTCACGT
>JBPCKZ010000182.1:0-7928 GCA_051003795.1 Bryobacteraceae bacterium | reverse complement strand
CTGCCGAGGATCAGGAGGTCTTTATACACGATGCCCGGAGATGTCGCCGAGATCGTCATGTTCCGGACCTCGCGGCCGAGTCCTTCGCGAAGGTCTACCTGGCCGCCGTTTCCGAAACTCGCGATGGGTTTTCCCGTCGCGGCATCCACGGCGTGGAGGAAATTTCGGGAGACCACAAAAATGCGATGGTCATCACCATTTTCCCAGTAAGTGATTCCACGGTTCCGCGCCTTTCCGATTGTCTTGCCGTCCGGGTTGGGATCGAATTGCCAGCGCAGCTTCCCGGTCGCGGCATTGAGCGCGATCAAGCACAGCTTCGGCGTGGTGGCGTAGAGGATGCCTTTGACGACGATCGGCTGACACTGCATTTCGGAGCCGGGGAAAGCATCGCCGGTATCGTAGGTCCAGGCGATCTTCAGTTGCGCAACGTTGCTTCGATTGATGCCCGTCAAAGTAGAGTACCGGGTGCTCGCGGAATTCCCGCCGTACGTTGGCCAATCGCTCTGGGCAGGGGCAATCGTGGAGAAGCCGAGCAGCAGAAAAACCGGTGCGTTCAAGGGAAAGACGTTCACGACGCGATCATACTGCATCCACAAAAAAAAAGGCCTGGTACCCCCCCGAAGGTGCCGGGCCGCCGATTCAGAAGTAGAACTCGCGAACTAGGCGCGGCCGCGCCGGCGTTTCAAGAAGCCGAGAGTGCCGAGCAAGGCGCCGCCGGTAAGCATGGCCGTTCCCGGTTCCGGAACCGACGACGTAGCCGGCGTCCCAACAGTGAAACTCAGGCTGCTCGGAAGAGTGACGGTCTGACCCGGGGCCAGGCTCAAACCCACGGTTCCCGCGCCGCTGAAGTTTCCCATTGCATCCGAGGGAATACTGGTGCTGACGATCGCCGTGTTAAAGGTCCCGGCCGAAAGTGAAAACGGAATCGTCTTATTAAAAGGAGAAGTGACGTTTAGCGTTCCCAGCGCCGGCGTGATTCCGCTGAGAGTACCGTCGATGTTCACGGAAAACGGCGTCGCGAACGGCGAACCTATTCCCTGAATCGCGAAGCTCAGGACGTTACCGCTGCAGGGGGCCGTGAGGGACGCGCAACTGAAGGAGCTGTTCGTAATGTTCGCAGTCGAACCCACGATCGTGGTATTAACGCTAGATGTAATCGGCGATCCGGCAATAGGCGTAGCAGTGAAGCTAGTGATTGTAGCTGCGGAAGCTGTCAAGGCTCCCAGCAATGTGAAACTGAATACCGTCGAAACTCGCATGATGTATGGTTCTCCAAGTGGTTTATAACTTAATGTGTTACCGTGGTTACGCGCAACTCAAACTACCACGATAGGGGCCATCGAATATACGCCTCAACGTACTAGGAGTCCCCGTCGCCAGCCTCGGGCTCATTCCACTACCATCAGCAAATCCTTCGAGTCCACCTGCTGCCCCGCGTGCGCCAGAACCTTGGCTATTTTCCCGGCCGCGGGCGCGTAGACGGTGCTCTGCATCTTCATCGCTTCCATTACCAGAAGCCGGTCTCCTTTCTTCACCGTCTGCCCTTCGTTCACCGCGACCACCGTCACCAACCCGGGAAGCGGCGCGCCCACTTCACCCGGCTTGGAGGCGTCGGCCTTCCGGCGCTGCTCGCCGGTCGCCCCCAATTTCTTGTCGCGGACTTCCACTTCGCGCGGCTGTCCGTTCAATTCGAAGAAGACCGTGCGCGTGCCATCGGGATGCGGTTCGCCGACGGTCAGGAACTTGATCACGAGTGTCTTGCCTTCTTCCAGATCGACCGCGATCTCTTCGCCCTTCTCCATTCCAAAGAAGAATTGCGGCGAAGGAAGCACGTCCACGCCGCCATAGCTCTGCTGCCCGCGCGCGAATTTCAGAAATACTTCGGGGTACATGAGGTAGCTCAGCACCTCATCGCGCGAGGGCTCGCGCTCGATCTCGCCCGCGACTTTTCCGGCGGTTTCGCCAAGATCGACGGCCGACAATCGCGCGCCAGGCCGGCCGCGCTCCGGTTTCTTCCCATGCAGCACGATCTTCTGAACCTTCGCGGGCCAGCCGCCGTCGGGAATTCCCAGCGAACCCGAAAACATATCGACCACCGAGTGCGGGATCGGCAACTGGTGATCCGCCCCAAGCTTCAGAAACTCGGCGACGGTCATTCCGTGGCTGATCAGAAATATCGCGAGATCGCCAACCACCTTGCTCGACGGCGTGACCTTCACAATGTCCCCGAACGCCAGGTTCACTTCGGCGTACGTGCGCGCAATTTCCGGCCACCGTTCGCCCAAGCCCATCGACTCGGCCTGTTCTTTCAGATTCGTGATCTGGCCGCCCGGCATCTCGTGCAGATACACTTCGGCCGAACCGGTTTTCGGGCCGGTGTCGAATGGCGCGTAGTAGCTCCGCACCGCCTCCCAATAATCCGCGCACTGGTTTAGCGCGTCGATGTCGAGACCGGTATCGCGCTTGGTGTTGGCCAGCGCCGCCACGATGGAATTGAGATTCGGCTGGCTGGTCTGGCCGCTCATCGAAGCGATGGCCGCATCGGCCGCGTCCACGCCCGCGTCGGAAGCTTTCAGAATCGATGCCGCGTTTATTCCGCTGGTATCGTGCGTGTGAAAGTGAATCGGAATGCCGATTTCCCCCTTCAGCGCCTTCACCAATTCTCCGGCGGCGTAGGGTTTCAACAGCCCCGCCATGTCCTTAATGCCGAGAATATGGGCGCCCATGCGCTCCAGCTCTTTCGCGATCTTGATGTAATAATCGAGCGAATATTTCGTGCGCCGCAGATCGAGAATGTCGCCGGTATAGCAGAACGCGGCCTCGCAGATCCGGCCTGTCTTGCGGACCGCGTCCATGGCGACCTTCATGTTGGACAGCCAATTGAGCGAATCGAAGATGCGGAAAATATCGATGCCCTGAACTGCGGATTCGGCGATGAATTCGCGCACAACATTATCCGGGTAAGCCGTGTAGCCTACCGCGTTCGATGCACGCAGCAGCATCTGGAAACAGATATTCGGGATCGCCGCCCGCAAGCGCCGGAGCCGCTGCCACGGATCTTCGAGCAGGAAACGCATGGAGACGTCGAACGTCGCGCCGCCCCACATCTCGAGGCTATAGAGACCGGAAAGGCGGTGCGCGACGAAATTGGCGGCCGCCGCGAGATCGTACGTCCGCATGCGCGTGGCTAGCAGCGATTGGTGCGCGTCGCGGAAGGTTGTGTCGGTAATGAGCAGCCGTTTTTGCGAGCGCGTCCATTCGGCGAAACCTTCCGGCCCAAGCCGGTCGAGCAGTTGTCTGGTTCCCGGCGGCGGCGGATCGGAATCGGCTTTCAGAACGGGAGCGGCAACCATGCGCACCGGCCTAGGCTTGCCCGCCACTTCCGGATTTCCATTCACGATCGTTTCGCCGAGGTAGGTCAGCAGCTTGGTTGCGCGATCTTTGCGCGGCGTGTAGTCGAACAGCGCGGGATTCTCGTCGAGGAACGATGTGGTGACGTCGCCCGCTTCGAAACTCGGATGATTTACGACGTTTTCCAGAAACGGAATATTGGTCTTCACGCCGCGAATGCGGAATTCGCGCAGCGCCCGGTCCATGCGGTGGCAAGCTTGCGGAAACTCGCTTGCCCACGCCGTGACTTTCACCAGCAGCGAATCGTAATACGGCGTGATGGTCGCGCCGCCATAGGCCGAGCCGCCATCGAGACGAATGCCGAAACCGGCCGGGGAGCGGTAGGTGTGAATCTTGCCGTAATCCGGCGTGAAATTTTGGGTTGGATCTTCGGTCGTGATGCGGCATTGCAGCGCGTACCCGTAGAGCGGAATTTTTTCCTGGTAGGGGAGCGAAATCGGAGCTTCGTGCAGCTTCGCGCCTTGAGCGACCAGGATCTGGCAGCGAACGATATCGATGCCGGTGACCATCTCCGTCACGGTGTGTTCGACCTGCACGCGCGGATTTACTTCGATGAAATAGAACTCGCCCGAATCCGCATCGACCAGGAATTCGACGGTGCCGGCGTTGTAGTATCCGGCCTGGCGGGCGATCTTCAATGCGGCTTCGGCCAGCGCGTGCCGGATGGACGCGTCCAACGACACCGCGGGCGCCACCTCAACCACTTTCTGATGCCGCCGCTGGACCGAACAATCGCGCTCATGCAGATGCACGATGTTGCCGTGCCGGTCGCCCAGGATCTGCACTTCGATGTGGCGGGCGCGGCGCACGTAGCGCTCGAGAAACACGGCGTCGTTGCCAAAAGCGGCGGCGGCTTCCTTGCGCGCTTCTTCCAGGCGTTCGATGAAGGTGGCGGGGTCTTCAACAACGCGCATTCCGCGGCCGCCGCCGCCGAACGCCGCCTTCACGATCAGCGGGAAGCCGATTTCGTCCGCAATCTTGCGCGCGGCCTTCGGATTCGTTACGGGCTGCTCCGTCCCGGGCACCACGGGAACGCCGGCCTCGTCGGCCAGACGGCGGGCAGCCCGCTTGTCGCCCAACAGATCGAGCAGGTCCGCACTGGGACCGACGAACGTGATCCCCGCCTTTTCACAGGCGCGCGGCAGTGCCGGATTTTCCGAAAGAAAACCGTAGCCGGGGTGAATGAAGTCCACGCTCTTTTCTTTAGCAAGGGCCACGATGCCATCGACATCGAGATAGGCCTGCACCGGCCCGAACGCTTCGCCAACCTGATAGGCCTCATCCGCCTTGAAGCGATGCAGCGCCAGCCGGTCCTCTTTCGAGTAAATGGCGACGGTGCGGAGGCCAAGCTCGGTCGCGGCGCGCATCACGCGGACCGCGATCTCGCCGCGATTCAGGGCCAGAAGTTTTTGCATGGTGAAGGCGTGAGATTTCAGTGTGCCATGCTGCGAGAACGCGGCGTGGCCCTGCGGCAAGAAGATGTAAGATCGGGTTTGCTCCGCCTGTTTCGCTCCATCGTTCCCGCCGGAGTCTTCCCGCTCATCGTCTCGGAAATTCTAATCGTCGGCGCGTGTTTTTATCTGGCTGCGTTTCTTCTGATTCACATGGACCCGATGGCTTACTTCTTATATGAAGGCGGCCTCGCGCCATTGCTGTTCACGGTCGGCAGCATACTACTGGCGCTTTATTTCAACAACCTCTATTCCAAGATTCGAGTAAAGTCCCGCATTTACCTTTTTCAGCAAATCTGCCAGGTGTTTGGCATAGCCTTGGTGGCCCAGAGTCTAATCGGCTATGGACGCGAAAGCTGGGTCTTGCCCCGATGGCTGATGATCGACGGCTGCGCCTTCGCTCTGATCGCGATTTTCTGCTGGCGCGTGTTGTATAACGAAGCGGTGTTGCGCTCGATAGCGCCGCAGAAGCTCTTATTCGTGGGCGCGGATTCCGTGCTCCAGGAGATTGCCCGCGAGATCGGCGCCGCGCCGGAACGCGCTTACGCGATCGCCGGGTACGTGGCCGATCCCAGCGAGCCGGGCCTCGAATGGATCGGCGGTCCCCGCTTGGGCGATTTGGCTTCGCTGCGTAAGATCGCGGCGGATGAGAAGCCCGACCGGATCGTGGTAGGCCTTTCCGAGCGCCGAAGCCGGATACCGGTTGCCGATCTGCTGGATCTTCGCTATTCCGGCGCGTCGATCGAGGAAGCTGGGCCGGCGTACGAGCGAATCTGCCGCCGCGTGTGTTCGCGCGCAATCCAGCCAACGCGGCTGATATTCCGGCGCGATCTGGCGCCGCATGCGCGCGATCTTTGGTTTCAGAGCCTCTACAACCGGCTTTTCGCGCTGGTGCTTGCATTGATGTTCGCCCCCGTGATGCTGTCGAGCGCGCTGATTTTGGTGTTGAATGGCGGCGGCCCGATTCTGGTCCGCCATATGCGCGTGGGCCGGAAGGGCAAACGCTTCTCGTTGCTGCGGTTTCGCATGGGGGAAGATTCGTTTGGACACCGCTTCCATTTGGATGCGCTGCCCGAGCTGTTCAATGTCTTGCGCGGGGACATGTGCATGGTTGGGCCGCGACCGGAACGGCCGGAATTCGCTGAAATTCTTTCGAGCCGGATCCCGTTTTACGATTACCGCCAAGGCGTTCCGCCCGGCATGACGGGATGGGCGCAGATCAACCTACCCGAAGAAGAGGCCGCGCCGAACGCGATGCTGACGCTCGAATACGACCTTTATTACATCAAGCACATGTCCCTGAGCTTGAACGTTTACATCCTGCTGCACGCGCTCAAGAGCAAGCTGATTTCCGCGTAACGCAATGGCATACTAGAGCCAGAATGGCCCAGACCACCACCGCTCCGCGGATCGCTCCCGCGGGTTCCCCCGGCACGGACATTCGCGAAGAAAGAGAGCACGCGCGGCTCTACCGCGTGGTTCTGCTCGACGACGACGATCACACTTACGACTACGTGATCGAGATGCTGCAGAAGATCTTTGTGTTCACGGTGGAGGAGGCGTTTCATCACGCCGAAGAAGTGGACGCCCAGGGAAGAACGGTTTTGGTGACCTGCGAGCTGCCGCAAGCCGAATTCGGGCGGGATCAGGTGCTAGCCTACGGGCCGGACTGGCGCTTGGAGAGGTCGAAGGGATCGATGTCGGCGATTGTGGAGCCTGCCGGGGGCGCCAGTTGAGGTGTGAAGATTACCCCGGAAATGAGCGGGCCGAATTTACGGATCGAGAGCTTGATCACGCCTAAACCCCGCCGCGCCGGGCACAAAGGCCCGAGCTAGTTCACTCCTACTTCACGGTACCTTTAAGAAGCCCAAATCTAAGAAGCCCAAATCGGAGTAGCGAAAACTTCGCTAAATAATTGAAAATATGGCGGGGACGACGGGGCTCGAACCCGCGACGTCCGACGTGACAGGAATACAGTCTCAGAATTTTCAGTTCACTAACCTGCCTATTTACTGGTATTTGCGGGGGATGAATGGGCTCGTCTTCGTCGGTGCTACAGTACGTGCTTCAGTTCTTCTTTTTTGGAATTTTGACTTCTTTGTCGATCAGTTGCGCTGTTTGATCGCGCAACTGTGGAAACAGGTGCTTATAGCGATGCAGAGCTTTGCTCTTGTGCCCTGTGTGTTTGGCGATTATGTTGTCCGGTACACCTTGGCCCAGAAGTACTGAAGCGGAAAAGTGCCGCCAATCATGAATACGCGGACCGAATTCACCCGGCTCTCCGGTCCTCATGCTCAAGTCGAGGTTCTAACTCGACACGATAGTCGAACGTGCGCGGACCGGCAGAAAGCCCGGCAAGTTAAGAACAAATCCTTAAACTCCGCAGCGGCGATTCGGGCTTGTATTCGCAGAATAGATCCTTGCGGGCTATGGGAAAAGGCGAATCAGCGGCGGGCCTATAATCCGGGTCAAAGATAGCGGCATCTTTTGCCATGCGCGGATCGCAAATCGAAACTTCGGGTTCGCTGGACTGAAATGGGGCAATTTCGCTCTCCGTAGTAGCAGGAACTCATACGGCAACTCTCTCGCCTCCATCCCCCAGTGACTCTTGAAATCGTGCGATCCGCCGCCGTCCTTCTTGCTACGCCCAAAGTCGAACGTCTTCAGCCCCCGACGGCCGGCGCTTCGCATCAAGTCATAGTACATGAACGAACTGGGAGCTTGCGCGTTGTATTGCGGTTCGGACGCTCCATAATACGGCAGCACCCGGTCACGGAAGTAGAGCGAAAACACGGCGGCTACGGGCGAGCCGCTAAGGTGGATTTCCCGAATCTCGGCCATTCGGCCAAAGTTTTTGAGCAGCGACCGGAAAAACCCGGATGGGAAGCACGGTGTTCCCAACCGGCGCAGGCTTCGGGCGAAAAGCAACTCGAATGTCTTATAGTATGACGTCGCCGTTTCTTGGTATTTCACCAAGAAGTTTTGAGTTATTGACGGAGATTAGGCGGCCGCTCTATGGAGTTGTTGGAGGGTCACGTGCTGTGTGGCGAGGATGGCGGTGAGAAT
>JBPCKZ010000181.1:0-43492 GCA_051003795.1 Bryobacteraceae bacterium | reverse complement strand
TTGGATCGTGAGAGTGCGGGCAGTTCTGCCGGCCATCGCCATTCCCCCTCGCCGGGTAAACCGGCGGCAGAACGACCTTAACAGTTATGCCGCGCGAGATTCATGCAGCTCTGCCGAAAACTCACTTAATATCACACAGTTGTACCATCAGTTTTTCTACCCAGCCATCGCCGTGGTGATCGAAAACGTTCTGTAGATGGCTTTCAAACAGAGCACGGGCGTTTTGGAGGTTCTTCTCGACATTGGCTTTGGCGGTGGCGATGCCGTCAAACGCTTCGTCGAGGATGCCGACGATTCGCTGTTGTTCGGTAAGGGGTGCGATTGGAATCGGGACTTCCTTAAGCTTGCCCGCAGACAGCTCTTTGAACGTTGCTCCGGTGCCTAGCGAGTTCAATAAGTCGACAATGCTCCTCAGATAGTAGTACAGAAACTTGTGCTGCAACTGTCCACACGGAACCAAGCCTTTGCAGCCTTGATTCGTTGCCATCATATCGGTGTTGATTACCAAATGGCCAATTGGTGCTCTTGACGAAAGAATAACGGAGTTAGCGGGTAGCATCCGTGCGGAACTGTCGCGCAGCCCTAAGTCAGTGATCTTGCGTTCAGTGTCATCGACGTACGGGCTGAGACGCTTCCCCATTTCAGCGGGCGTGATCCAGAGATAACTGCCACCCCAGTACTCCGGAACGCCCGTCTTAGGTGTGCCGCCATTTACGATCTCACACACCTCGCCCATTTGTTTACGAAGCCACGCCACCTTCATAGCAGCCCCCGGATCGTTTGAAGCACCTCCGCGCTCTCGGCATCCAGCGCGGCGATTTCGTCCATGATCTCCTCCGGGCTGCGGTGCGCCATCGCCTCGCCGCCGTTTGGATTCTTCACGGACAGGTCGAACGTCCCCGGGTCGATGCTCTTGGCGTCCACGCTCCACGACTTAGGCGAATCGGCGAAGGTCTTCTGCAGCGCGACGAATTCGGCGAGGTCGGCGTCGTTGAGCGGATTGGTCTTCCCCATGTTGCGGCCCGGATCGAGCTGGTAGAACCAGACGTTCCGGGTCGGAGCGCCCTTTTCGAAAAACAGCACCACGGTCTTCACGCCCGCGCCCTGAAAAGTTCCGCTCGGGCAATCGAGCACCGTATGCAGATTGCAGCTTTCGAGCAGCAGCTTGCGCAGGCTGACCGAGGCGTTGTCCGTGTTCGAGAGGAAAGTATTCTTGATGACCACGCCGCCGCGCCCGCCCGCCTTCAGTATCTTGATGAAGTGCTGAAGAAACAGAAACGCCGTCTCACCGGTGCGGATGGGGAAGTTCTGCTGCACTTCCTTGCGTTCCTTGCCGCCGAAGGGCGGATTCGCCAGCACCACGTCGTAACGATCCTTCTCCTGAATGCCGGCCAGGTTTTCGGTCAGCGTGTTGGTGTGAATGACGTTCGGCGCATCGATGCCATGCAGGATCATGTTCATGATGGCGATCACGTAGGCGAGCGACTTCTTCTCCTTGCCATGGAACGTGCGTTCCTGAAGGGTTTTTAGATCCCTGGTGGTCAGGCTGGTCTTCGACTTGAGGTAATCGAAAGACTCGCACAGGAAGCCCGCCGAGCCGCACGCGCCATCGTAAATCCGCTCGCCGATTTTGGGGTTAACTACCCGCACCATGGCGCGGATGAGCGGGCGCGGCGTGTAATATTCGCCGCCATTCCGCCCGGCGTTGCCCATGTTCCGGATCTTGGCTTCGTAAAGGTGGCTTAACTCGTGCTTTTCGGTCTGGGAGCGGAAGCGCAGCTCGTCGATGTGGTCGATGATCTCGCGCAGGTTGTAACCGCTGGAGATTTTGTTCTTGATCTCACCGAAGATCTGACCGATTTTGTATTCGATGGTGTTCGGGCCGCTCGCCCTCTGCGTGAAGCCGTGCAGATAGGGGAAGAGCTTCAGATTGACGAATTCGCGAAGGTCGTCGCCGGTCTTGGCCTTATTGTGATCGAGCTGGCCGTCCTTACCTTTGGGAGCCGCCCACTCCTCCCAGCGGTAGGGCCGATCGAGGATGAACGTGTACTTCTTCCCGTCGAGCGCGGCTTCGTCGGATTTATCCTGCTCCAGCCCGTCCAGATATTTCAGGAACAGGAGCCACGACGTCTGCTCGGTATAGTCGAGTTCGGTGGTGCAGCCGGCCTCCTTGCGGAGGACGTCGTCGATGTTTCTGAAGGCCTGTTCAAACATCAACTCTTGATTACAGCAGACGGCACGTCGATCAACGCCTCAATCGCTTCCCGAAGCCGCGCCGTGAGCTCCCCCCGATCCTGCACGGTCAGCCCGACCGTTTCAATCGGCTCTCCCACCACCAGCCGCACCGTTCCGGGCCGCACGAGCCAATTGTGTATCGGTAGCACCTCGCGCGTGCCGAGGATGCCCATCGGCACAATCGGCACGCCCGCCTTGATGGCGACGTAAGCCGCGCCTTCCTTGAACTCGCGCAATTCGCCTTCGTTGCGCCCGCCTTCGGGGAAAAGCAGCACGGAAATGCCGCGCTCGCGGATCAGCCGCGCGCCTTCCGCCATCGATTTGATCGAAGCGCGCGGATTGTCGCGGACCACCGGAATGTGCCCGGCCCGGTACAGGTGCGTGCCCATCAGCGGAATCAGAAACAGGCCTTTCTTGGCGAAGAACCGGAATTCGAGCGGGATCGTCGCGAGAACCAGCGGCGTATCCATGTAACTGCAATGATTGGCGGCCAGAACATAGCTGCGTGCGGGGTCAAGCCGCTCCACGCCTTGCGATTCCGCATGGATACCGCTAATGCGCAACAGGATGCGGGACCATAGCCGAGCCAGCCGGTGCTGCCTCCGCCCCGTCGCGTCGAAAAGCGAAGTAATCAGCGAGATCGTGCCCATCGCGATCGTCATCAAAACGATTGCGGGATCGGTGAACAGAAGCGCCCGAAGCGAGATCACTCGGGCTGATTCGCGATGGCGGAGTTGGCCATCTCCCTCAATTCCTTGAGGCGGCCCGCTTTGATTCCGACGGTGTACGAGGCAGGCCCTTGTTTCCAGGTGAGCGTGGAATCGGAACAGTTCGCCCCGCACACCGCATCGACGAAGCGCCCAACGATTCCGCGGTCCAACCGGACTGGCTTGCCGGCGGATTTTTTGGGCGGCGCATCCCCGGAAACCGCGCCGAGGCGGCAGGCCGTTCCGCCGGCGCAATCCGGCGTGAAGCCCAGGATAATCTCGTAGTGCGATTTGCCGGCCGCTCCCAAGACGGCATAGACGCGATCCGGCCCCGCCCCTAGATCGGGCAATTGAGCGGGCACGCGGACCGGCAAATGCCACTTGGCATGAATCGCCGGAAGCACGGGCGCGAAGAGATCCTTCGTCTGCTGCCCGTATAGCGTAGAGAAAGCCGCGAATAACAGCGTTGCGGACCGCTTCACGCGGGAACGGGTCCTTGTGTATTGCCTTGGGAAGTTTGGGACGTGTTCAAGAGATCCTCGAACTTTTGCGCAATGGCGGCGATATCCTGGGCGTGATCGGGCAGCGTCTGGCCCTTTGGCACGCCATTGATGATCCGCCGCGCGTTGATGTAATCGGGATTTTTTCCGGGATGGATATAGCCGTCTAGTTTTTTGCCCGTGAACCAACCCTCTTCCATGCCTCGGATGGCAACGTCATACGCCGTTGAGGGCTCGAATGCCTGATCCGGGTTGCCAACGAGATCGACGCCCAACCGGTCTCCGGCATGCGCGTAGTTGGCCCGGCCGGTAAGCTGGACGTAACCGCGCCCCCGAAAGCGGAATCCATCTCCGGGCTGCGTGTTGCCGAGCCGGCCGTCGTACCGCGTGAAATAATCCTCGGTGCCGTGCTCGGCGATCGGTTGGAAGGTGTGCGCCGTCTCCCACTTGAAAGTCGCGAACGCATACGAGATATCGCGAATATCGTTCCAGGTGGCGTCTTGCTCGATCTTGCCCAGGAGGAATTCGAGGCCGGACACCTGCGCCTGCGTCAACGGTCCAAATAACTCCCGGAATCTCTCAAAGAACTTGTCGCGGTCGAATTGAAACATATTTAGGGACATTCTACAGCAGCAACCCGCGCGCTTCGGCTACCAGGAACAGCGAACCCGTTATGAATAAGGGCCACCGCGAGTTTCGCGCTTCGTGAACGGCGGTTTCGAGATTCCCGGCGATGCGGAGATTGGGGTGGTCGATCAGGGATGGGTAGATCGCGGGGTCCAGGGCGCGGGCCTGCTTGGGCGCCGTCGCGATCACCTCGGCGAAACGGGGGAAGAGGATGCCAACGACCTCCTCGACGGCTTTGTCGCGCATCGCCCCGTAGATCAGGCGGATTGGCTGCTGGCCGTAGAACTGGTCGATATATGCCGCGAGCGCACGCGCGCCGGCGGGATTGTGCGCTCCATCGCCAACGATCTCCGGATTTTCGGACAGGCGCTCCAAGCGGCCCGGCCATTCGACGCGCGCGATGCCCTTCTCGATTGCAGCTTCGGGAACGTGCAGAAGACGCAAGGCGGAGATCGCCGTCCGGGCGTTTTCCACTTGGTGGAGGCCGGCGAGCGGACACGCGATGCGCATTCCGTCCGCCCGGAACGCGCTTCCGCGGCGGTGCAATTGCAAATCTTCGATGGGAAGATCGCGGCTATGCGTGACGGCGACGTTCAACTCCGCCGCCTTCACATCCAACACAACCGCCGCTTCGGCGCGTTGCGCGGCGAACACGGCGGGCACTTCCGGCTTCAGAATTCCGGCCTTCTCGGCCGCGATCGATTGCACGCTTTTACCCAAGTACGCCTCGTGATCGAAATCGATCGGCGTGACGACCGCGAGCTCCGGGTGAACTACGTTAGTGGCGTCGAGCCTGCCTCCGAGCCCCACCTCGATCACCGAGAGATCGAGCTTCGCTTCGGCGAAGATCCAGAACGCCATGGCCGTTACGGTTTCGAAATACGTGGGATGCAGATCGAGTTTTTGGGCGGCTAACAGCGACTCGGCGGTCTGGTGCACGCGATCGAAGGCGGCCGCGAATTCTTCGGGACCGACCGGCACGCCATTGACGCGGATTCGTTCGGTGGGTTCAAGAAGATGCGGCGACGTGTACAAGCCCGTGCGCATTCCCGCGGCCCGGAGGCAAGATTCGATCATGGCGCAGGTGGAACCCTTGCCGTTGGTTCCCGCCACGTGCACGAAGCGCCCGCGCCGGTGCGGATTCCCGAGCGCCTCCAGCAAAACTGTAATTCGCTCCAGATCGAACTTCGCCGTCTTGAGTTCGTTGCCGAGCGAGTAGAGGAACCGGACGGAATCCGGGTAATTCATGCCGCAGCCCCCCTGCACGTTCTAAACTTCCGGCAGCGACTCGAAAAATTGAACGAACTCCGGCCGGGTGCGGACCTGGTCGAAGTCGTTGTCGGAGGCGAGTCGCGATTTTGAGAGTCGTGGTCCGGCAGACATAACCGCTTGCAACCACTGAATTGCCTCAATCACATTGCCCTCCTTTGCTTCGACACCCGCGAGATTGTAAGCACCGCTTCCCGCGACGATTCCTTCCGTTTCGACTAATTTCAGGCGTGCCTTCCGTAGTAGTTGGTAGGCTGCATCCCCCGACTTCATCTTGGATTGGGCCGACAGCGCAATGCCCCAGTTCAGGAGCGCTTGATGGAAGTCTGGCTTCAGCCGCACCGCCTCGGCGTACTTTTGGCTCGCCTCTTCAAACAGCCGGTCGGCTTCCTCCCCGGCCTTCGTAGTGGCTTGGTCCGACAGCGAAAGGCCCCAATTGTTAAGCGTGGCAGGATTGCCCGGATTCAACCGCACTGCCTCGGCATACTTACGGGTGGCCTCCACAAACAGCCGGTCGGCTTCCTCCCCCACCTTCGTTTTGGCTTGCTCCGATAGCGCAGCGCCCCAGTTGGATAGCACAAGATGATTGCCCGGGTTCAACTGAATAGCCTCTTCGAACTTGTAGTACCCTTCCACAAAGAGCCGGGCGGCTTCGTCCCCCGTCTTCGTCTTGGCTTGGTCCGACAACATCACACCCCAGTTGGAATAGACTTCAGGATTGTCTGGCTTCAGACGCACCACCTCGGCGTACATTCGTGCCGCAGTCTCAAACAGCGGGTCGCCTTCCTTACCGGCCTTGGCCTTGGCTTGGTCCATTAGCACGTTGCCCCAATTGAAAAGTGCTTCATGGTAACCCGGCTTCAGCCGTACTGCCTCGGCGTACTTGCGGGCCGCTTCTTGTAACAACCGGTCGGCTTCCACAGCGGGTTTCGACTTTGCTTCTTCATGCAGCGCGATACCCCAATTGTTAAGAGCAGACAGCTTTGTTGCCGGATTTTCTGCGAGAAGAGCGAACAAACCCCTCATCTCGGGAAAAGAATTTCTGTCCTGTTCCTCCCGGCTTCTTACAAGGAACAGAGCTAGTGACATCCCCGTATCTGGGTTATGACAAGCGAGCCGCAACACGTCAACGATAGCCATAGCCGGCTGATTCTTCTCATTCCACAAAACTCCCGCTTCAGACGCCAAGCTCTGTGGATCGTCGCCAACTTGCGCCATGAGCTTCGTCGCCAAACTCAAGTATTCGCTCGCTAAGTATTCCTCCTTGTAATCGCGCACGAAGATACTCTCCATGAGAGCCATCTGCGGGTGGTACGAGAGTGAAACCGGCCGGATGCCCAGAACCTTCTCTAGATGGCTCAGTCGCTCCCTCTTGTGGGTGATCTCACCGGAGGGCACGGGGCTAGCCACGACAATTGTCGGCTTGGGACCAAGACTGGGGCTGTCCGCGGTGTCTGAGCTCACTTTGTCGGCGTCGTCCCACGGTGTGTCGTCCTTGGGGCGCGGATTGGGTTTGATTCCGGTCTCTTCAAGAAACCTCAAGGTGCCGTCCACATTTTGGTCGTTCAGGCCGGTAATCACGACGAGCCGGTCGGCTAAAGGTCCCACGCACAACCCACCGATCTCGGTTATGCCCGTGCGGCTGTCCACCAGAACGTAATCGTAGGGAGTTTGGATCGGCGGCTCGAACGTCTCAAGGCCCACAGGCCGGTGCGGAAAAACTTGCGCCTTGAAATATTGATTGAGCAAGCGACTGAGGTCAATCAATCGATCTTGCGGGAGATCCTGCAGTTCTAGTTGCGACAGACGGTCCGTGTAGTCGCGCGTGAGATCCGTGCCAAGGACGTCTAGTCGACCCAGTCGCCCGAGTTTCGGCCGAAGATCCGCGAGTTTCTCTTCGGCAATCGCGCGAATATAATTCGACACTGGCGGCAGGCTCCGCGCCATTTCGCTGAAGTTGCCGCCAGGCTGCAATGCGTTAATCGCCACGCCCAAAAACGTGAGGATGTCTTTCAGATGGGCCGACTCGGGTTTGGCAAGCTCCTCGCTGCGGTGTAGGAAGTCGCTGAGACCAGGAGCTTCCAGGTCCATATCTACTACCAGAACGTGACGACCACGCCCCGCCAACGCATAGGCCACGTTCATAACCGCTAAACTCCGGCCCACGCCCCCCTTGTAGCTGTAGAAGGTGAAAACGTAGGGGAAGGGCATGCGCGATCTAGGCGGCTCGCCTGGCGGCCATGCCGCGCATGGGAGGTCGCCGGGAGGCGCACCGGCAGTAGTCGTCCACCAGCGAGGTGAACTGCCCCTCACTCACAACCGGGGCGGCCAGCTTCGCCATAAGTCTCTCACCCGGTTGGTTCCCCTGCATCCGGCGAATGGCAGCTTTTATCGCGAGTGGCTCCAATCTCTTATCGTCCGCCGAGATTGCCACTCCACTACGGCGTTCCGCCTGCTTTAGGTCGCCGTTTCGCAAAGCTTGCTCCGCGTTCTCGATCTCCGCGGCGGCAATCCCGCTCAGCGTTCGATTTACTTCCTCGAGAGGTTGATAGTGCCACTGAAACGACTGGTCGACCCAAAGCTCAAAGCCGGCGCGTGCCGGAAACAAGGCATCGAAAAGTGTGATCTCGCGAGCGGCGCTCAGATCTTCCAGTTCCGCTTGAGGCACTTCCGTGACGTTGCACAAGAAACCGGCATTTAAGGAGTAAGGCGGAACAAATGCCCGACGGGCGTCAACCTTCAATCGGAAGACCGGCGGCACTACCGAGGGCAGCATCGTCTCCCTGAGAACGTTGGCGTAACCCACGATTTGCAACTCTTCGAGATTCCAGGGGCGTTGCATTCCGAAATCTAGTTTACCTTCCGGCGAAAATAGGCAAGACATTCCCGCCGAAGCGCTCCGAAATCGTTGCCTCGCGGGGAATCGAAAGAAATGTTGTCCACACTCTCGGTCGCACACCACTGGAAAAGGCTTTCGATATCAGGGTCGGCTGCGATCCGCGCCTTCGGAGCAAATGCGGCCTGCAAATGACTGCCGCGGAGGAACACCCGATCCGGAATGCGAACTTCATGCGTCCAGCGGCGTTGATCTCCTCCCGTCAATCCAATGGGGCCAGGCCGGCGCGGATCGGAGCCATCCACATAATTCCGCGGCTCGTGAAAAAGAATTTCCATGGACAACTTCAGGCAGCGCCGGTGTTCCGGAATCGGCATTTCGTGCCGCGCTAGAAACTCTCGAAGCGGCTCGGCGGGATCGGCACGGATGAACATCCGCGCAAGTCCGCCCGAATCGAAAGGGGTGGCTACCCCGCCATTCTCGTGCTCGAATTCCAGGCTTTTTGCGAACAACAGGCCGCAACCCGTATTCGGATATCGAAACGGCGCGACGTAGAAGAACACATAACCAGCCGTTCCCAATACGACCTCAGCGCATTTTAGGGGCAGTGATTCACCACGGCTAGCGGCTTGGCGAATCGATGAAAGAAGTTGTCCCGATGCGCAAATAGCCGCGAAGTTCCCATCGGAAGTAGAGTGCGCGAGGAAGAGAGATTCGCTCAGGAACGCTGCTGTTCCTGCCGAGTCGTTCGCAACCCGGCCAGCTTCATTCTTGCCGTAGTTCTCTAGGCTTTGGCAAAGCCGGTCGAGATTCGCGTTCCACTTACTCCGGCTCATGCCGCGATGTCGCCGCAAAAGAACTGCAAAGCTTTAGCGATATAAGCCTTCAACTCGGCGCGCGGGACCACGGCATCGAGCATCCCGTGCTTCAGCAGGAACTCGCTGCGTTGAAATCCTTCGGGCAACTTTTGGCGGATGGTTTGCTCGATCACGCGCGGCCCCGCGAATCCGATCAAGGCTCCGGGCTCGGCGATATTCAGATCGCCGAGCATGGCGAGGCTGGCGGTGACGCCGCCGGTCGTCGGATCGGTCAACAGGCTGATATAAGGCACGCGGGCTTCATCCAGGCGCATGAGCGCCGCCGAAATTTTCGCCATCTGCATCAGGCTGATGGCGCCTTCCTGCATGCGGGCGCCGCCCGAAGCCGAAACGATAATCATGGGCGCGCGATCGGCAATCGAGCGCTCAATCGAGCGCGTGATTTTTTCGCCCATCACGCAGCCCATGCTGCCGCCGATGAATTTCGGCTCCATGGCGCAGATATGGACCCGGCGACCGGCCAGCGTCCCGCTTCCCGAAACCAGCGCGTCGTTAAGCGAGGTGGCTGCCTGCATCGAAGTGAGGCGGTCGCGATAGGATTTCTGATCGACGAATTTCAGCGGGTCCGACGAGGCAAGCGCCTCGTCGTGCTGCTCGAAACTGCCTGGGTCGAATAGAAGCTGCAAGCGGGCGTGCGCGTCGATGCGGAAATGCGCGCCGCACTTGGGGCAGACGTTCTGCGTCGTTTCGAGATCCTTTTTCCAGATAATCTCGCGGCAGCCCTCGCACTTCTGCCAGAGGCCTTCGGTCTTGACGGTCCGCTCGGCGGGCGATTCCGGCTGAACGGCTTTCTCGGGACCGGCTTCCTCTCGTTTGAACTCGTCTCGTTTAAACCAGGACATTTTGGAAGTTGCTAACTGTGTTTAACTAGCCTAGCGCGGGTACGGATGGCCGCGCAAAATCGCGAATGCCCGGTAGATCTGTTCGGCGAGCACGGCACGAGCGAGCTCGTGCGGCAAGGTCATGAGGGAAAGGGAAAGCAACAGGTCGGCCTTGTCGCGCCAGGCGGGAGGCAGGCCGTCGTGGCCGCCGATCAAGAAAACGAGATCCCGCCCGATCGCCTCCGCGTTTTCGAATACGCCCGCGAAGCTTTCGGAAGTCATCTGTTTGCCCGCGGGGTCCAGGAAAATTTTTCGCGCGGCCGGGTGTTTGGACCAAAGATCGAACTTTTCGGGGCGGATCTCCCGCATCTCGGTTCCGGCGTAGTGCGACGCGCGTTCGACAAAATCTTCCGCGATGCGGTTGGCGTGGGCGTCGCGCGGTTTCCCGATATAAAACAGGAAAACCTTCACTCAGGGGCGCGGAATCGGAACGTCTTTCGCGGTTCGCCAGAGCCGTTCCAGATCGTAGTAGGCGCGAGCTTTGGCGGAGAACACGTGGATGAGGAAATCGCCATAATCGGCCAGCACCCATTCGGCTTGCTCGTAGCCTTCGAGGCTGGTGGGCAAATCTCCGTGCATGTGCTTGAGACGCAGGCCGATTTCATCGCTGATGGCTTGAATCTGACGGGAATTCGCCCCGGTGCAGATGACGAAATAATCCGTGAACGAGGTGACGCCGGTGAGATCCAAAACCTTGATTTCAGAAGCTTGTTTGGCCTCGGCGGCGCGAACCGCGGTAAGCCATGCGGGGTGATTCGGCGGGACTGGTTGGAAAACTGCCGTTTCTTCTCGAATTTCGATCTGGTCCAGAAACTTCTCCTTACGGAACATCGTACTATAGATATACGGAATGAGGCTCAAATTAGCGTTGTGCGCCGTGCTGCTGGCGGGAGTTTTGGGCGCTCAGCAACGGCCTGAAGATCCTGCCGTGGCGCGCGCGAAGGCGAATGTCGAGCAGATGAAGGCGCTGGTCGAGAGTGGCGCGCTGCCGCGCGTGCGGCTGGCCCGAGCCGAAGAAGCCGTCGCGGACGCGCAGGACGTCGCCTTTCTTCGTCAAACCCTTTACGGTCAGGATCTTACGGCGGAACAAGCGGACGAAATGGTGGCCGTGGCGCAGCGCCGGCTCGAACGGCGGCGGCAGACGGCTGGCGAGCAGCAAAAGCTGGTGGATGAAGGCGTCATCTCGCGAGCGGAAATGACTACCTCGCTCGAAGACGTGGATCGGGCCAAAAAGGAATACGACTGGGCCGTTTCGCGCGCTAAATTGGTGCGGGAACTGGCTGAAATGGCGAAAACCGAGCTGATTCTGCAACATAACCTCGAAAATTCTCCCGCGTACGCCCTCTCGCTTGCCGAACGGTATGACGGCAACGGCGTTTTCACGCCCGCGCTCTTCCAGAAAGTGGAGAACGCGTTTCAGGGCAAGTTTTCGAAATCGCTGCCGATCAGCGCCATGGGCGAGACCGCCGTGCACCGGGCTTTAGGGTTCGACCATCGCAATCGCGTGGACGTGGCCCTAGTGCCCGATCAAGAGGAAGGCGTCTGGCTGCGGCACTATCTGGTGGCCCACAAAATCCCCTATTTCGCATTTCGCGCGGCGGTCGCGCATAAAGCCACCGGCGCGCACATCCACATCGGGCCGCAAAGCACCCGAATGGTCAACGGCGGCTGACGCCTTCCAGTTTCAAACCGCCAGCACAATTTTCCCGAACTGCTCTTTATTTTCCAGGCGTTCGTGCGCCCGGCGGATTTCCGCGAGCGGAATCACTTCATCGATCACCGGCTTTAGCTCGCCTCGAAACACGAACTTGAGCGCTTTGTGCAATTCGCCCATGGTGCCCATGAACGATCCCAGCAGCGATTGATGCTTGCTAAAGAGAAACCGCAGATCGAGTTTCACGTCATGGCCCGTCGTATTTCCGCAGGTCACCAGCCGGCCGTTTTGCGCGAGGGATTCGACGCTCTTCGCCCAGGTCGCCGCGCCGACGTGTTCGACGACCACATCCACTCCGCGCTTCCCGGTCAGCTTCTTCACCTCGGCCGAAATGTCCTGGTTGTAATGGTCGATCACATGGTCGGCGCCCAGCTGTTTCGCCTTCGCCATCTTGGCCTCGCCGCCGGCGGTCGCGATTACCCGGCAATGAAACAGTTTCGCGATTTGGACGGCGGCGGACCCCACGCCGCTCGACGCGGCAAGCACCAGCACGTCCTCGCCCGCTTCCAACTTGGCGCGCCCCAGCAGCATGTGCCAGGCGGTGACGAAAACCAGCGGAACGGCGGCGGCGTTATCGAACGAAAGATCGTCCGGAATCCGGATCGCGCTGTATTCGGGCGCGGCGAGCAGTTCCGTGTTCCCGCCCGGAACGCCGTATCCGAACATGGTGTACTTGCGGCAAAGATTATCGAGACCGAGCAGGCACTGCTCGCATTGGCGGCAGCTTAAGCCCGGCGAGAGCAGCACGCGCCAGCCGGGTTTCACGCGTTCGCAAAGATCGCCCACCGCGACTACCTCGCCCGCGATGTCGCTGCCCAATACGTGCGGTAGAGGAAATTTCATTCCCGGAATACCGGCGCGGACGAACAGGTCCAGATGGTTCACCGAGCAGGCCCGCACGCGCACCATAACCTGGTTTGCTTTCAACTGGGGCTCGGGCGTGTCCTCGTAAACCAGCGCTTCGGGGCCGCCGTGCCGGTGAATGCGAACGGTCTTCATCAGGCCAAGTATAAGATACGGGCGAGCAAGACAAATAAGGTAAAGTCCGCTCTTGTCGAAAACATTTTTTCCTGTTACTGTTCTCCTTACGCAGCAAATTTCGAGGAGACGGTTATCGTTAAGTTCTGCGTGCTGGCAAGCGGCAGTTCCGGCAACTCCGCGCTGGTGGCAACCAATCGAACGCGCCTGCTGATCGACGCGGGCCTGAGCCTGCGCGAACTTGCGCGCCGTCTCGCGTCGATCGACGAGCTGCCCGAAAAGATCGACGCCGTGCTGATTACGCACGAACATTCGGATCACGTCTCCGGGTTGTGCCGCCTGGCGCGTAAATTCAAAATTCCGATCTACGTCTCGCGGCTGACCGCGCCCGAGATCGACTGGGAGGATTGCAGCCCGCATCTGGAAACGTTTCAAGCGGGCGCCAGTTTCCTGGTGGGCGATATTGCGGTCGATAGCTTTACGATCCCGCACGACGCCGCCGATCCGGTGGGTTTTTGTTTTCGCGCGGAAGGGATCAAGATAGGGATTGCGACCGATCTCGGCTACATCCCGGATTCGATCAAATTCCATCTACGCGGCTCGCATGCGCTGTTGCTCGAGTCGAATCACGATCTTGAAATGCTGAAGGTTGGCCCGTATCCGTGGGTGGTGAAGCAGCGGGTGATGGGGCGCAACGGGCATCTGTCGAACTCCATGGTGTGCGATTACTTATCGGCGGAATTCGAGTGCTGCACCACGGCGCTGGTTCTGGGCCATTTGAGCGAGCACAACAATCACCCGGAATTAGTGCGGATGGGCGCGGCCGAAGCGCTGGACCGGCGCGGGATCGCGAGGCACGCCACGCGGTTGGTGGTGGCGCACCAGAAGCAGCCCACGGAAGTGTTTCAATTTTAGCCATGATTTTAGCGGCATGATCGCGCGCTATACGCGGCCCGGAATGGGGCGCATCTGGAGCGACGAAAACAAGTTTCAGCAATGGCTTGAAGTCGAGCTGGCTGCCTCGGAATCGCTCGCGGAAACCGGCGTCGTTCCCGCCGAGGCGGCGCTTGCCTTGCGGCAGTATGCCGCGTTCGACGTGGCGCGCATCCGGGAAATCGAAGATCGCGTGAAACACGACGTGATCGCGTTCACGACGGCGGTCGCGGAGAGCATGGCGGCCGCGGGACAGGCGGGCGCGTCGCGTTGGCTGCACTATGGCCTTACCTCGACCGATGTGGTCGATACGGCGCAGGCTTTGCAGTTGCGGCAAGCTTCGCGCCTGCTGGTCGAAGATCTCGAGCGCCTTCGCGGCGTGTTGAAGCGCCGCGCGCTCGAATTTCAGCACACGGTCCAAATCGGCCGCACTCATGGCATGCATGCCGAGCCGGTTACCTTCGGCTTGAAGCTCGCCATCTGGCATGAAGAGGCGGGACGGAATCTCGCGCGGCTCAAGTTTGCCGAAGCCGATCTCCAGGTGGGCAAGCTTTCGGGAGCGGTCGGCACGTATGCGCACATCGGCCCGGAAATTGAAGAGCGCATTTGCGCGCGGCTGAATCTAACGCCCGCTCCGGTGGCATCGCAGGTGATTCAGCGCGACCGGCACGCGCATTTTCTTGCGACGCTTGCGCTGATTACCGCGAGTCTCGAAAAGATTGCGCTCGAAATCCGGCATCTGCAGCGCACCGAAGTTCGGGAAGTGGAGGAGTATTTTTCCGAGGGACAGAAGGGCAGCTCCGCGATGCCCCACAAAAGGAATCCGATTGTCAGCGAACAGATCTGCGGCTTGGCGCGCGTGGTGCGCGCGAACGCGCAGGCCGGATTTGAAAATATCGCGCTGTGGCACGAGAGGGACATATCGCACTCGTCCGCGGAGCGGGTAATCCTCCCGGATTCGACGATTCTGACCGACTACTTGCTCGACAAGACAGCGGCGCTCATCGAAAAGCTGCGGGTCTATCCGGAGCGCATGCGCCGCAATCTGGAGATGACGCGCGGCCTCGTTTTTTCGGGCCAGCTTCTGCTCGATCTGGCGTCCGCGGGGATGCTCCGAGAATCCGCCTACACGCTGGTGCAGGGCCACGCCATGCGCGCCTGGGAAGGGGAGAGCGATTTCCGGGCGGCCGTCGAGAGCGATCCGGAGATCGCGAAGCTGCTTTCGCCGGCTAAAATCGCCGAGGCATTTTCGCTGGAACGGCAGTTAGTCCGCGTCGACGGGATTTTCCAGCGCGTTTTTGGAAATTAATTAAAAATTCCTAGGGATTTCCCTTCATTTGGGTTACAGTGGAACTGTAAAGGGTGGAGGACGTACGGCCAAGGTCAGCCGGGGTTGGATTGAAAGGGCACAACATCTCGAATTAGCCAAAGTTTTATTGGTGGACGGCGAACTCGCGGCGCGTCTCACTCTTAAGACGCTTCTCGAAGCGGGCGGATATTTCGTCGATGGCGCGGCCTCGGCCGCCGAGGCGGTCGGCAAGTTGGACGACCACCAGTACGACCTCGTCTTGAGCGACTTGCGCAAAGAATCTCCCGTGGCGAGTGAACGCGTCCTCTCCTATGCGCGCCAGAAAGATTACCGGCCCGCCACGGCCCTGATCACTTCCTATCTGAAAGGCGAACGATCTCCCGAACCGCCCAATGCCGACCGGCAGGTGGTGGTGAATATTGAGGATGTGTCGAATCTGCTGGATCGGGTGGCGGAACTGATTGGATTGCGCGCTTCCCGACGCGTGCACCGCACGCTACAGCACAGTTTGGCAAGTTAGCCGCCCCCGGGCGGTACTCTATTCATAATGGTCAAGAACTTTATGGATTTGAGCGGCCGGGTGGCCGTTGTCATCGGCGGTACGTCCGGACTCGGGCGCGCCATCGGCATCGGCCTTGCGGAAGCCGGCGCGGAGGTGATTCCTTCCGGCCGCCGCCAACCGCAGGTGGACGAAGTCTGCGATCGAGTAGAAGCGGCGGGACGCAAGACGCTCCGCCACGTCGTCGATATCGCCAACCGGACCTCCATCGACCAATTGCGCGATGCCGTCCTATCCAAGTTCGGAAAAGTGGACGTGCTGGTCAACGCCGCGGGCCGGACCAAGCGCACGCCGACCAAAGACCTCCCGGAAGCGGAGTGGGCGGGAATCATGGACACCAATCTGACCGGGATGCTGCGCGGCTGCCAGTCGTTTTATGAACCGCTGATCGCGAGCAAGCGCGGGCGCATCGTGAATATTGCCTCGCTGAGCTCGTTCGTGGGGCTGAACGAAGTGGCGGCTTACTGCGCGTCGAAGGCGGGGGTTCTGTCGCTCACTCGCAGTTTGGCGGTCGAGTGGTCGCGGCACGGGTTGAACGTGAATGCGATCGCGCCCGGGGTGTATCGCACCGAATTGAACGCGGCGCTGCTCGATGGCACGGACCGGGGCCGCGAGTTCAAGCTGCGCACGCCGATGGGGCGTTTTGGCCAGGCCGAGGAGCTGATCGGCGCGGCGGTTCTGCTCGCGTCCGATGCCGCCAGTTTCATCACCGGGCAGTGCATTGCGGTCGATGGCGGATTCCTCGCGTCCGGCGTGAATGCCTGATACGATGAGCATTCGGACCCTGTTTATCGACATCGGCGGCGTCATGCTGACCAACGGCTGGGACAGCGATACGCGCAGCGCCGCGTCCGAAAAGTTCCACTTGGACCTGGCTGAGATGAACATCCGGCACCATCTCACTTTCGACACTTACGAGATTGGGAAATTGAGCCTCGACGACTATCTCGATCGCGTGGTCTTTTACCAGCCCCGCGATTTTTCGAAGGACGAATTCAAGCGGTTCGTCTTCGCGCAATCGCAGCCGTATCCCGAAACCATCGATCTGGTACGCGGCGTTAAATCGCGGAAGGGGATCAAGGTCGCCGTCATTAGCAACGAAGGACGGGAGCTGACCGAATACCGCATCCGCAAGTTCGGCTTGGCGGAATTCGTGGATTTTTTCGTTTCCTCGTGTTTCGTGCGGTTCCGCAAACCGGACACCGATATCTTCCGCATGGCGCTCGACCTGGCGCAGGCGGAGCCGGGGGAATCGGTGTATTTGGACGACCGGGCGCTTTTCGTCGAAGTAGCCGCGACGCTGGGAATGCAGGCCGTCCGGCACATCGACGTGGCAACCACGCGCGTCGCATTCGCGAATCTGGGCCTGATCTAACAGACCCGGGTACACTGGAATTGTGCTTTCCCCCATGGTTCGAGCGGTGCTCGCTCTGTGCATGCCGTTCGGAGGGCTGTGTCTCGAAGCTCTGGCGCAAACGCCTTTTTTCCCGCTAAAGGACGTCAAGCAAGGCATGCGCGGAATCGGAAAGACCGTGTTCGCGGGCGACCGCATCGAAGACTTTCAAGTTGAAATTTTAGGCGTGCTCGAAAATATCGGGCCGAAACAGTCGCTGATCCTGGCGCGTTTATCGGGCGGTCCGCTGGCCTCCACGGGAGTCATGCAAGGCATGAGCGGAAGTCCGGTATACATCGACGGCAAGCTCTTAGGCGCGGTGGCCATGGGATTTCCGTTCTCGAAAGAGCCGATCGCGGGCATTCGCCCGATTGAAGAAATGGTGCGCTCGGGTAGCTCGCCCATTAGCCGCCCCGGCAAGCGGCTGAAATCGGGAGATGTCGGCGCGCTGCTGCCGGAGCGCGAACCGGCCTTATCCGGCGGCATGAAGATGATGGATATCGCGACGCCGGTATCGTTCGGCGGCTTCACGGGCGCGGCGGTCGACCATTTCGCGCCGCAACTCCGCGCGCTAGGCCTTGAACCGCGGCAGGGGCTTTCGCTCGGCGGCAAAGTCGAGGATCGCATGGGCGACCGCGCCGCGCTGCATCCCGGCTCGATGATCAGCGTGCAATTGATGACCGGCGATTTGAGTGTCGGCGCGGACGGGACCGTTACTTACATCGATGGCGAAAAAGTGTATGCCTTCGGCCACCGCTTTCTTTCGGTCGGCCCGACCAGCCTGCCGTTTGCGCGCGCGGAGGTCATGGCGCTGCTGCCCAACCTGAATTCGTCGTTCAAAATTTCCGCGCCCAAGGAATTGATGGGAATCATCTCGCAGGACCGCAACACGGCGGTCTCGGGGCTGCTTGGGCTGCGCGCGGATCTGATGCCGGTAGACATATCCGTGACTCATGCCGGTCGCCAACATGACAGTTACCGCATGCAAATGGTCAACGACCCCTACCTTTCGCCGTTTCTGTTGCAGATGGCGGTGTTCTCGTCGCTCGATGCGACCGAGCGCACGCTGGGCGCGGCCACCATCTCGGTCAAAGGCGCCATCGAGTTCGAAGGGAAGCGGCCGCCCATCCGGCTGGACAATATGTACGCGGGCGACAGCGGCTCGGCGGCGCAGATTTCGCTATCCGCGGCGGTGCCGCTTTCCTACGTATTGCAAGCCGGGTTCGATCAATTACGCGTGAAGAGAGTGGCGCTGGAGATTGAGGCCGCGGACACGAAGAAGCTGCTGAATATCGAGCAGGTGAATTTATCGCGGAAGGAAGTCCACCCCGGCGGCGACGTGGATTTAACCGTGCTGCTCGCGGGCGAGAACGGCGCGGAATTGACGCGCACGGTGCGCTACAAAGTGCCTCCGGGGGCATCGCCCGGCACGTTATATTTTTCGGTGACGGATGGCGCGCAGGCGAGCATTTCGGAGTTGCGGCAGATTGTAGGCAGCGAGCCGAGGTCTGCGGACCAAGTGATCGCGAATGCCAACAAAATGCGGAGCAATTCAAAAGCTTATGTACGGGTGTGGCGCGCGGACCCGGATTATCAGGTGGACGGGCGGGATCTGCCGGACCCGCCGCCTTCGATCGCCATGATTCTCGCGGGAACGCCATCGATTCAGAAAACACAGAATTCGAAGATTGGCGAGTTTGAGATTGAAGCCGGCGGCAACGTAGTGGCGGGAGCGAAGACGGTGCAGGTAGAGGTAAAGGAGTGAGCGGATTTTGTGGCATTGCGATCGCCGCGCTTCTGTTATTCCCGGCCTCTTCGCTGTTCGCCTCCGCGTCCGCCAGTTGGGAGATGACCAGCTTCCAGGACTTCGTCAAGGGCAAATTTGAAGGCGTGTCGCTCAGTCGCGACGGACGGCTCACGCTCGCGCCGAAGCTCGACACGATCTTCTCATCCGAGCAGCCGGTCGTCTGGAGCCTCGCGCAAGGGCCCGACGGTTCGCTGTACGCCGGCACGGGCCATCGCGGCAAGCTGTTCCGCATCGACCCCGCGGGGAATAGCTCTCTGTTGTGGACCTCCGAGCAGCCCGAGATTTTCTCCATTGCCGTGGACGCGAAAGGCGTAGTTTACGCCGCCACGTCGCCCGACGGCAAGATTTACCGTATTGAGAACGGCAAAGCGCAAGAGTACTTCGCGCCGAAGGCGAGATACATCTGGTCTCTCGCATTCGGACGCGATGGCGCGTTGTACGCGGGCACTGGCGACGACGGGAAAGTGTTTCGCGTGACCGGCCCGGAAAAAGGCGAAGAATATTACGCGACCGGGCAAGGCAACGTAACCAGCCTTTCCATCGACCCGCAAGGGCGGTTGCTCGCGGGCACGGAGCCCAACGGAATCCTCTATCGCATTTCGGCGAAGGACAAAGCCTTCGTGCTGTACGATGCGAACCTGCCGGAGATCCGGGCCATCGCTGGCGAGCCGGATGGAACCATCTACGCCGTTGCACTGGGCGGCTCGGTCGCCAAACGCGCGCAGAGCGCGGCGCAAGCGGCGCAAGTAGCGGCGGGAACGGGCACGACGCCAACCGTTACAACTTCGATCACCGTGACGGCGGAGAGCGCACAAGCGGGTCCCGAGATCAAGGCAACGCCGGAGGTGGTAAAGGCTCCTCAAGCGGTTGCCACAACGACAACCACGCCCGCGGCTCAGACCGTCGACCTGACGGGCGTCGAAAAATCCGCGCTGTATAAAATTCATCCCGACAACACGGTCGAAACGCTCTGGAGTTCGAAGGAAGAGAATGTTTACGACATGCTGGCGATGCCGGGTCAAATCCTCTTCTCGACCGATGCGAACGGGCGCATTTACCGGCTCTCGCCCGACCGGAAATTGACTTTGGTCGCCCAGACGAACGACTCCGAAGCGACGCGCCTGTTGAGATCCGGAAAGAATGTGCTTGCGGCAACGGCAAATATGGGCCGCATTTACCGGCTCGACGCCGGAGCGGGCGCGAGCGGCACCTATGAATCGCCCGTGTTCGATGCGCAGAATATTGCGCGCTGGGGGCGGTTAAGCTGGCAGGGAAATGCGGGCGGCGGCAAGATTGCCTTGAGCACGCGCAGTGGAAATAGCTTGCGGCCGGACCGGACATGGAGCGATTGGTCCGCGCCCGTGACCGCGGCGGCTGGAAGCCAGGTGGAAAGCCCGAACGCGCGCTACATTCAGTGGAAGAGCGACCTCGCCGGCGGGCAACCGGCGATTGAGAGCGTGAGCGTGGCGTACCTTCCCCAGAATTCCGCGCCGGCGGTCAAGTCGATCACCGTCGTGACGCAATTGAGCGCCGCCGCCGCTCCCAAGGCCGCGAGTTCGGCGGCCAGTTCAGCTTATAGCATCACCGTTACGGACACCGGCGATGCGGGCCCCGCGTCCTCCACCGGAACTCCGACCCAGACGCTTTCCCGCGCCGCTTCGCAACAGTTGGTGGTTAGCTGGCAGGCGGAAGATCCGGATGGCGACCGCTTGGTTTTCTCGCTCTATTTCCGCGGCGAAGGCGAGCGTGAGTGGAAGCTGCTGAAATCGAACGTGCATGAGAGCAGCGCGACAATCGAAGGCGACGCGCTGGCCGATGGCCGGTATTTCTTCCGCGTGGTCGCGTCGGATCGCGAGGTGAATCCGCCCGCGACGGCGCGTGAGACGGATCTGGTGAGTTCGCCGGTGCTGATCGACAATACGCCGCCGGTGGTTACGGTGGGAGCGACGCGGACAAGCGGCGGGGCCGTGGATGTGGATTTTGAAGGGCGTGACGCGGCTTCGGCTTTGCGGCGGTGCGAGTATGCTTTGGATGCGGGGCCGTGGACGCCGCTGAATTCGCTCGATGGCGTGATCGATTCGCGAGTGGAAAAGTTTCATCTGCATTTGGATTCCGTGCCGCCGGGAGAGCATGTGCTGGTTCTGCGCGTGGTCGATAGCGGCAACAATGCGGGATTGGCGAAAGCGATTCTATGAAAAAAACATGCATGGCATTGGCCCTTGTGTTGACCGGATGCGCTAACAAAAGCGCCGATCTCCGGCCGGCGCTCGATTCCATCCAAGCGGACGACCTGCTATCGAAAATCAAAGTCATCTCCTCCGACGAATTCGAAGGCCGCGCCCCGGCCACCAAGGGCGAAGAGCTCACCATCAAGTATTTAACCGATCAGTTCCGGAAGATGGCGCTGAAGCCGGGCAATCCGGACGGAACTTATCTGCAAAACGTGCCGCTGGTCGGTTTTCAATCGGACACCAAGGCATCGATCGCGGTGAAAGGCAAGCCGCTGCCGATGACTCCCAAGGTGGACTACATCGCGGGATCGAACCGCTTGGTTCCCGAAACCAAGGTGGATAATTCCCAAGTCGTGTTCGTGGGCTATGGCGTGGTTGCGCCCGAGTACGGCTGGGACGATTACAAAGGCTTCGATGTGAAGGGCAAAACGATCCTGATGCTGATCAACGACCCCGCCGTGCCCGATCCGAGCGACCCTTCGAAGCTCGACGATAAGATGTTCAAGGGGCGTGCCATGACGTATTACGGGCGCTGGACCTACAAGTATGAGATCGCCTCGGAGAAGGGCGCCGCGGCGGCGATCGTCATTCATGAGACCGGTCCCGCCGGCTATCCGTTCGAAGTCGTGAGCGGAAGCTGGGGGCGCGAAAATTTTGAAATCGCGCGGCCGGACAAGAACATGGGCCACGTCCCGGTGCAAGGCTGGATGACGTTCGATAAAGCCAAACAGCTTTGCGCCATGGCGGGGCAGGATCTCGGCGCGCTCAAGCGGGCCGCCGTCAAGAAAGATTTCAAGCCGGTGCCTCTCAATGCCAAAGCCACCTTCGACGTGCGCAACACGCTGCGGGAAGTGGATTCGCACAACGTCATTGCAAAGCTCGAAGGCCGCGACGCCGCGCTCAAGGACGAGTACGTGATTTACACGGCCCATTGGGATCATCTGGGCCGCGATGCGTCGTTGAAGGGCGATCAGATTTTCAACGGAGCGTTGGATAATGCGTCGGGCACCGCCGCGCTGCTCGAGATCGCGGACGCTTATACCAAGCTTTCTCCCGCGCCGAAACGCTCGATATTATTTCTATCGGTGACGGCGGAGGAGAAGGGGCTGCTGGGCGCGAAGTATTACGCCGAAAACCCGCTCTATCCGCTGAAAAAGACATTGGCCGATATCAACATGGACGGTATTAACCAGTGGGGGCGCACCAAGGATTTCGTGATTGTCGGGCTGGGAAATACGACGCTGGACGACATCGCGCGGGATGTCGCGAAAGAACAAGGTGGCCGCATTATCGAGGGCGATGCCGAGCCGGAGAAGGGGCATTTTTACCGTTCCGATCATTTCGAATTCGCCAAGCAAGGGGTTCCCGCGCTCGATGCGGAATCGGGCGTCGATTACATCGGCAAGCCGGAAGGCTACGGGCGGAAGAAGCGCGAAGACTACACCGCGAACGATTACCACAAGGTTTCGGACGAAGTGAAGCCGGATTGGGATCTATCGGGCGCGGTGGACGATTTGCGGCTGCTATTCGAGATCGGATACCGCGTCGCGCAGGGCGATAAATTCCCGGAATGGAAGCCCGGCACGGAGTTCAAGGCTAAACGCGAAGCGACGATGCGCTGAGTGGGGTAATCCCGCTTCTTTACAGCCGTGAAAGCGGCGCTAGCTTTTACGCGAGCCCCGCTGCGGGTTCTTCAAATTGGACTGCCGGATTTTGGTCTTCTTGCGTTTCGGTTTGCTGATAACGAACGTCCCGCTTCCCAAATATTCCGCTTTATACAGTTTGTCGTCCGCCAACTTGGTTTCTCCCGGTTAGACTTGAAGCCCTATTGTAGCGCGGCGGCGCGCTATCCTGGGTTTAATCTGGATGGTGAATCCGAGCCGGGAATTCGAACTCCTCGCTACTCCCCCATTTTCCGAACCTGCCGCTCCCGCCATCCCGCGAGGAGGGGCGCGCGGGCCCACGCAGGCCTTTCGCGCGCTGCGCCACCGGGAATTTCGTCTTTTCACCGCCGGGCAGGTAATTTCGCTCATCGGCACCTGGATGCAGAGCGTGGCCATCAGTTGGCTGGTATACCGCCTGCGGCACTCGGAACTGCTGCTCGGCACCGCATGGTTTTGCACGCAGATTCCCGTTTTTGCTTTGGGCGCACTTGGCGGCGTGGCGTCGGATCGCTTTTCGCGCCATCGAATCGTCGTCGCGACGCAGGTGCTATCGATGCTGCAAGCATTTCTGCTCGCGGGTTTGACTCTGGCGGGCACCATTCAGATCTGGCAAATCATGACCCTGGCAGTCGTTCTGGGCGCGATCAACGCCTTCGATATTCCCGCGCGCCAGTCGCTAATTGTCGAGTTGACCGGCAAAGAAGATCTGCTTAGCGCCATTTCCCTGAACTCGACGATTTTCAATGCCGCGCGAATCGTTGGTCCCGGAGTCGCTGGATTGATCGTGGCGGGTTTCGGCGAAGGGATCTGTTTTTTGGTGAACGGATTCAGTTTTCTCGCGGTAATCGGCTGCCTGCTCGCCATGCGTTTGCCGCGGCCCCGCAAGCAAACGCATGAACCGCCGTGGATCCACCTGAAGAAAGGTTTTGATTTCGCTTATCGCCATCGATCTTTTCGTACGCTGCTGCTGATGCTCGGGGTAATGACCATGGCCGGCACTCCCGCTCTGGTGCTGATGCCGTTCTTCGCGGGAGACATTTTTCATCGCGGTTCGCAAGGGCTTGGGTTTCTGATGGGCGCCATGGGCGCGGGCGCGGTGATTGGAACGCTGTTCCTCGCCGGCCGTTCTCAAATTGAAGGACTGAATCGCGTAATCGTCTTCAGCGCGGTATCGCTCGGCGCGGCTTATCTGCTGTTCGCCTGGTCCACGTCTTTCTGGCTGAGTCTCGCGGTCATGCCGTTTATCGGCTTCAGCGTCATGCGGCAAATGGCGTCGGCCAACACCCTGATCCAAACCACCATTCCGGATCACTTCCGTGGGCGAATTATGGCGCTCTACGCCATGATGGTGGTCGGCTTGGGGCCGTTTGGCAGTTTGGCCGCGGGAGCTCTGGCACGCTCGTTTGGAGCGCGAATCACCGTCGGGCTGGGCGGCATCCTGGCGTTTCTCGCGGCTCTGATCTTCGGCGTGCGCCTCCTGAAAGTGAACTGGCAAAATGAATAGGTTTTTGGGGTTGGCGCTCGCCGCCGCTTCGGCCTTGTTCGCCGGAACGGCTTCACTCCCCGCGCGGGCCGAGATCGACGGCATCCTGCAAGAGCTTTCCGGCATTACCGGATTTCCGGTGCGCCATCCGGTGGCATTTGAATCGATCACGCGCGATCAGGTGAATCGATTCCTGCGGGAGCGGATTGAAGAAGTGGTGAAACCGGAAGATCTGAAAGCCGAAGAGCTGACGTTGAAGAAATTCGGATTCGTGCCGGCCGATTTCGATTTGAAGAAAATAACCGTCGATCTGCTCACCGAACAGGCCGCCGCTTTCTACGATTTCCATCGCAAGAAGCTCTTCATCACGGATTGGGCTCCGTCTGAAATGCGGAATGTGGCTCTGGTGCATGAGCTTGCGCACGCTTTGGCCGACCAAAACTATTCGCTGGACAAATACACCAAGAAGGCGCAGAAAGATAGCGAGAAGTCCCTGGCGCGGCAGGCTGTCGTCGAAGGCCAGGCATCGTGGCTGACCGGCGAAGTGATGGCGCGGCGAGCCGGCAAGAACTTGACCAGCCGGCAGGCAGCGCGCGAGGTTCCCGGCAACGCGGATTCGAGCACGGCGGATTCAAGCACGGCGGATTCAAGCGTCGCTTCCAGCAAAGGCCAGTATCCGGTTTTCGACCGCGCGCCGCTCTACTTGCGCGAAACGCTGCTGTTTCCGTATACGCAAGGCATGCAGTTTCAACAGGCCGTCTACGACCATATGGGCAAGCCGGCGTTCGCGGATGTCTTCCGGCATCCTCCCGTTTCGACGCAGCAAATTCTTCATCCGGCGGTTTATTTCGAGAACGTCCAGCCGGTGGTCGTGAAGCTGGCGCATGGGCCAAAAGGCTCGCGTGGAATAGTCGAAGGTTCCATGGGCGAACTGGACCATTCCATTCTGTTAAGCCAGTTTATGGGGAAGGAAGTCGCCGATGAGGTCAGTCCCCATTGGAAGGGAGCGGATTACCGTCTTCTCGAGAACAAATTCGATAAGCGCGTGCTGCTTCTGTATGCGTCCGAATGGTCCGGCGCGGAAGTTGCCGGGCGCTACTTCAAATTTTACGAGCGGATCCTGTCGAGCAAATGGAAGACCATGGAGGTGACTTCGCGAACCGCGTCGCGGATCGAAGGACGCGGCGACGACGGCTACTTTCTGTTGCGGCTGGAGGGCACAAGGGTGAGCAGCGAGGAAGGCTGGAGCAACCCGGAGAGTTTCACCGGCTCGCGCTAGTTTCACCGGTGCGCGCAAATGAACGCGTTAATATTTACAGTATGAGCGAGAATCGGCGAAAGGTTCGTCTGCTGCCCGCCATCGCGGCTGTTTTGGCGCTACTGACATCCTCGTGTTTCGCGGATCAAGTGCCGCGGCCGTCGCCGGACTTCACGATTCTGACGAACAGCGGGCCGCCGATTCAAATTTCGCAGTACCGCGGGAAAGCTATTGCCCTGATTTTTCTGCTGACCACCTGTCCGCATTGCCAAAAAACGGTCGGCATCCTTTCAAAATTGCAAACCGAGTACGGTCCGAAGGGATTCCAGGTTGCCGGTTGCGCCATCCAAGACATGGCATCGTTGTTCGTGCCGGATTTTGTGAAGAAATTCCAACCCGGGTTTCCAGTCGGATTCAGCGAGCGCGGCCCGGTGCTGACGTATCTGCAGCATCCCGAAATGCTGCAACTGTTGATGCCGCAGGTCGTATTTATCGACCGCAATTTTACGATCCAGGCGCAATATTCGGGAGACAACGCGATCTTTACGGACGATCAGGAGGCGAAACTTCGAGCCGTAATCGAGCCGCTGCTGGCAAAGCGTACGGAAGCGCGTAAGAGTGTCGTCAGCCGCAAGAAAACGCCGTAAGCAAGAAAAGGGGGACGCGGATCGAAGATCTCGATCCGCATTCCTCCGCGGCGTGCCAATTTATTTGCGGCTTAGGGAGTTGGCCGGATGTTCCCGTTCACCGTCGGGTTACCAGTCGGCTGCTGCATCGATGTCGGACCGATGGGCGTTCCGCCGATCACGTCTCCCGATACCACCAACTCCACCCGGCGATTCTGCTGCCGGCCGGCTGCCGTGGCGTTCGAAGCAACCGGATCGCTCTTTCCAAGCCCCATGGCAGTGATGCTGTTCCCGTTGATTCCCTGCGCCACCAGATAATCCCGAACGGAATACGCGCGGCGCTCGGAAAGCGCCTGATTGTAGGAGTCTCCGCCGACGCTATCCGTATGTCCTTCCACCGCTAAACGGAGAGTCGGGTATGCCAGGACGATACCACCGACCTTGGCCAGCTTCTCCCGAGCGCCCGGTTTGAGCGTACTCTTGCCCGTATCGAACAGAACATCCGACATGTTCACGATCAAACCGCGAGCGGAGTCGCGCGTTTGCAGAATCAGGTTCAATTGAGTCAAAAGCCGCTGGCGCATTTCCGCCTTTTCGGCTTCGGACTTCTGCATTTGGGATTCGGCCAGTTGCTTCTGCTGTTCCGCAAGCTGCCGCTGTTGATCGGCCTGTTGCGCGGCTAAACGAGCCTTTTCCGCTTCGCTTTGGGCCGCTTGCTGTTGAACGAGCGCCGCTTGCCGAGCCGCTTCCGCCGCTGCCTGATCGCGCGCCGCTTGCGCCGACGCGAGTTCGGCCTGCGAACGCGCCCGATCCGCCGCCGCCTTCGCATTCTGGGCCGTTAGCGTCTCGGCTTCAGCCTGCGCCCGTTTTTGGGCTTCGGCGTCCGCCTGAGCTTTTGCATCCGCTTCCCGTTGGGCAGCCGCCGCGCGCTCCGCCGCTAACTCTTCGGCGCGAAGCTTACGAATCGTGATGATGCGGGCGTCTTCGGACATCTGAGTCGCTTCCCGCGCCACGGTTTCAAGCGGCTTCTTCCGATCCCCGCCTTTCCCGCGATAGTAGTCGTTCGCGTTCTGCAGGTCGATTAGCGCTTTCTGGAAAGTATCGCCCGCGTATTTCTCGGCCCCGATCGAACGCGCGATTTCCACCGCGTTGCGGGCTTCCCGCAGTTGCAGCGGAACTTTGGCATCGGAGGTTAACGCCGTCAAGGTAGACGGGCTCACCGTCGAGATGTATTGGCCGCGCTGCAACAACTCGTACTTAGCGTCGACCTGTTCGATCGTTCCGGTCGTATCGGAACGGATGAAGTTCTCCATTACCACGACATCGCTCGGCTGGGTCACCGCCCAATACGGCTCGGCCGTGACGATCATGCCGAACGCCTGCAAATCGGTGGTAGCATCGAGTTCGGCTTTATCGCCGCCGCCCTTGGCGACGATCTCGCCGAGATTCTTCGCTCTTCCCTCGGGCGTAACGGCCCAAAGCACGTAGGTCAGATACTCCGGCCCAAAACGCGTGGCGGGTTGCAACTTCTCGAAGTGCAAATTCATCTTGGTGGCGCCGGTGTTGCTCTCTACCTTGGCTTCACCGCGAGCGTCCG
Organism: Bryobacteraceae bacterium; assembly: GCA_051003795.1. GTDB lineage: Bacteria > Acidobacteriota > Terriglobia > Bryobacterales > Bryobacteraceae > JALYXS01. The sequence goes on along the minus strand of JBPCKZ010000181.1, from coordinate 16,007 downwards.
GCAGTAAAGCGGTGCCGCGAAAATCGACCTTCGTCGATCCCTGGCGATGATGATAATTAACAGCTTTAGTCGTTCTCGAAACGACGGTCACACGGAAAATGGGTTGTGACCCGTCGCCCGTCGGCTGAGTGCGCGGCGATTGCGTCGGATTCGGGACGATCTGCGCGCCCAGTACCCCGACCACCGTTAACAGTAATCCGGCAGCTTTCATAATTTTTCAAACCTCTCTTTCGGACATGAGAACATATGCAACCTTAATGCCGTTTCAACAAACAAGTGACCCAAAGCACGTTTATTATCCAAAATTAATCACAACCGGAACCGTGACTGATCTTCATCGACCTAGCGCTTTGAATCTCACGCGTCGGGTCGGGCGTTACCCGGACTTCTCAACGCTCCATCCGAACAGCCGGAACCCTCCCCACTTCTTGGACCGAGAGGTGCAAGCCTTTTCCCAATGCGTGTTGCCGCCGCGATCGTTGTTCTTGCTTGCGCCGGCCGGGCGCAGTTCCGAAGCACCGTCCCGCTGGTAGTCGCGCCCACCACCATCACCGATTCCAAAGGACGTCACGTGGACGGGCTGTCGCCTGAAGACCTGATTCTCTACGACAACAATGTGGCGCAGGCGACACAGATGGATTGGATGACGTATCCCGTCTCCCTGGTGGTCGCGGTGCAAACCAGTTCGAATTCCGGAGCGGTGATCGATAAGCTGGGCGGCAGCGGCATTCTGTTTACCCAGTTGCTGGCGGCGGATGCTGGAGAAACCGCGGTGATCTCGTTCAGCGACGAGGTGAAGATCCACCAGGAGTTCACCGGCAACCCGGATCTGGTCATCCACTCCCTGCGCATGCTGCGCAAGGAAGGAGCTGGCGCGCACACCCTGGAGGCCATGTGCCAGGCGCTCAGGATGCTGGAACAGCGGCCGCCGGGGCGGCGGCGAATCGTGCTCATGATCGCCGAAAAGCGCGATCGCTCCAGCGTTGCGAAGCTGCCGGATGCGTTGGAGCGAGCGCAGCGGCTAAATGCCGCGATTTATTGGCTGACATATTCGCCACTCCTCGAGCCGTTCACGGTGAAACCCAAGACCGCTGAGGATTTGAAACCCGAAGCCGAACGGATCAAAGTCAGGAAGTGCGCTACCTGCCCAACCCCCGACGACACCCCGGTTCCGGCCGATCTAGGGCCGGGCGGGAGCCTCTACGCGATCGAAGAGCTGATCCGGCTGCGCCAGCCGGATCTTTCCAGCCTATTCACCAAGACCACCGGCGGCCGCACCTTCAATTTCCTGAAGAAGAACGCTTTGGAACAGGCGATCCAACTGGTGAGCGAAGAGGTGCACCGCCAGTACATACTCAGCTTTGAGCCGGAGAGCGGGGAACCGGGGAAGTTTCATGCGATCCGGGTCGCGGTGAAGAACCGGCCGGAGCTTCGGGTAAAAACGCGCGAGGGATACTGGGCTCTGCAATAGCGGGAGCCTTATTGCGGCGGCGAGCGATTGTATAGAATAAGCCTCTATGCGACGAAACTTCCCGCCGATTGCCTGCGCCGTCTGCCTCTCTTTCTTGATTCATGCCGCGCCGCCCTCCTCAAACCGTCCCGTCACGAAAGACAACGTCGACCGGTGGATGAAAGAGCTTTCGAACTGGGGCCGGTGGGGCCAGGACGATCAGATGGGCACGGTCAACCTGATCACGCCCGCCAAGCGAAAGCAAGCTGCCGCGCTGGTGCGCGAAGGCGTTCCGGTTTCTCTCGCGCGCGATTCGGAAAAGACGCAGTCGATCGAGAACCCATCCCCATTCGGTCACGTAATGACGTCAACCGGCGCAAAGCCGCAAGGGCAGTTCGTGCTCGACACGTACTCGGTGAATTATCACGGCTACGCGCATACGCACATGGATTCGCTCTGCCACATGTTCTACAACGGCAAAATGTATAACGGCTTTTCGCAACTGGAAGTCACCAGCCAAGGCGCGAACAAGGATGCCATCACGAACTTCAAAAACGGAATCCTTTCGCGCGGGATCTTGATGGACATTCCGCGCTTGAAAGGCCTGCCCTACCTGGAGCCTGGCACGGCGATTTATCCCGAAGACCTGGATGCCTGGGAGAAAAAAGCCGGGGTCAAGGTGCAGAGCGGCGATATCATTTTCATTCGCACGGGGCGTTGGGCGCGGCACGCCGCCAAGGGCGTTTGGGATATCGCGAATAATTCCGCCGGGCTGCACGCATCGTGCTTGAAGTGGATCAAGGACCGCGATGTCGCGATGGTCGGCAGCGATGCGGCCAGCGACCTGATGCCTTCGGGGATCGCGGGCGTGGTGCAGCCGATTCATCAGGTGCTGCTGGTCGCCATGGGCACGCCGATTTTCGATAACTGCGATCTGGAAGCGGTAAGCGAGGCGGCCAACCAGAGAAAACGCTGGGAGTTCATGCTCACCGCCGCGCCGCTCGCGGTGACGCGGGGAACGGGATCGCCCTTGAACCCCATCGCGGTTTTTTGAGCGCGTTTTGGGCGCGTTTTGAAAATTCTACGGCCTTGCCGCCGGGAACAGAAATTTTAAAAGTGGGGGCACTCTGTCCGCCCAGGCGTCTTCATTATGGCCCGCTCCATGGGCTTCTTCGTAAGCCAGATCGACGCCGAGCTCCCAGCCCTTCTCCATCAGCGCCTCGCACAAGAGTCTCGCATCCTCCGTCACCCGCTCGCCTTCCCCGGTTCCGATGTCCAGCCAGATCCGAAGCTTGGGCTTCGAGTCGAGCGACAGCACGCGGCGCAGAATCAGCCGGTCGTCCCACCAGACCGAAGGCGAAATGACGGCCAGCTTACCGAAAACTTCCGGATGAGTCAGGCCCAGATGCAGGGATACCAAGCCGCCGAGCGATGAGCCGCCCAGGCCCGTGTTGGCCGGACCCGGAAGCGTCCGGTATTCCGAGTCGATAAAGCGTTTCACTTCTTCAATCAGCATCCGGCCGTAGAGTTTGGCTTTACCACCCTTGCCGATGCGCCGATCCCGGGTAGGCGTGTATTCTTCAATGCGATCGTCGCCGGCATTATTGATTCCGACGATGATCAACGGCTCGATCGCGCCGGAACCGATCAGGAATTCGGCGGTCTCGTCCACGCCCCACTCCTGCCCGCTGTAGGACGTTGCGCCATCGAATACATTCTGGCCGTCATGCAAGTAAAAGACCGGAAAACGGCGATTCTGATCCGTATCGTAGATGCGCGGCACGTAGACCAGGAGATCGTGCCTGGCGGGCAGGAAACGCGATTGAAACTGTGGATATATCCGGAAAACGCCGGAAAGGGAATGAGAAACATGGTGCAAGGCTTAGTATACGAACCGTGGCAATTCGAACGTTGCGAGCTTCGTATAAACGGAGCCGGAAGGTCCGGTCTTGCTGCGATACAGATGAAAAGTGGCGGCTTCGAAACTGCCGAAATCTGTGCTCTTAAGCGCCGCGATGGCGTCGTGAAGAGCCGTTAGCGGGCCTGCAATCTTGAGGCGCGCGAGCGTGAGGTGCGGCGAGTAGGCCCGCGTTTCGGACGCAATCCCCAAGGCGGCGAGAGCTTGATCGGTTTGCCGCGCGAGCTCGGCCAGCGATCCCGGTGCGTGGACGCCCGCCCAGAACACCCGCGGCGATTTCGGGTTAGGAAAAAAGCCGAGACCGCCGATCCGTATGGGAATCGTTCCCGCGGCTTCCGCGGCCTTGAGGGTATCGGTCAGTTCCGGCAACTTCTCTTCCGGCCACTCGCCGATGAACTTGGTCGTGATGTGGAGGTTTCCAATCGGGATCCACTGGATGTGGGCCGAGGGTTTCAGCCGTTGCACCACATGGTCGATATCGGCGAGAATCTCGGGAGGAATTTCGATTCCCGTGAACAGGCGCATGAAAGCAATTCTTCCACGAGATTTCTACGCGCGGCCGACCGTGGATGTCGCGCGCGACCTGCTCGGCAAGTTGCTGGTGCATCGTGAGACTTCGGGGATGATTGTCGAGACCGAAGCGTATTTAGGCGGCGACGATCTAGCTTCCCACTCCGCAAGCGGGATCACGCCGCGCACGAAAGTGATTTTCGGTCCGCCGGGCCACGCCTACGTGTACTTCAGCTACGGGATGCACGAGTGTCTCAACCTTGTGGCGGAGTCTGAAGGTACTCCGGGTTGCGTGTTGATACGGGCGCTGGAACCGGTATCGGGAATCGAGTCGATGCGGAAACGAAGGCCGAAGGCCAAAGCCGCGCGCGATTTGGCATCTGGCCCCGGAAAGCTGACCCAGGCGATGGGAATTACCCGCGCGCTGAATGGGGCCGACGTTACGCGCGGGGAGTTGGTTGTGCGGGAATATTGCGCGGCGGATATCAAAATAGAGGCGGCGCCGCGCATCGGCATTTCGAAGTGCCGCGAACTGCCGCTGCGCTTTACCATTGCCGGGAACAAATTCGTTTCCTAGATTGTTTGCTACGATTGTTTGCTGCGAAAGCGCCGTCCGGCCCGGACGGTGCGTTATCCTGAAATTTCAATCCACAAATCAAACCTTAGAGGAGCATAACCCGAAGAATGGCTGTCAAAGTAGGCATCAACGGATTCGGCCGCATCGGCCGCAACGTCGTCCGCGCGGCTCTGAACAACCCCAAGGTCGAATTCGTCGCGGTCAACGATCTGACCGATCCGAAAACTCTCGCGCATCTCACCAAGTACGATTCCGTGCTCGGCGGCCTGCACGAAGACGTCCGTGTCGAAGGCGATTGCATCGTTATCGGCGATAAGAAAATCAAAGTGTTCGCCGTGAAAGATCCGGCGGAACTCGATTGGTCGTCGGTTGGGGCCGAAATTGTGGTCGAATCAACGGGGCGGTTTACCAACGCGAAAGATGCGGCGAAGCACCTGCGCGGATCGGTGAAGAAGGTGATCATCTCCGCCCCGGCCACGAACGAGGATGTCACGATCGTGCTCGGCGTCAACGACCATATTTACGACCCCAAGAAGCACCACGTGATCTCGAACGCATCCTGCACCACGAATTGCCTTGCTCCCGTGGTCAAAGTACTGCACGAAAAGTTCAAGATCAAGCACGGGTCCATGACCACGATCCACAGCTACACCAACGATCAGCCGGTGCTCGACTTTCCACACAAAGATTTGCGCCGCGCCCGCGCGGCCGCTCTGAACATGATCCCCACCACTACCGGCGCGGCGAAGGCGATCGGGCTGGTGATGCCGGAGCTCAAGGGCAAGCTCGACGGTTACTCCATGCGCGTCCCCACGCCCGACGTTTCGGTTGTCGATCTGGTGTGCGTGACGGAAAAACCGACAACTACCGATGAGGTAAACAGCGTGTTGAAGTCGGCCGCCGAAGGATCGCTCAAGGGCATTCTCGCCCACACCGAGGACCCCGTCGTTTCAAGCGACATGCTGCACAATTCCAACAGCTCGATTGTCGATTCCGGCCTGACCAAAGTCATCGATGGAACCTTGGTTAAAGTGGTTGCCTGGTACGACAATGAGTGGGGTTATTCCTGCCGCGTGGTCGATTTAATTACGTTCCTTGCCGGCAAGGGATTGTGACCCGATTACCGCGCAAGCTCTGTAAATTTTGGTAAATTGCCGGGCGGATTCGCCCCGCCCGGTAACATTCCTTTGAGTGGTATCATCTTTTCACTTATGAAAAACCTCACTCTTGCAGTAATCGCCCTCCTGGGCATGTTCGCGTTCGCTGCCTCGGCGGCGGATGCAACGGGTAAATGGACCGCCGAAATGCCCGGCCGTGACGGCAATACCATGACCGCCACTTTCGACCTGAAAGCCGATGGCGATAAGCTGACCGGCACCGTAAGTACGCAGATGGGCGAAAACCCGATCGCCGACGGGAAGGTTTCGGGCAACGATCTTTCGTTCAAGCAGAAATTGAACTTCAACGGCAATGATGCCGTTATTATTTATACCGGCAAGATGGACGGCGACAAAATCAACTTCACGCGCCAGCGCGAAGGCGGGGATCGCAAGACCGAATTCGTGGCCAAGCGCTCGGCCACCTAACTCGCATCTCTTCCCGCGCACTTTGGATTTTCCCATTGTCGTTCAGGAGCTGGCTTTTCGCGATCGTAGTCGCCGGCGTCGCGCAAGCGACCAGCCCGGAATCGGGAGTGGTGCGTTCCTCCGGCCAACCCATTCCGGGCGCAACGGTGACGGCAACCCAAGGTGCCCAGAAGTTCTCTACCGTCACCGACGAATCGGGCCGATACCAACTTGACCCGCTCCCCGCGGGCAACTGGAAGCTGGAAATCTCGATGTTCGGTTTTACTTCGGCAACCCGCGAAGTACCGGCTGGATCCGGCGCCGCCTCTTTCGATTTCGATCTCAATCTCAAGCCGCGTGCAACGGTTTCCGCGAGACCCGGGCGGAACGCCGCCCCTGGCTTTCAAAACCTCACGCTTAACCCAAGCGCGGATATCCCGCTCCCGGACGCGGCGGCCGCGGGCGCGCCGCCCGAATCCTCGAATGCCAACGAAGCGTTTCTAGTCAGCGGAAGTTTGAGCCGGGGGCTGGAATCCACCCAGCAGCAGGAAGACGCCTTCGCGCAGCGAAGGGGCGATTTCGGCCGCGGCGATCCACAGTTCGGCCAACAGTTCGGCCAACCGCCCGGCCAACAGTTCGGCGGCGCGCAGGCCCCCGGTTTTGGAGGTCCCGGAGGAGGCGGACGCGGCGGCAGGGGCGGCGGCGGCGTTGATCGCGGTGGCGGCAGGCGAGGTCCCGGCGGTCCTGGCCGGAACGCCAACTTCGGCAATCGAGCCGGCAGGAATAATCGCGGCGCCATCCGCGGATCGGCTTTCTTCATACTCGGAAATTCGGCGGTCGACGCCCGCCCGTTCTCCCTTACCGGGCAATCCGTCCCCAAGCCTTCTTACGCCTCGGCGCGGTTCGGTACATCGCTCGGCGGACAGCTCAAAATTCCCAAGCTCATCAATGCCGATCGCACCTTCTTCTTCCTCAACTATTCCGGGACGCGCAGCCGCGCGCCTTACCAAGGTGTTGCCACCGTCCCCACGGAGCTCGAGCGTTCCGGGGACTTCTCGCAATCGTTCACCCGCTTTCCGGTCCAAATTTTCGATCCGCTCACGCGCCAGCCGTTCGCGGGCAATCAAATCCCGCTAAGTCGTTTCGATCCCGCGGCTCTCGGGCTGTTGAGGCTGAGCTTTATTCCGCTGCCGAATCAGCCGGGGAACGTTCAAAACTACGATTTCCAAACGTCCGTTCCAAACAACAACGAGAATCTCAATATTCGCCTTAACCAAACCATTACCAAGAAAGACCGGTTGGACGTGAATCTGAACCTGCAAAATCGAAGCTCCAATAACGCCCAGCTCTATGGTTTCCGCGACGAGCTTACCGGATTCGGATTGAGCTCCACGTTGGGCTACACGCATACCTTTGGGCGGCAGATCATCAACAGCATCCGCTGGAACTTTAGCCGCAACCGCAGCTACACTCTCCCGTTTTTTGCATACGGGCCAAATGTCGCCGAGCAATTGAAAATCAACGGCGTTTCGACCGACCCGATCAACTTCGGGCCTCCCAACGTTTCCTTCACCAACTTCGGCGCGTTGAACGACGGCAGCCCCTCACTGCAGCGTAATCAGACCTCCGGCGTAAACGACAGCGTGATTCTGGTTCGCGGACGGCACAATCTGACGTTCGGCGGCGAATACCGGCGCATGCAAATCAACACGCTGACGGATTCGAATGGCCGCGGCAGCTTCAGTTTCAGCGGTCTCGAAACCAGCGCGTTCGATTCGCAGGGCCAGCCGATTCCGAACACAGGCTACGACTTCGCCGATTTTCTGCTGGGCCTTCCGCAATCGAGCTCCGTTCGTTTTGGAACCAGCAGCAACTACTTTCGCGGCTCGGCTTATAGCCTCTTCTCGCAAGACGATTTCCGGGTGCTCTCAAACCTCAGCCTGAATCTGGGCTTGCGCTACGAATACTTCACGCCGCTGCGCGAGAAATACAATCACATCGCGAATCTGGACATAGCGCCCGGCTTCACGGGCGTTGCCGTCGTCACGCCCGGCCAGATCGGTCCGTATACGGGAAAGTTTGGGGACGGTCTGATTAATCCCGACAAGAATAATTTCTCGCCGAGGCTTGGCCTCGCGTGGCGGCCGTTGAAGAAGAATCAACTTCAAGTCCGCGCGGGTTACGGGATTCTATACAACGGATCGATCTATAACCAGTTCCCGTCCCGGCTCGCCTCGCAGCCGCCGTTCGCCCGCACGGCGACGCTGGTGACCAGCGTCGCGCGTCCGCTGACGATAGAGAACGGTTTCGCCGCCGTTCCCTCGGAATCGATCACCAATACCTACGCGATCGATCGCTATTACCGCATCGGCTACGCGCAGACGTGGAACTTTTCGATTCAGGAGCCGCTGCCGCATTCGTTCGTGATCGAGGCCGCATATCTGGGCACAAAGGGCACGCGGCTCGATATTCAAACGTTGCCGAACCGCGCGGCGCCCGGATCTCCGTTAACCGCCGAGCAGCGGCGCCGGATCGGCAATGCGGTGGGATTCACGTTCGATTCCTCGAACGGCGATTCGATCTACCATGCGGCGCAATTCCGCTTAGTAAAGCGCTTCTCGAAGGGAATTTCGGCGAACGTGCTTTATGTCTATTCGAAGTCGATCGATAATGCTTCGACTATCGGCGGAGGCGCGTCGGTGGTCGCGCAGAACGACCAGGATCTGCGCGCCGAGCGCGGCCTGTCGAGCTTCGATCAGCGGCATGTGTTGACCGCCTCGTACATTTTGACTTCGCCTTTCGGGGAAAACGGGTTGATTCGCAGCTCCGGCAAATCTGAGCTACTGCTCAAGGATTGGACATTGAGCGGCGGCGCGACGGCCGCTTCGGGATTGCCGTTCACCGCGCGGGTGCTGGGCAATCAGGCCGATACCGCCGGCACGGGAGCAGTGGGCAGCGGACGCGCCAATGCGACCGGCTTGCCCGTCGATTCGGGCTCCGGATTTTTCAACCCGGCGGCGTATGCGATTCCGATTGCCGGAACTTTTGGGGATGCGGGAAGGAACACGATTCCGGGTCCGGGGCGATTTTCGCTGAATCTTTCTTTTGGCCGCAGTTTCCGGCTGAACGACGACCGGCGGCGAGTGGAGTTCCGCGTCGATAGCCAGAACTTCACGAATCATGTGAGTTACGGCAGCTTGAATACGATCGTGAATGCGTCGAACTACGGGCTGCCGTTGGCGGCTTTGCCGATGCGGACGTTGACTGCGACCGTGAGGCTAAGATTTTGAGGGCGCATGTGGCGCGGGCACTCGTGCCTGCCGTGTCCACACTCATGTGGACACAGGTTTTTCGCCGCTTCCAGACAAGTGTCCACACGAGTGTGGACACGGCAGGCACGAGTGCCCGCGCCACAATACTCTTCATGCTTGTCGCCACCCTTGGCGCACAACAGGGCGATGTCGTCTTCAAATCCAGCAGCAATCTGGTCATCCTCGACGTGACCGTTCGCGACCGCTCCGGCAAGGAAATTCCCAATCTCGAGAAGCGCGATTTCACGCTGCTTGAAGACGGGAAGCCGCAGACCATCTCGGTGTTCGAATTCCAGCGGCTCTCGAGCGAACCTGCCGCGGCAATTGCGGCGAAGGTCGCGCCCGCGCGCCAGCAGACCATCACCACCTCCACCCCCGGCACGGTCCGCTATCAGGATCGCCGCCTGATGGTCCTGTTCTTCGATTTTTCGTCCATGCCGCCCGCCGATCAAATCCGCGCGCGGGAATCCGGCTTGAAATTTCTCGCCTCGCGGATGCACGCCTCCGATCTCGTCTCGATCATGACGTTCTCGCAGCGGCTTCGCGTGGAACAGGATTTCACGGACGACCGCGACCGCCTCACCGAAGTCATCAAAGGTTTCCGCATCGGTGAAGCGAGCGAACTGGCAATCGAAGGCGGCAATGGCGACGACAATACCGGCGAGGATAACGGGGCGGCGTTCTCGGCCGATGAGACCGAGTTCAATATCTTCAATACGGACCGCAAATTGAGCGCGCTCGAATCCGCCGCTAAAATGCTCGCCGCGCTGCCCGAGAAAAAAGCCCTGGTGTATTTTTCAAGCGGCGTGGGCAAGACCGGCGTCGAGAACCAGTCGCAGCTTCGCTCGACCATCAACGCGGCCGTGCGCGCGAACGTCGCGTTCTATCCCATCGACGCGCGCGGACTCGTCGCGCTTCCGCCCGGCGGCGACGCCACCGCGGCCGCTCCCAAGGGAAACAGCGCTTTCACCGGGGCCGCGCAGACCAGGCAGAAGGATCGTTTCAACGATCAGCAGGAAACGCTCGTATCGCTCGCCGCCGATACCGGAGGCAAGGCGTTCCTCGATAACAACGACCTGAGCCTGGGCATTCAGCAGGCGCGGGACGACGTTCGCAGCTATTACATACTCGGCTACTACAGCACCAACGCCGCGCCGGATGGCCGCTTCCGCCGCATCAAGCTGGCGCTCAACAACCAGACCCAGGCCAAGCTGGACTACCGAGGCGGCTACTTCGGCCGGAAGATATTTGCGAAGTACAACGCGGCGGACAAGGAAAGCCAACTCGAAGAGGCCTTGATGCTGGGCGACCCGGTAACCGACTTGCCTCTCGCGATCGAGACCGATTATTTCCGCATCACCAAGAGCACGTACTTCGTTCCGGTGTCGGTGAAGATTCCCGGTTCGGGCCTGGCGCTCACCAAGAAAGGCTCGAATCAGCAGACCGAATTCGATTTTATCGGCCAGGTGCGCGATTCGAAAGGCAAGCTGGCCGCGAGCGTCCGCGACGGCATCAAAGTGAAGATGAGCGATTCGAGCGCGGCTCAGTTAAATAGCCGGGCGCTGCAATACGATACCGGTTTCACGCTGCCGCCGGGACAATATCAACTCAAATTTCTAGCCCGTGAAAATCAGACCGGCAAGATGGGCACGTTTGAAAGCAAGTTCGCGGTGCCGGATCTCAACCTGCCTGGGCCTTCTTTGCGCATCAGTTCGGTAATCTGGAGCGGCCAGCGGCAGGCGCTGAACGCGGCCGTGGGAGCCGCCGATACGAAGAAGAAGTCGCTTGCGGCCGACCCGCTGATTCAGGACGGCCAGAAGTTGGTGCCCAGCATCACGCGCGTATTCCGCAAGGATCAGAACCTTTACGTGTATCTGGAAGTTTACGATCCCAGCGCGGACCCCGCGGAGAAGAAGCCCAGCGTTTCGGCGACGCTCGCGTTCTATCGCGGGAAGGCAAAGGCTTTCGAATCCGCGCCGGTGCGCCTGACGCAACTGGCGGGATCGCGATCCAATGCGCTGCCCGTGCAATTTCAGGTGCCGCTCGCTAAGCTGAGTCCGGGGAAGTATACGTGCCAGGTGAACGTGATCGATGAGCAGGCGAAACGCTTCGCGTTTCCGCGCGCGGACCTGGTGCTGCTGCCTTAGCCTGTCGCTAGTCGTTGGGATGTTGGCCCAGAGACTCGCATTTCAGGGACACGACGAAGGGCCGAGGCCGGTGTTTCCCTCCAACGGCGAGTTTCACTTTATCCGTCTGGAGTACACCGATCTTCCTCAGTACCATCGGCGTTGGGGATTCTCTTCGCGCGACGGCAAAGGAGAAGGCTGGTGGCTGGTGGACTGGCCCGATGCCGAGGACCACTTTTCGGCCGGCGTCCAACGCCTGACCCGGATCGACACCGCGGAGCCGCGGCATCTTCGCCTGACCGACGACCGGATCTTCGACTATCCGTGGATCTACGCGACGCAAACCGGCTGGTGGGGTTTAACCGACCTCGAAATTGCGCGCCTGAGGGAATATCTTCTGCGGGGCGGCTTCCTGGTAGTGGACGATTTCTGGGGGCCGGAGCAATGGGAAGTATTCCGCCGGACGATGGCTCGCGTGCTGCCGGACCGGCTGATTACGGACATTGACGAATCGGATTCGGTGATGCATGTTCTGTACGATATTCAGGAGAAAGACCGGTCGTTCATTCCGGGCACGCGGCACTTGCGGCGAGGACCGGGCGGGACTGTGGTGGTTCAGCAACCCGAGGGCACGGCCCCCGCGTGGCGCGCCATGTACGACGATAAGAACCGATTGGTGGTCGCGATCAACTTCGATACCGATGTGGGCGACGCGTGGGAGTATGCCGATGCACCGGAATATCCGGAGCATATGACGTCGCTTGCTTACCGGTACGGAATTAACTATTTGATTTATGCCATGACGCATTAACTTAATGGTGCGCGCACTCCTGCGCGCGCCACATCAATTAACCGAAGTTCTTACGTGAACGCCGCTTTCCTCGCCGGGTTGAGCATTGCGCCTGCGCCGTTGGTGAAGTGCCTCCATGACGCTGTCGAGGCCCGCCCAGAATAGTCCGGCCACAATCAAAATCAGCATCGACCAGCGCATGACGCCGGCGACCAGCGCGGCATCGAGGACAGGCCACTCAAATCGGTACCGGCCCAAGACACTGGCTCGCTCAATCATCCAATGCCAACCAACGTGAGCAACCAGGGCCGACAGAACGATCGTCCCGACCCGTTCCTCGACAACGAACCGGAACAGCGCATCCAAGAGAGGAATCAGTAACAGCAGCACCGCGAGCTGCCCCGCCTCCACGCCCGCATTGAACGAGAGTAAAGAGGTCAGCAGATGCGACCCCGCGAACTGCAGCGTCTCTCGAAGCGCGAACGAGAAGCCGAAACCATGGACCAGGCCGAATGCGAACGCCATCATCCACCGCCGATGCGCCGCGGCTCCCCCGACGATATTCTCAAGCGCCATGTAAAGGATCGATATCGCGATTAGCGTTTCGATGAGAGGCGGAAACCATAGTGCCCCGGGCGCAAAATTGTAAGCGGAAGCGATCAGCGTGAACGAGTGCGCCAGGGTGAACGCCGTTACCACCGGAATGAGAACGCGAAAGCGCCGGAACGGGATCACGAGACAAAGCAGAAACAACAGGTGGTCGCCTCCGCTCAGAATGTGAAAGAATCCCGATTCCACGAAGAGCCATGCCGCCTGATGCCATCTTGGATCAAGGTGGACCATTCCCGGATCGCCCGAAAACTCGTACGCGCGAGTCATGCCATTGGGGAGGACAAATCGGAGCACGGTGACGACGCGCGCGGCCAGCCGCTCAAGCCCGGGACGTACCGAAAAATCCGACGCATCGGACTGGATCGGATACTCAAACAGAACGTCGAGCTCGACCTGATTCCAAACAACGTTGGCGTTATTCGCGAGCTTCGGCCCGGTCACGTGCGCGAAGGCTCGATCGTAAGAGGCGAACGACTTATCCGATTCGAGGGAGATTTGCGTCGCCACGATTTGCGCCTTCGGCAGCCGCCTCGCCCCTTCGCGGATTTCGACGAAGTTCGCGATCCACAACGCGGCTGCCCCGGGAAGCTGGGGAGCCAGTTTGTCCAGATCCAGATAGCCGCGCTCCCGTTCGGGAAAGTCCAGGTCGCGCATGGCCTTAAGCGGGACGCGAACCAGCAGATGCAGCCGATCGCCGGACGGCTTGAGAAAGGCTTGAACGGTCACATCGCTGGGAATATCGTGCGCCGCGGCGCCGCTCGCAATTACGAGAAACAGCGCGCGGAAACGACAGCCTGAATACCTGCCGGGTTTCATGGATGTATGGTGTATCATACAGGACGCCCGCAGGACGCCCACGGGACGCCAATGGAGGGAGGCAGCATGACGCGGAAACAGCATATGGGGGCAATACTTGCCGCAGTTCTGATCGCTTTGTACGCCGGATCGTCGGCGCTGCAAAGGAGGGCCGTGGTGCAGGCCTCGGCAGTTCAGGCGCCGAGATTTGAAGTGGATCCGATGTGGCCGAAGCCGCTTCCAAACCATTGGGTGATCGGTTCGGTTATCGGCGTGTCGGTGGACGGGAACGATCATATTTGGATCATTCATCGAGCGGGCTCGCTTGAGGCGAAGGAGCAATACCTGACGATGAAACCAACTGCTTCGGAGTGCTGCGCGGCCGCGCCGCCCGTTCTCGAATTCAACGAGGCGGGCGATCTCATCGGGCATTGGGGCGGACCGGGGGAGGGCTACGATTGGCCGTCTTCGAACCATGGAATCGATGTGGATTTCAAGGGCAATGTATGGATCGGCGGGAATGGCCGGGGCCAGCAGCCGGCACCCCTCCCGGGCGACGAGAGCAAGATGGGCGCGGCGGGTTCGGTTCACGACAGCATGGTCCTGAAATTTACCCAAAGCGGAAAGTTCCTGATGCAGATCGGGAAGCCCGGGAAGAGCAGGGGCAGCAACGACACCGAAAATCTCAGGCTGCCGGCCAAAACGTTGGTTGACCCGAAAACAAACGAATTGTATGTCGCCGACGGTTATGGCAACCGGCGCGTGATCGTGTTCGACGCCGACACTGGTGCGTACAAGCGGCATTGGGGAGCCTACGGCCACAGGCCCGACGATACGGATCTAGGCCCCTACAATCCGAGCGATCCGCCGGCTCAACAATTCCGGAACCCGGTGCATTGTGTTGAACTCGCGAAAGACGGTTTGCTGTATGCATGCGACCGGACCAACGATCGAATCCAGGTTTTTAAGACGGACGGCACGTTCGTGAAAGAAGTATTCATCGCGAAGAACACGCTGGGCGATGGTTCGGTCTTCGATATTGCGCTGTCAAAGGACCCGCGGCAACGATACTTGTACGTCGCGGATGGATCCAACATGAAGATCCACGTGATTCAGCGCGATACTCTTGAAACGTTGACTACCTTCGGCGATGGCGGCCGCCAGCCTGGTGAATTTTACGCCATCCACAGTATTGCGACCGATTCAAAGGGCAATATTTTCACCACGGAGACTTACCGGGGGCAGCGGCTCCAGAAGTTCCATTTCAGAGGCCTGGCGCCAGTCCTCAAGCGAGATCAAGGTGTCGTCTGGCCGGCGGCAACGAAAGGGTGATTAGGGCAGCGGGGTTGGCGCAGGGCCGTCGCCACGTATCAGGCGTTCGGCTTTTTGGTGGAGTTCAGCCAGGGTGAAAGGCTTCAGAAGAAACTCCTCTTGGTGGTCGCTGGGATAGCCGCTTACGAAGATGACCTTCGTCTCCGGACGAGTGACGCTAAGATGCGCCGCCAGCTCGGGGCCGTCCATCTTGGGCATCAGGATATCCGTGATCAGGAGGTCAATGCGGCCGTCGTATCGCTCGCTGACTTGAAGCGCTTCTTCGCCGTCCGCCGCTTCCAGGAGATTGTACCCGAGGCGCTTGAAGTAGGCGTGAGCCATCGCCCGCTGCATGGGCTCGTCTTCCACCAGAAGGATCGCTTACGGCGTTCGGTGGGGGTGCGTCCCGCGCGGAAGATCTCCTTCAAAGCTTCGCGGCATGGAACCAGAGCGTTTTCGTAGTTTTCCAGATATCTCGGATCTCCGGTCGGCAGATAGCCGCGCTGGCCGGTTTCGGCGTCCGTTACCGCGGCTTGGAGATTCTGCAAACGCGCGAGAGCGGCATGGGCATCGGCGACCACCTTGCCTTCCGATGACCAGCGCGTGGAGGTGTAGAGGGAAGGAGGGACGAGCAGAGGAGACTGAACGGAAAAAAAGAGGGCGTAACGTTATGACGGTTGAGGAAATAGCCACGGCAATTGGCGTCCGGCGATGGCGGCTGATACAATCTCCTTCCATGCGAATACCTGTTCTCATTCTGGTAATGGCCTGTGCCGCGACTCTGGCCGGCGCGACTCTCGACCGTAAAGATGTCGAATACGGACGCCCGGGCGGCCGGCCGATTCCGCTCGACCTTCATGTTCCCGACGGACCGGGGCCATTTCCCGCCGCCATACTCGTCCACGGGGGCGGGTTCGACCAAGGCAGCAAGAGCACCAATGTCCGCCCGCTATTCGATCTGCTGGCCGGCGCCGGATTCGCATGGTTCAGCATCGATTACCGGATGGCGCCCGAGTTCCGTTTTCCCCAGGCGATCGAGGAT
>JBPCKZ010000180.1:0-7241 GCA_051003795.1 Bryobacteraceae bacterium | reverse complement strand
CAGAACCAAACTCAACAACACGGAGACTTCCGCCATGAATCGAGTATGCAGCATTTTCAGTCAGATTTTACAGCTCATCCCGCGCCTGCAGTTTTGGGCGGAGGTGCTGGAAATCCCACACCAGCTCGGGCTTATGAATTTCACAATTCATTCCAGGCCCTCCTTTCATCTTAGTTCGGCATGGGATTTAACAGGTGGTTCACGCGGTCGGGATCGCGAGCAATGACCGTTAAATAGGCGCGTGTCGGTTGATCCGGCTCCGCCCGGCCCTGTTCCCAATCGCGCAAGGTGCCAAGCGGAATGTGGTAGCGCGCTGAAAATTCCTCCTGCGTCAACTCCAAAGCGCGGCGGAGCGTCTTAGCCTGCGGCGTTCGCTTCATCCGCTTGAGATCGGCTTCGCTCAGCGGGTGCGCGTCACGATCCCCGCGCGCGGCTTCCTCGACAGCCTCAGAGGTCATGGGTCTGGGTGTTTTGTTTGAAGTAATGATCCTGCTCACGTTTCGTCGCCCTCCGGGCTGAAATGATGCGAATGCGGTCCTCCCGTTCGGTATAGGCCACGAACAAAAGAACATGTCCTTCCGCCATGCCGATCAGGACAAGCCGCTCCTCGCGATAATCCTCACGGTCGTCGAGAAGCTCGATGGCAAACGGGTCTTTGAAGGCCGTCTGCGCCAGCTCGAAGCTGACGCCGTGGGCTTGAAAGTTTGCCTCGGCCTTGACCGTGTGCCATTCAAATGCCAGTCCCATAATACTACGGGATATCAGTAGGTCTGTCAACTGGGTCGAAGTGGAAGGGTTTACCCACGGTTCTGGTCGGATCGTCACCTAACGTTCCATCACTCCACTGTGGAAGGATGGCCTCCGGACTGCGCAAACAAGTGCCATGCTTAGCCGGGACTCCGGCCCGTTATGAACCGCCAGCCCAAGCGGGCGCTCGGCACTTGGGGAATCCATCCGGTAGCGTCCTTAAACCGGCGATTCGATACGCGTTGACTGCGGCTGAGTACTTCCATCAGCTCGCTTCCAACTGTCCAACGGAGAGCGAACTGTGGTAATCGCGACAGGGTCCGCTTTCCCACCGCTGCGGCCATGGCTTCTATCGTGTCCTGATTGGTCAACGGTTCGTCATCGACGATGTCGAAGGTGTCAGCGGGAGCCTTTGCGAGCGCGGCGACCACCGCGCTTGCCGCGTCATCGATCCAAATCGAAGAGCGATACGTGTCAGCACCTCCAAAAGTGGCAGCCATTCCATATTTGGCAAGGTCGAGAATCGTTTGGGACGGTTGCCGGCCGTAGAACGTGCCCATTCGAAGCACGATCCCTCGATTACCGGCTGCGCTGAACCGCTGCACCTCCGCTTCTGCGGCAAGCGTTGATTCCGTTAACTTCGAGGGCTGCACCGTCGCCGTCGGCGCTTCGATCCAATTCGCGGCTGAATCTCCATACACTAAGCAGATGCTGGGATAAAAGAGCGTCGTCGCACGACTTGCCAGCGCTGCATCCACTAGATTTCGCGTGCCGTCGCGCCGAATCCTATCGTTTTCGGCCCACGCATCCGGCTGCTTCATCTTGTTTAAGGGTGGAATCTTGGTGGCCAGGTGCAGGACGGCTTCACAACCAGCCATTGCGCGGTGGACCGACACCGGATCAAATAAGTCGCCTTCAATTGGCTCGCCACCGAGCTTTTGTATAGTCACGAGGTTTGCCGCAGATCGGGCGAGCCCGCGGACATGATGTCCAGCATGAAGAAGGAGATGCACGCAGCTACGTCCCAAGACGCCCGTTGCTCCAGTCACGAAAATATTCATGATGTTATTTGAATGTCCTTCATCAATTGTCGAGTTCGGCGATATTTCGCGCCAAGGCGCCAGTGAGCGGCGGCACGTAGCCGGCGAATACGAGGGCGGCATTGCGCAGGGCGCGGCTGACGGGCGAACGCAACGTCGCAATCCGGGTCAGGCGGTCGGTCAGCGTGACCACGCCCTCGGCGATCTCATGGCGCTTGGCCGCCCATTCGTCGAGTCGAGATTCTTCGGCTCCGCCAAGGACGTCCGCTAAGACGTCGGCCAGCGACATAGCGTCCTGGATACCGGTATTCATGCCCTGGCCTCCGGCGGGGCTATGGACGTGAGCGGCGTCTCCACACAGAAGAACGCGACCCTTGCGCGGACTCTCGGCGATGCGGTGATGAACTCGGAAGCGCGAGGTCCAGACGCAGTCCCTGATTCGGGCCGGTGAGGACTGCGGTCCGCGCGTGTCGAGCAACGCTTGTACATCCTGCACCGAGAGGGTTGACGGCGCGTCGTCGACCGTACCAACGATTCGGAAGCGGTCTTCCGGCAACGGGGCGACGACCACAAGCCCATCCGGAGAGAAGAACAAATTGACTTCCTCCCGCGGAAGCGGCCAATCCATATGGACGTCGGCCAAGACGAAAGACTGCTGGTAGGCCTCGCCCGCGAAGGTGATTCCGGCCGCCTCGCGTACTCGGCTGTGCATGCCGTCGCAGCCAATCAACCACCGAGTTTCGAGCGTCTGCGCAACGCCGTCCGTTTCAATTGCAACCTTTTTGATCTGAACCTGTGCCCCGTTGGCGGACAGTTCGATGCCCTTCACTTCAGCCGGGCGAACGACGTTCCCGCCAAGCGCCCGCAACCGCTCGAGCAGGATCGCCTCGATCCGGTTCTGCGGACACATCAGCGTGTAGGCGTAGGCGCTCGGGATTCCTCTGAAATCGAGCGTGAGCAACGTGGTATCGCGGTCGCGGACCCGGAAGACCGGCACCTTGACACCCTCCGCGATCAGGGTTGGCGATACGCCGAGCGGTTCCAGCACTTCGAGCGTATGGGCGTGAACAACGGCCGCGCGAGACGTGTTCTCGCCTTCGGCCAGTCGATCCACAATCAGCGCAGAGATGCCTCTGCGCCGCAGTTCGGCTGCCAATGTCAGGCCGGTCGGACCTGCACCTGCAACGAGGACATCGATTCGGGAAGGAAGTTGTTGCATATCGAACATTAATTTGTAGACTTATGAACCCGGTTGCCTGCGATCAGCGCGAAGGCCGCCGATTGCCTGGCATGCAGTCCCAGCACTAGCGCGGCCACGGCCAGCAGGAGGAACACGACGGCTAAACCGAAGGAGTAGTCGCGTGCGCGCAGGTGGGTGATAATGGCAGCGACGAAGAACAGGATGAGGCCGGCTGCGGCGGCCGTCCCGATCCATGGCTGGCCTATGCCAACCAGCAGTCCCCCTGCGCCTGCTGCTTTGAGGATGCCCAGCGTGGTCATCCATGATTGCGGCACGCCCGCCCTGTCCATAGCAACAGCGACCTGCTTATAACAGACGAAGTCGCATACGGCGGAGAAGACATTAGCTGCGACGGCGAGCACGGTTACGACAAGATATGCGGTGTACATAGAAAACTCCAGTGTTGAAATTCAAGGACGCTTGGTTTCACTTGCGACAGCGCTCAATTGCACACCCCGGCGACCTTGCGGCTTGAGACATGATTCTCGACTGCCTTGACCATAAAATCGGCCGGATCTGCACGCGCGATGGTGAAACCGAAACGAGGCAGGTGACCCTCTCGAGCGCGATACTTCCCCGTGTAGGGCTTGTCTGTAAGTTCCGGTGGACGCACCATGGTCCAGTCGAGTTCGCTTTCCTCAAAAACCCCCTCCATCGCAGAGGCATCGGCAACCGTGCCAGAAAAAAACAACCGGCCGAAAAGGTATGCGGGCGGCACGATGGAATCCCTGAACAGGAAAGCTGCGGATTCGACCACGACGCGCCTGACTCCCGCATGCAGCATGGCCTTCGTCAGCGCGATCGCCAAGACTGGATCGCCAATTTCGTTTTTTGCCAACTCGGCGAAATCGGAAGTGGCCCGGCAGGAAGAACTTGGGAGAGCGCCAGGTGCCGTGGCCGGGCCGCTTCGGACCGAGTCGTAAGGAGGTAGCGGCTTGGAAAGCTGCCCCCCAGATCATTTCGCAGATATCCGGTTTAAGCATTCGCGCGCTCGAACTGGCCAGGCTGGTAGCTCCCGACCGGAACACGGGCTGTGATCACGAGCCGGTTCCAACTGTTGATCTGCACCACGACGAGCGTGAGATGGATCATCTCTTCTTCGCTGAAGTGCTCGCGCACGCGCGCGTACAGCTCATCCGATATGCCTTTGCTCGCAAGCAGCGTGAGATGCTCAGTCCATTCGAGAGCCGCGCGCTCGCGATCCGTGAAGAACGGCGTTTCGCTCCAGGCACTCAAGGCGTAGAGCCGCTGCTCGGTCTCGCCATGCGCGCGCGCATCCTTCGTGTGCATATCGAGGCAATAGGCGCAGCCGTTCAGTTGCGATCCGCGCACTCTGATCAGCTCGCGCAGGGTCGGCTCCAGGCTCGAGTTACACAGCGGCGCTTCGAGTCCATACATCGCTTTCATGATGTCCGCTGACGCTGAGTTTTGCAGATTTATTCTCGGTTCCACCTTGTGTGTGGTTATTTCGGCCATGTTGTTTCCTGTTCCTCTGCTAATCCCGACGAAATGAGCGGCCGGTTTGTGACGCGCACGCGAACTCCTGTACGCTGAATTGTTGGGTCACTCAGACGTTGAAGACCAGCGGCTTGTTTTGCCTGCCTCCGAGCGTCGGCGGCTGCTCTCGCTCGCGTACGGCTATCTCGGCACGCTCGCCGACAGCGAAGATATCGTGCAGGAAGCGCTGCTTCGCTTAGCGCAAACCGATCCGGCCGGAATTGAGAATACGGAGGCCTGGCTAACCACGGTTGTGACGCGCCTGGCGATCGACAAGCTTCGGTCGGCGCAGCATCGCCGCGAAGTCTATACCGGCGAGTGGCTGCCCGAACCGTTGTTTCGGGCGCCCGATGCCGAACAGCAGGCGATCACGCACTCGCAACTCTCGGTCGGCTTGTTGTATCTGCTCGAAAAACTAGAGCCCGAGCAGCGCGTAGTCTTCGTGCTGCGTGAGGTATTCGATTACGCGTACGGTGCGATCGCGGGCATTCTCGGCAAGTCGGAAGCAGCCTGCCGGCAACTGATGGTGCGTGCACGTACTGCGCTCGATCGCAGCCGTTACGCCCCTCCTCCACCGCAAGCGCTCGCGTCTTCGCTGATTTCGCGGTTCATTGAAGCCCTCTCGCATGGCGACGAGGCAGCGCTGCTCAGCATTCTCGCCGACGACGCGGTGCTGGTCGCCGACGGCGGCGGAAAAGTCGCATCGATTCTCAATCCACTTCACAGTGCCGATCACGTCAGCCGCTTCTTTTTGGGTTTGCTCCGCAAATTGGGGAATGTCTTCGAGACGCGGCCCGCCATGGTCAACGGCCGCCCTGGCATGCTCACGTTTCGCGACGGGCAGTTGGTCTCGGTGGCCTCGATAGATGTGAAGAACGGCCGCATCGGTGCGATTTACTCAGTCAATAATCCCGACAAACTCCGCGGCGGCTGGGCGTAGCACCAAACGACGGTCCGGAACTCACAGGGCCGCAGGCGGCTCCTTCATTCGCTATTCAGTCTTGAATGGCGGACGCGAAAGGTGTGCGCACGTCGACGGATCGAGCCCGTTAAACCCCGCGCTGGGCCTCCAAACCCATCCGTGATCAGCGCAAATCCACGAGCTGGGAACCGGCAGACGGCAATTAGATGACCTTGACTCCCCGGGCGAAGCGATGAGATCAGATTGGTATGAGTAGCGCCAGGCGGTATTAAAACCGTAGTATATTCAGCCAGACGTTCAGGCCGTTCGTCTCCGTAGGAGTAGGCACCGAAGAAGTGGAACGTACATGTTCCGACCGTTTCCGGACCATCGAACGGCGGGCCAGACGTGTTGCATATCGAAATGCCGGTGTCGAAGCCAGCTATATTCGACACGAAAGGAAACAGCAATACGGTTACGTCAGGACCCGCAGCATGGAGATTGACCAAACCTGCGGTTACGAGTTTAGCGAGCTCTTCGGGATTTCGGAAAAATGCTGCCTGGCGCTCGGACTTTGCGCGTTGGCGAAAATCTCGTTGTTTAGACCGGGAAGCGTCTGTTTCAGCCTGGTCCGCTGGGATCAATACATCGTCGTAAGTACAGAAAACCAGCCGCCGTTTTCGCATTTCGATAGCGGCTTCATATTCTCTTTGTGTATACGATGTAAGGCTGCCTTCGGGGCAGCTCTCGTAATCTGGTCCGATGAGAGCGACAAAAATGTCACACTCGTTCACCTTCTCGCGGCAGAATTGATCGGATTCGGAATCGCGTGCGCCAAACTCTTCCATTCTGATGCAGTGGTATCCGTCGAGGCGTTGGATGGCGCTATATGCAGCCTCACGGTATTCCCGTAAATTCTTGGAAACGGAACTGAGAAAAACTTGCTTCAAGATGGACGAGAACCCCTGTTTACAAGCATATGCCGAAGTGAATGTTCCACTAATTCAAGAGGCCGGTTTGGGCGACGGCGTTTTCGAGAAACAGCGATCCCTCCCGGATGTACCGGCGGACGGTGGCGAGGCTGCGGTGTCCGGTCTGGTTCATGATGGAGCGTTCGGAAGCGCCCCCGAGCGCGGCGGCGGTGCCCGCCATCAGCGTTCGGACGACGACATCCTGCGAGGGAGAATCGTATCCGGCTAGCTGGTGCGATTACGAGATTGAGGACAGGCGACGGGTAAGCGTGGCCGTCCGGTGGGTGCGGACCGTGGTGCGGGACCGTTCGCGCCCCGAGACTTCAAACACCGGGGAAGCGGCGCGGATCTGTTAGGAATTCAAGTTTTTATTACCCCAAAATAATTAATTAGGGACAAGACAGCGCCAGCGGCGTTAATTCGTGCAATGGAAAGCCTTGCTGGATACTCTGTCGAAGCGCAGTCCAGCGGCTCTCTAAATCCGCCTTGCGGGCGTTCCTTCCTTTAGAGAAGATCTTCTGGACGCCTTCTTCAATCCACTGATCCATCTCCGCAGGCTGCCCGCTAAGGGCAATATAAAAAACGAGGACCTCCCGCCACCAGTCATCACCCGATAAAAACCAGCTGAGAGCATTGTCTGCTCTTTGCCGTTTGGGCGCCCAGAAATCTTTAGCAGTCATAAACTCCTGAAATGATTGATGACAAAAGGTATATTGACTCCCGACGCGCGTCAAAAGACCATCGCGCAACACCTCTTCAAGAATCAAACGCCAGTCGTTGGCCATGGCGCTCGATCGGTCCCGTACTGCCGTCGAGAAGTCCGCATCCGTGGCCTCTCGTTTTTT
>JBPCKZ010000179.1:0-6381 GCA_051003795.1 Bryobacteraceae bacterium | reverse complement strand
CCAGATCAACGCAGGCAATGCCCAGAACCTGCAGTTGGAATGGGTCCACCCGTTGAACATTCCGGATCTTGAGACAACACCCATCGTCAGCGACGGCGTCATGTACGTCACTGCGGCTGATCACGTGTGCGCTCTCGCCGCGGCGACGGGACGCGAACTATGGTGCTACACACGTTCCGATGACTCGTCCGAATCCGGTAAGCGGCGTGATTCGGGCCTCCCCAATCGGGGAGTCGGGCTGCTCGGGGACCGCATATTCTTCGCAACCAGTGACGCCCATCTGATATGTCTGAACCGGCTGACCGGCGGCCTGATGTGGGACGTCAACACGGTGGAATCGCCCGGGCGCTACCTCGCGACCTCTGCTCCCTTAGTGGTGGGCGACCTGGTCATAACCGGAATCGCCGGCGGCGATGGCCCGCTGCGGGGGTTTTTGGCAGCCTATAAAGCCGCAACCGGTGAGCAAGCCTGGCGCTTCTGGACAGTGCCTAAACCGGGCGAACCCGGTTCCGAAACCTGGACCGGGAATGCCATCGAAACGGGCGGAGGGGCTACCTGGCTGACTGGATCGTATGATGTGGAAACTGGCACGCTCTATTGGGCTACTGGCAACCCGTTCCCCGCCACCGATGGCGACGAGCGTCGAGGCTCGAACCTATACACGAATTGCGTTCTCGCGCTTGACGTCAAGACCGGCAAATTGCGCTGGCATTATCAGTTCACGCCTCACGATCTGCACGATTGGGATGCTACTGAGCCGATGGTCCTGGTGGATAGCGATTACAGCGGCCGTCCTCGGAAACTGTTGCTCCAGGCGAATCGCAATGGCTTCGTTTACGTGCTCGACCGGACCACGGGCGAATTCCTGTTTGCCAAACCATTCATCAAGAAAATGAATTGGGCCAGCGGCTACAGTTCAGACGGTACGCCTCAACTCCTGCCCGCCAATACGCCGACGCGGGCGGGGGTCAAGGGCTGTCCCTCGGTGCGAGGCGCTACGAACTGGTATGCGACCTCCTTCAATCCGGACACGAAGCTCTTCTATGTGATGTCGGTCGAGGATTGCAGTATCTACCGGCAATCTCACGACGGAGGTTACGAAGGGTATCGCGACCCGAAGGATAGCGGTATGAAATATCTACGCGCGATCGACATCCATACAGGCGAGACAGTCTGGGAAATTCCACAGCAAGGGCCGCAGGAAGCCAACTATTCCGGGGTCCTAACCACCGCCGGGGGCTTGGTGTTCTATGGCGAGACCGGCGGCGGGTTTGCCGCGGTCGACGCCAAGACCGGAAAGACGCTGTGGGCCTTCCATGGAAACCAGGCCTGGAGGGGTTGCCCCATGACTTACATGCTGAACGGACGTCAGTATATAGCCGTTGCATCCGGCAGTAATATTTTGTCCTTCGCGCTACGGTAAACGAAAAAGGTTGGTGTCGGCCGTGTCGACCAATTTCCGTTCGCAAATGCGGTGAAGTCGATCTCAAAGACCAAAGGGAAGGCGTCGGGGTCGAGCCGGACGTCAGGGTAGCCGCGGCGGATCGGTGTCGGAGGGATCAGAAGTGAAATCTCCACCTCGAGAATGCGATGAAACTGAGTCGCTTTCGCGCAGGCAACACGCCGAAGTACGTGGCGGCCGTCGTGCTCCGGGTAAGCGGCCACAGGTGAACGCCAATCGTTAGGCCGCCGAAAAGGCGGCAATCTTTAGGCACATAGCTGTTACGAATCCCGCGAGAGTCCCCCCAGAGTCCCCCCAATTAGGGCGTCAAGCGAGCTTTTTCGCGCGTAAGTCTAGCGTTTGCAATGTGAGGCGGCTATAAGCTCCTCGGCTGTTAACCAGGGTTTAGGTTCGAATCCTACCTGAGGAGCCAGAATATTTCAACGACGTAGCCGCCCTTCACACGGACGAACCGCTTAACAGAGTGACGGGAAAGACTTGGCCTTCGCCGCTTCCTCCGAGGCGGCTTCCTCCGATACGCCGCCTGTCAGGCTGTGGGCAAAGATGCCGGAAGTGCCACTCTGTTAAGCATTTCGTACATCGGCCGCCGGGGAACCGATTCACGGCTCCGGCTCGAAGGCCATGCGCTCGCCGATTGCAATCCCCAATTGGACGCCGGTCGTGAAGACCAGGCCGACCATCCTCTTGCCCTCGTTCGATCCGTCCGCTTGCGCCACTGCCACTGCGTCCGCCAGGCGGTTGAGGATCGCCGCGCCGTACTCATCGCCCTCGAGCTCGTGCAACAACAGTTCCGCCTTGCTGGCCATTTTTCTTGAAACCGCCGAAAGCTTGGCGGCGCGGCGGCCCACCTTTTGCCCGTTCGGTTCTGTCATAAAGTGCCCCTGCTTGGTCTTTGCCATCGCGTTCGCGTTGTCCTTGCGGTTTCCCGTTTGAGCCCGCGGGTTCTTCAAAGCTTTCCGGCGCCTGGTTGACATGCTATTTGGCAAACGTGATTCCAAGCCCGGTCGTATACAACAGGTCGTTCGTTTTGCGGCCTGGGGCCGGATGATTGAGATAGCGGTCGCTCAACGACACGTTCCAATCGAGCCATTTCGCCAACTTGGTGGACGCGCCAACATCGAAGTTGACGCGGTAAGTGCCCGTGTCCGTGATTCCGTTAAACATCCGGAAACTCTGAACCAGCGAGGTTGCGGCATTGAATTTGTAAGTGTAGGCATCGCCCCAATACGCTTCCGCCGAATTCCGCGTCAGGGGCGTGCTGAAGCTCGAGTGGTTGAAGTCGATGCCGCCGAGCAGGTCGAGAAGGCTGCGCTCATTTTTCACGGCATGAAATCCGAGGCCGCCGCCAACGACGAACCGCAGATCGAGATTTTGGAACTTATCGTATTCCCAATCGTTGAAGGCGTTCACAAAAAGGCGCGGACTGACGTTGTGGTCGTAGCCGAGGCCCGCTCGAAGGGCCTGTGCGGTGCCGGCACTCTTGCCATTAAGCAAAGCCGAGGCCTTGATTGCGTTGAAATACACCGAGGTCTTGTCTGTATTAGTGACTCGCGCCGCGTTGAAACCCGTGGTGAAGGTCAAAGTCTTCGCATTGCCCGAGGTACCTGCGAAACCGACCGTGCCCGTCCCGGCCCAGAGTTCTCTCCAGCCCGGCGTAAGCAGCCGTTCATAAGCTTTCTGTTCACCGGGATTCCGAATGGTTACCACTTCGGTTGGCGGCACGCTCAGCTTCTCATCTTTGGCCGCCACCTCTAACTTTCCGTCGGTGGTGGCAATCGTGCCCTGGACGGACTTCCCGTCCTGAAGCACCACGGTCACGGGCGCGTCGACCTTGACCGATTCCACCTGGTCCCAGGATGCGGTGACGACGCCGAACTGGTCCGTCTTGATCGTGATGGTCTTGCCATCCTTCTTGACGATGGTTCCGGTGACGCGATCTCCATTCTTCAATGTCACCTGGTCCGCCCACGCGGTTGTCCAAGTAAGGAGGGCGAGACAGCACGCCGCCGGCAATCTCTTGTATCCACGTAACGAAATGGGTGCGCGATTGGATGCTTTCATTTGTAGACGCTCTTTATTTCCGCTTCGCGACGATCAACCCCTTGATCTCTGAAGGGGTGTCCGCCCGGGAGGGCCTTTTGCCCCACTCCCTCCCAGGTTGCGAATTAGTGTCGAGGAGATGGGGCGCGGGCATCGCCGCCGCCAACACGAAGATCACTTGAACCGGAGTCATTGAGACGTTCTATTTTACAGCCCAGCTGTAGCTGCGGAAGCTCGAATTGGTTCCCGAGAGGACTCACCCGCCAAGGCGCGAGAGGTGACTCCCGCCAGCAGAGCCCCCGATATTGGAGCCATCCAAAACAGCCAAAGCTGCCCGAGCGCCCAACCGCCCACGAACAGCGCCGGTCCTGAGCTGCGCACCGGGTTGAGCGAAAGATTCGTGACCGGCAGGCAAGCGCCAATCGCGTATCCGCCAGGAGAATGAATGCCGTATCCGTTCGCGGCAAAACCGGCGCTCACATCGAAACCGGATTTGCCGCTGGCGATCTTGAATAGTACTCCGGCACCGGCTATCGCTCCCGCCACCTGGGCCAGAATGTACGCCGGCAATTCCCGCGCCGGCAAGCGCTTATCAGCGGCGAGGCCGAAGGAAACGGCAGGATTCAGCCAAAACGTGCCGAGAAATTCGGCCGAACAAAGTCTGGGAAGAGAAATTGAATTGTGCATCGCGTTCTTGCCTCCATCACCGGGGAGCGGTTAAATCGCCGCTCATTCACCCAAGACAACGCCTTCCGCCCGAAAGTCACATACTTCCGAAAAAAGTGACTCGATCGGATAGCGGATTGTCGTTACCGATATGAGATCCTTGGCTGAATGGATCCCCAGGCCACGCACGATCCGAGGGACCGCGACGACAAACTGGTGAGGGCAGCCCGGGATGCCCCGGAAGGGGACCTGCGAGCGTTTGAAGAACTGGTTCAACTATACCGGAGGCGAATTCTGGCCAATTGCCGGTACTTAACCCGCGATGAGAACAATTCTGAAGATCTGGCCCAGGAAGTGTTTGTGAAGGCTTTCTTCGGATTGCGCGGTTTTGAAGGCCGGTCTTCATTTCGTAACTGGTTGCAGCGGATCAAGGTGAATCATTGCTTGAATCACCTCAAGAAACAAGCGGTCAAGAAGGATCTCGCCATCGACGAAGAGGCGATCGAAGGTATCGAGCAACTGCGCGTTCCGGCCTCGGCCGACCGCGAGATTGCGGCAATGGAGAATCGGCGCCGAATCGAGGATATTCTGAATTCCATGCCGGCGACTCTTCGGATTCCGCTCATCCTTTGCGACATGGACGAGCTTCCCTATGAGGAGATCGCAATTGAGCTCGGGATCGGCCTTTCGGCCGTGAAGATGAGAATCAAACGGGCGCGCGAATATTTCAGAAACCTGTATGAACATGAAGAAGACGTGGCGGAAGCGCGGGCGGGAAGTTGACTCCCGGCGGCGAAGGTCCAACCATCACGCCGGGCGGGAATGAGACGGGCAGGCCGATACGGGCGCTGGCGGGACAAGAGCGGGAGACCTCTCCCGATTTCATGACCAAAGTCCGAAATAGGATTTACCGGCGGACGGCGGCATCCCAGGTGGCTTCCTTTTCCTGGCATTTGCCCAAGACGATTTTAATGGAAATGGCACGCATGATCGCTTACCTGGCCCGCGTTTTTGCAGCCAATAAGGAATCTTAGGCATGAAAGAAAAGCTCCTCCAGGCTTTCGGCAATCTCGCGGACTCCACGATCGCCGTGGCGCCCAAAATAGCGGTTGGGATTCTCCTTATCGGCGCGGCCTTGCTTTTGGCGAAGCTGATCGAGAAGGTCCTGCGCCTGGTCCTGACGAAAGTGCGCTTTGACGAGCTCGTGGGCAAGGCCGGTGTCGACCGGGCGCTCCAGCGGCTTGGTATCCGCCACGAATTGACCACGCTGTTCCCGCGTCTCGCCTATTTTCTGGTTCTATTGCTTCTTGCCAGGACCGCGGGTGATGCACTCGGCCTGTTCGCTATTTCAAGCGCCATCGGAGCGTTTTTTGCGTATCTGCCCAATATCGTTGCAGCTCTCCTGC
The DNA here is from genome assembly GCA_051003795.1 of Bryobacteraceae bacterium. Classification (GTDB taxonomy): domain Bacteria; phylum Acidobacteriota; class Terriglobia; order Bryobacterales; family Bryobacteraceae; genus JALYXS01. The sequence goes on along the minus strand of JBPCKZ010000179.1, from coordinate 807 downwards.
TTCTGATTCTAGGCAGCACGGTGGGGCAATTCGCGGGGCAGACCGTTGCACAGTCGGCGGAGAGTTCGGGAATTGAATTTGCGCCCGCGCTGGGGAAATTGGTCTCCGGGGTCGTCTTCTTCGTATGCGCCATGATGGCCATTGCCCAGCTCAAGATCGATACGGACATCGTTCGAATCGTCATCAGCTTCATCCTGGGAGGAGCCGCCCTGGGATTCGGACTTTCCTTTGGGCTAGGCACCCGCGACATCGTTCGAAGCGTGGCGGCGGGTTTCTACGTGCGCAAGGTTCTCGCGATTGGTAAGCCGCTTGAGGTTGCCGGGCAGCAGGGCGTGCTTCGAGCGATCACCGCCACGCACGTGATCATGCAATCCGAAGGTCGCGAAACGATTGTTTCGAATGCAACCTTCCTGGATCAGGTTGCAAGGCAATAGGTGCCGGCCCGAGCGTCGCACAAATTTGACATGGCTGCCCTTTCTGGCCAGCGTCGACGAAACCGGCAGCCTGAAGCCGGCGCTGAATCTCGCGGAACGAATTCGGAATAATATATCTTGCGGTACTACATTACCGATCGCCGCCAGTTAGGCGGAATCGAGGCGCTGATGTCCACCATCGAGAGCGCTCTCTCCGCGGGCGTCGAGATGATTCAAATTCGCGAGAAGGATCTACCCACGCGGGAGCTCATGGCGCTGGTTTCGCGCGTTCTCTCGCTGGCCGACCTCGCAGGCACCAAGATTTTCATTAACGACCGCGTGGACGTCGCGGTCGCCTGCGCCGCGCACGGCGTCCACCTGCCGGGTAACTCAA
>JBPCKZ010000178.1:0-12364 GCA_051003795.1 Bryobacteraceae bacterium | reverse complement strand
CCGGGACGATCGGACCCCTCATTCTTTCTATCCTCTGAGCGCGGTCAACAACTTCGCGCCGTCCGGGCTTCCCATGCCGGTGCAAGCGTCCCACCCCGGCCCCGCCGAATACGCCCCGTTGGTTCCGGACGTAATATCGTTCAGCGCGTTTCTCGCCGCTCCGTATAGCAGCGGATTCAAAAAGCCCACCGGCTTTCCAATCTGCTCGTTCAGCAAAGCGATCAGCCCGGCCCAGAGCGGCGCGACGGCGCTGGTCCCTCCAAATACGGCATTCTGGCCGTCGACCGTAATCCGGTAGCCCGTCGATGGGTCCGCGTCGCCCGCGACGTCCGGCACGCCGCGACCGGAATTGCGCGAAGGATTCGCCGAAACCGGGACACCGGCGCCCGACTGATAGCTCGGCACCGGAAAAGTGTCGCTGACTCCGCCGCCGCTCGCGCCGTTTCCGGGCCCATGGTTCCAGACGACCTCTTGCGTGATGCGGCCTCCACTCGATTCGAGCCGCGTTCCCCCGCAACCCAGCGCAAAAGGGCTGGACGACGGGAAATCCACGTGTGCCTTTCCGTCGGTCTGCCCGTCGGTCGATCCATCGTCTCCCGATGCGCAGCACACCGTAACGCCCAACAGCGAGGCATCCTGAAATGCCTGGTTGAACGCTTGCAGCGATTGCGCGGTCCACTGCGATTCGGCCGCTCCCCAACTGATCGAAATCACGGACGGCTTGCGCACCCGATCGTGAACGGCCGTCGTGATCGCATCGAGAAAGCCCTTGTCGGTATTGGGGGCAAAATAGACCGCGATCTTCGCGCCCGGAGCGATCCCGCCGATCACTTCGATATCGAGCAGCACCTCCCCATCCGCGCTATTCGCCCCCGGCGCCGGTTTGTTGCGGCCGCCGTCGACCGACACGGCGGTAATTTTGGGAGCCGGTGAAATCCCCAGCTTGGCGAAGTAACCTTTCAGTTCGGCGCTCTTGTAGCCGCCGCCCAGCTCGATAATCGCGACGGACTGTCCCGTTCCGTTCGAGACGGTCGGAAAATTATAAAGCTTCGCAACGTCGACCGGAGTATAAGAGGTGTCGCCGGCGGCGGTGGGACCGGCGTGTGCCACGCGATAGCGCGGACTTGCCTGAGGCCGGCTGTCGAGTCCGAAAACGCCCACAATCGCGTCCTGCATATCGGACGGAACGAAGACCGGCCCCGTGCGTGCGATAAACGTTCCAGAGGGATGCGAAAAAAGTTGGAGATCGACGCCGAACGCCTGCGACATGGCCGAAGCCGCGCCCGACAGAACGACGCTGCGGCGCGCGAGATCGACCGACACCACCGTCAGATCGTGGTCGTGCGCGAAGGCTTCTACTTTGGCGGCATCCGCCGGGTCGGCGCCGCGCTCGCGTTCCAACTCGGCGTGGGTCAAATATTTTCGTTGTGATGGTAATTGCGATCCGAGTTCCTCGGCGGACGCCACATTGCGGGGCGCGGCCTTCGGTTTAAGCACGATGGTTACTTCGATAACGTGATTGGGATCGGGCGCGCCCGCCGGAACGGCGTTCGTGACGGGTTTGCGGTCACTGCCTGGGACGGGTACTTTATTTTCGGGCATGAAATCTCCTTGCCCAAAATATAGCAGCAGGAATGGGAAAAACGGATCGGACTTACGCTAGAAACTCCCGAAATGGACCCTAGCGCGCGGCCATCAACGCGCGCAGCCGCCGAGCTCTTTCCGGTGCTCTAAGCTGCCGCAAAGCTTTGGCTTCGATCTGGCGAATCCGCTCGCGCGTAACGTCAAACTCCTGCCCAATTTCCTCAAGCGTGTGTTCGCGCTCGCAGCCAATGCCGAAACGCAGCCGGATCACCTTCTCTTCTTTAGGCGAAAGAGTCTTCAAAATGCCTGCCGTCTCGTCGCGAACGTTCGATTCGATCACCGCATCGACCGGCGAACCCACCCAGCGGTCTTCGATCAGATCGCCAAGAGCCGATTCGCCGTCGCGTCCTACCGGAGTCTCGAGAGAAACCGGATCGCGCGAAATGGTCTTCAGTTTCTGCACCTTCTCGACCGGAATGTCCATCCGGCGCCCGATTTCGTCGTTCGTCGGAGTCCGTCCCAGCTCTTTTTCAAGTTCCCGCGAAGCCCGCAGGAACTTGTTCATGCTCTCGTTCATGTGAACGGGAATGCGAATCGTGCGGGACTGGTCCGCGATTGCCCTGGTGATCGCCTGGCGTATCCACCAGGTGGCGTAAGTAGAAAACTTGTAGCCCCTACGGTATTCGAACTTATCGGCGGCGCGCATCAGCCCGATGTTACCTTCCTGAATTAAATCAAGAAGATGCAAGCCACGATTAACATATTTTTTGGCCACGGAAACAACCAGGCGGAGGTTTGCTTCGACCAGGTCTTTCTTGGCGCGCTCGGCTTCCTGTTCGCCGTGTCGGATCACCGTCAGCGTGTGCTTGAGATCCTGCAAAGGCGCGCCGGCGGTAATTTCCCGTTTGCGAATTTCGCGGCGCAATTCCCGGACCCGGACTTGGGCGTTCGGCCCGCCGCGTTGTTCGGTCTTCTTCACTTCCCGGTCGAGTTGGCCCAGTTCTTCGACCGCCCGATCGATTTCCTTCCCGAATTCCTTCCACTTCGCGTGCAGGAACGGCGTTCTCCGAATAGCCAGCGAGGTCTCGACGCGAGCCCGGTTCAGTTTGGCCTGGGCCTTCTTGCGAGCTTTCTTATTGGTGGGAGCAACGCCTTCGAGCTTCTCCGCCATCTGCTGCTGCTTCTTCTGCAGCGTGACTACGTCGTAAAAGAGCTGTTTCAGATCCGCGCGGCGCTTGGTGTCCGCTAGCGTGCCTTCCTCCAAGTCGCCCACATCGACTACGCTATCGATTTCCTCGATGCCTTTGCGGATCTGCTCGGCGAGCTCCGTGACCACCAGTTGCACCAAAGCGGAGCGGCTAATGGCCTTCTGCATCCGCAACTTGCCGCGCTCCATGCGGCGCGCCAAATCGACTTCGCCTTCACGCGTCAACAGCGGCACCGCGCCCATCTCGCGTAAATAAACGCGAACCGGATCGTCGGTGTAGATCGATTCCTCGACTGGCTGATGCGCCGGGAAGTCCGCTTCCTGGGCGGCCTCCGGGTCGAAGAACTTTGTGGCTTCCTCGTCGAAATTGATGCCCAGCGGGCTTTCGGTTAAAAACTGATCTTCAAACTGATCCACTGAGACTCACCTCCAATGGAGCTGCGACGGTTATTCTTTTCACGGTTGGGAAGCTAAACTCGGGTAAACGGGAAAAGCCCAGTAAGCGGATGCCGCGCAACTCACGCAATCGACTGAATTCTCCAGAGCTACCGGCAACGTTTGATCATAACATCAAAATTCCGTTACTTAAAGCTCTATTATTAGGATGTTTCAAATGGGAAAAGGTTACAAATAAAGGCGTTTAGGAAGCCGGGTAGCCCAACCGAACGCCTCAGGGAAGTTTCTGCCGCATCAACTGCTTGAGTTCATTGAAGAAAGCCTGCTCGTCCTGGAAATCGCGGTACACCGAAGCAAACCGCACGTAGGCGATCTTGTCGAGATCGCGAAGACTGTCCATCACCAGTTCGCCTATTTCCGTTGTCGAAATCTCGCGATCCGGGGAGTCGGTGACCTTCACCTCCACCTGATTCACGATTTCCGATAGCTTGACCATGCCGATCGGCCGTTTTTCGCAGGCCTTGAGGACGCCGTTGAGCACCTTCTGCTTGTCGAACTTCTCCCGCCGTCCATCCTTCTTGATTACCAGATAGGGAACCTCGTCGATTCGCTCGTAGGTGGTGAACCGCTTCTCGCAAGCGAGGCACTGCCGCCTCCGGCGGATCGCGGCGCCTTCCTTGCTCTCCCGGGAATCGACGACTTTATCCTGCAGATGGCCGCAAAAAGGGCAATTCATGGAATCCCTGGCATCGTGGAAAAAATGAACCTATTATGATAAAGCCTCGTTACTTCGCATGAGGGAGATTTTGAGGCGGATATGGCGGCTGCAGTGATGGCATCGGCTTTCTTGGCGCCCGGCACTGGCGAGTCCCTTCGACCCCGAAACGGCTTGGATTCCGACAGCACACTCGTCTCGCGCTGCCTCAGCGGTGAAGAAACCGCTTGGGATGAGCTGGTTCGCGTCCACACTCGCCGGGTCTACAGCTTATGCTACCGCTTCATCGGCCGCGATGCCGAGGCGCAGGATCTTACCCAGGAAGTCTTTTTGAGGATTTTCAAGAACTTAGGGACATTCCGATCGGACGAGGGTTCCTTCACGACATGGCTGACGAGGCTGACGCGGAATCTGTTGATCGACAACTACCGTAGAACCCGCCAGGAGCGCGTTACCGATTCGATTGAAGAGCAATTGCCCGTGCTCGAGCAATCGTTGCCGGTGAGTGCCCGGCCCGACGGGATACTCGCGGGCCGTGAAACCGGAGAAATTTTGCAAGCCGCGCTGCAGCGCCTATCGCCGGAGTTGCGCGAAACCGTGATCCTGCGCGATGTCCAGGAGCTCGAATATCGCGAAATAGCCCAGGTTTTGGTCATACCCGAGGGCACCGTCAAATCCCGGTTGAATCGCGGCCGGGCCGAGTTGGCCCGCATCCTTCGGAAGCATAGGGCGGTCTTATGAGCGCAATAAATTGCTCGGAATTCGACGCGCTGCTCTGCGATTATCTCGACGGCACTTTAGACCGGGAGCGCCGCTCGGAATTCGAGACGCATTTGGCAACCTGTTCCCCTTGCGGCGAACTGGCGCGCGATGCGGCGGAAGCCATGGCTTTCATGGAGCGGGCCGCGGACGTGGAGCCGCCTCCGCAGTTGGTCACCAGGATTTTGTATCAGGTCCCGCGGGGCCGGACGGAGGGCTTTCGCGGTTGGCTGAATCGCCTGCTTAAACCGGTTTTTCAACCGGTTCTTCAACCGCGCTACGTCATGGGCGCGATGCTAACCATCGTTTCAATGGCGATGACGACCCGTTGCGCCGGCGCGCCGGACCATCCGCTAAATGCGTCCGATCTCGATCCCGTGAAGTTATGGACCGCGCTCGATAATCGAGTCCACCGCGTTTGGGACCGCTCGTTGAAGACATATGAAAGCATGCGCCTGGTGTACGAGGTGCAAAGCCGGCTGCGCGACTGGCAGGACCAGCAGGACGACGAAGCCGCCGAAACGCCGGCCCAGAATCGAAAATTGCCAATGAAGGCTACAGAACCGCGACCGTCAGGGAGCGCGAGGAGTTTATGAACTGCTTCAATCATCCGGAATTACCGGCGGTCGCGTACTGCCGTACCTGCGGGAAGGCCCTGTGCGCCGAATGCCGCCGCACTTCGCTCGGAACCGTTTATTGTGAAGAACACGCTCCCGCAACCGTCTCCGGGGATCCCGTTAACCCCCCGCTGGGCGCCGATCAGTCCTTCGCTCCCGCCAGTCCCCCTTATCCGGGCGATATCCGCGTGGACCGGCGTCCGTCGCCGGGTGTCGCGTTCGTTCTCGGCTTGATCCCGGGCGTGGGCGCGATCTATAACGGCCAGTATGCCAAGGGGTTAGTCCACTTCGTCGTATTCGGGCTGATCGTCAACATTCTGCACCGGCATGACGTTTACGGGTGGGAGCCGCTATTCGGCATGATGATCCCGGTCTGGGTCTTCTACATGGCGTTCGAGGCGTACCACACCGCCCAGAAGCGCCGCGACGGCGAACGCGTCGATGAGTTCTCGAGCCTCATTGCCATGAACCAGGGACCGGGCACGTTCCCGGTGGGCGGGATAATCCTGATCGTTTTGGGAGTGCTTTTACTGCTCGACACTACCGGAATCCTCTCGTTCGACCGCCTGTTGCGCTACTGGCCGGTTGGGCTGATTCTTCTCGGGGCTTACATGCTTTACGGGCGCTTCGAATCTTCACACGCGGAGGTGCGCGATGAACGCCGATAGCGCCGCGCTGCTCCAGGCGATTCGGGGGCCGGTGATCATGATCACCATCGGCGTGTTGTTTGCGCTCGAAAATTTCACTCCTTTGAGCTTCCACGAGACTTGGCCCGCAATCCTGATCGTGTTGGGATTGCTCGGCTTGGGTGGCGGCATGGGACGGCGCTCGCGAAGTTCGGGTACGCCGCCCGGTATACAGACGCCCGGTACACGCTTATGAGAAGAAGATCGGTCGCCTTCCCTCTGGTGTTGATTGTTATCGGCGCCATAGCCCTGATCAACAATCTGCGTCCCGACCTGGTCGATTGGGGTTCCATCGGCCGGTACTGGCCCTTTATCCTGATTGTGTTTGGGCTGGTGCGGCTGTTTGAAATCCTGATCGACGCGGGCCGCGGGAAACCGCTTCCCGCTCGATCCATCCCCGGCGGCGTCTTCGTCGTGTTGCTGCTGGCAACCTTCTTCTTCTGGGCGGCGGCGCGTCATCATATGCGCTGGCAGCTCGGCCGCTTTGAAAACGGCGGCGTCGATTTATTCGGCGAGCAGTTCGATTACCGGTTAAATTTGCACGGCAATGCGACCGGAGCATCCACTCTGGTGCTCGACAATGTGCGCGGCAATGTCTCGATAGAGGGCGCGGACGGCGACGACGTTCAAGTAGACGGCCACAAGATGATTCATGCCTACAACAAACAGGCCGCCGACGACGCGGACCGCAAGACCAGCTTCGAAATTGCCCGCGAGGGCGACCGCATGGTGCTTCGCACGGGCGAAGAACGCGCCTCGGGCGATCGGCGCGTCTCGATGGATCTGGACATCAAGGTTCCCCGCCGGATGAGCGTCGAGGCGCGAACGCGCTCGGGCGATCTGACGGTCGGCTCGCTAAACGGCGGAATCGACCTTTCGGGCGATCGCGGAGACGTGCGCCTGACCGATGTCGGCGGCAACGTCAAGGTGGAACTCAATCACAGTAGTCTGATTCGCATCACGGCTTTGAAAGGAGCGCTCGACCTGCAAGGCCGCGGCAGCGACGTGCAGCTTGAAAACATCGCGGGCCAAGTCACCATTACCGGCTTTTACTCCGGTACTCTCGATTTCAAGAATTTGGCAAAGCCGCTGCATTTCGAATCTCCCCAGAATCAGACCGACCTGCGGGTGCAACAAATTCCCGGCAGCCTGACCATGGATTTGGGAGACCTCAGGGCGAACAATGTTGTTGGGCCAATACGGGTGGTCGCGAAATCGCGCGACGTCGATATCGAAAATTTTTCGGAATCGCTCGATGTGGATCTCGATCGCGGCGATGTTCAGATCAAGCCCGAACATGTGCCACTCTCGAAAATCGATGTCCATGACCGCAATGGGAATGTGTCCCTGGCGCTTCCGGAAAACGCGGATTTCAGCCTGAAGGCGACTACGTCCCACGGCGAAGCGCGGAACGATTACGGCGATTCGGTGAGGATGGAGACCGAAGGCCATTCGGCTTCGCTAAAGAGCGTGGCGGACAAGGGTCCCGCGATCACGGCCAGCACGGACCGCGGGACGATTTCCGTGAGCAAGGGGGCTTTTGCGGCTCCGGGCAATGTCTCGGGCAATTTAAGGGACGCGCGGACGCAAATCGAAGATGCCAAGCGTCAAGTGGGTCATGCGCGGCAGCAGATCAACGACCTCCGGCGCGAGATCGCCCAGGACTAAGTCTTATTTCGATTCGTGATTCTTGTCCGGCTCGCCGGCACTCTTGATGCCGGCCCGGAAGCTGCGGATACCCTCTCCTAAGCCCTTGCCGAGTTCGGGCAGCTTCTTCGGTCCAAAGAAAAACAGCGCCACGCCGGAAATGACGAGCAGATGCATGGGTTGTAAGAGACCTTCAATCATGAAAAACTCCTTATCGCTCATTTTTTCCGACGTTCAACCTGCCCGCTCCGTTCCCATTTACCCGGATATGGTATAGAATGGTATTAAAAGTTGGTTCCACCCATGGGAACATACCATAATGACCACCCAACTGGTTATCGACAAGGCAGGCCGTATAGTCATACCCAAGCCATTGCGGGAAAAATTGCATTTTGAACCTGGCGATTCGCTCGAAATGGAATGCGTCGGAGACCAAATCATATTACGCCCTGTCCGTGGGACGGGTCCGCTGATTAAAGAACAGGGCGTTTGGGTTTTCCATGCCGGGGAGAGCCTTCCAGCTTCCGCCACCGACGAGATACTGCATCGGATCCGCGAGGAGCGCGACCTGCGTAACCTCGGCGACGGGGAATGAAGGCGTTTTTCGATACTTCGGTGCTGGTGCCGGTGTTCTACGGCGATCACGCACGCCACGAAGCCAGTTTGAAGCTGTTTATTCAATTCGATAAGGCAAGCGGCTGCTGTGGAGCGCACAGCTTGGCCGAAGTGTTCTCCACGCTGACGCGGATGCCGGGCAAGCACCGCATCAGCGGCGAACAAGCCATGCTGTTCATCGGCAGCATACGCGAGCGGCTTTGCATTATTGCGCTGGACGGCGAAGAATACTCCGCCGCGCTCGAAATATCGGCAGCACGAGGCATTGTGGGCGGCTGCATCTACGACGCGATGCTCGCGCATTGCGCCATTAAGGCCCAAGTGGAAACGATCTATAGCTGGAATGCCCGCCACTACGCTCAATGCGGGCCGGATGTCACGCGGCTGTTGCGAACGCCCTGAGCTGGGTCGTTGCCGCGACTTCAACTCGTAACCCAACTGTAAACGTTTCCGACGCTGCCGTATGCGATAAACGATAAAGTGATAAGCCGGAAACTATTAGGACCGTGGTTGGCGCTAGCCGCGCTTCTGGCCGCCGCGCAAACGCCGCAAGACGCGCCGCCCGTTGGCGGCGAGGTTCCCCGCCAGCAGGAAAACAAGGCGGACAGCCAACCCGAGGCGGAACCCGAGCGCTGGAATCTTTTCTATCAGGCGACTTCAATTGGCCAATACCACGGACGCTTCCCCGCCGCGTATAGCGGCATCAACAGTCTGGCATCCTATTCGGAACGCGACGTTTCGCTCACGACGACCCTCTTTTTCGGCCTTAAGCTGCACCGCAACACCCAGCTTTACTTCAACCCGGAGATCGCCGGTGGACGGGGTTTTAGCGCCGTGACCGGCATTGCGAACTTCACCAACGGCGAACTGCCCCGCGTGGCGAGTGCCACTCCCAAGCCCTATCTGGCACGCCTCTACGTGACCCAGGACTTCGGATTCGGAGATGAAACGGAAAACTTCACCAGCGGGGTCAATCAGCTTGCCGGAGATCGCCCGATGAACCGCTACAGCGTCACGGTTGGACGTTTCACGGTGACCGATTTCTTCGACAACAACCGCTACACGCATGATCCGCGCACGCAGTTCATGGGCTGGGCCATCATGTACAACGGCGCTTGGGATTATCCGGCCGATACGCGCGGATACACATGGGGCTGGTTCCACGAATTTCATGCGCGGCACTGGTCTTTGCGTTATGCCGGCGTGGCGGAACCGAAAGTTGCCAATGGGTTGCGATTCGACCGGCGCCTATTTCGCGATCGCGGCGACATTTTCGAAGGAGAGTTGCGGTACACCCCGGGCGGCCATCCCGGCGCGGTGCGGTTGCTGTCTTTTCTGCATCACACCGATTCCGGAACGTTTGCCGACTCTCTGCGATTGGCGGATGGGACCGGCGGAATTCCCGATATTACCGCGACGCGCCGGCCCGGAACGTTGAAGTACGGCTTCGGGCTCAACATGGAACAGGAGTTGACCAAGGACCTTGGCGTATTCGCGCGGCTCGGCTGGAACGACGGGAAAACGGAGAGTTTCGCGTTCACCGCCATCGACCGGCTATTGAACCTGGGCGCATCGGCGACGGGCACTCGCTGGCGGCGTCCTTTCGATTCCCTCGCGAGCGGGTTGACGCTGAGCGGCATTTCCGGAGTTCACCGCGCGTATCTGGAGCGCGGCGGACTCGATTTTATCATCGGCGACGGGAAGCTTCGCTATGGCCGCGAGACCATTTGGGAAAGCTATTACAGTGCGCGATTATTTCCCGGCTTCTGGGCGAGTTTCGATTTGCAGCACATAGCGAATCCGGCGTATAACCGGGATCGCGGGCCGCTCTGGGCCCCGTCGCTGCGATTCCACCTGGAACTGGGGAAAGAAACCTTCACTGGCCAGCCCGGTTCTGGAGGATGACCGTTCTCAAAACTCGAACGCCAGCTGCCTTGCGTGGCGGGCGCCGGCGTAGCCGCGCAGACCATCGGCCTCTTCCAGACGGTCCCACTGCTCCAAAATCCAGATCTGCTCGCGCGCGGTCTCCTCGACGATGCGGTGGTCGCCCCGGCCCTGGGCCGCTCGATAAAGAGCCTCCATCAATTCGAACGCTTCGGCCACGCGATGCCGGTCCCGCGCGAGCCGCGCGCCTTCACGCGCGAGCGAACACGCCTCATCCCAATTGTTTTCGAGCGCGACCGTGAAAGCCCGCTGAATTCGCTCGAGGCCCGCAAGCTCGCGTTCCTTCACCGGCGCATCCGTCAGTAGCGTCGAACTCCTGCCCTCGCAGGCGAGCGCGGCCGCTTCGGGCGTATGCGCGTCTGTGAGCACGATCAGAAACCGGCGCTCGCGGCAAAAATCTCGAATGCGCTTGGCATTCGAAAGCGGTTCGCCCTCGAGACGTAGCCCGAGTTGGCTGCCCAGATCGCCCGCCAATTGCGCGAGCGAACGGTCGCTGCATGAAAGCCAAAGCACCGCGTCGAAATCGCCGGAGCAGTGCGCGACGAATTCGTTGGCCAGTTTGCCGGTCGCGATGCCCGGCCGGTCCGCCAACGACGCGGCCAGAGATTCCAGATCCGCGGGAACGCCCGGCGCGAGCCGTTCGCCGGTTCGAATCCAGCGCTTCAAGGCGCGGCGGTCCTCGAAGAACGCTTGGCGACGCAGTATCGGCGGAAAGGGGCACTCGGCGCGGAGCAGAAAGGCGATTTTTACGTTTTCTTCGGCCGGGCCTTCGATAAACGCCTCTTCCCATTCTTTCCGTGCCCATTTGCGCGGGACGGAATCCGGAGAGAGAATCACGACCACGATATCCGCCATCCGCCCGTCGCGCGCCTTTTCGATCAGGCTGCCATTGGCTGGGACGATTCCATCGTCAAGGTATACCTGGACATTGGCGCCCCTTTCGAGGAAGGCTGCAAGGTCGGCCGCGAATTCGCGATCCGCTTCCGCGTAGCAGAGAAAAACCGTTTCCATCGCCGTTTCCATCGCGGGCCGTGAAACCGATTATCCAACGGCGGCTTATAGGATCGGTGTAAGTTGCCGGTCTGCTGTCGCCAAGACGGGCTGTTTTGGACGTTCCGTCATAAACGCATCCATCTTTGCCGGGAAGCCTTCCGCATCGGATGCGTTCAAAACGGGAATCAGCGCGGATCGCGCCGTAAGAGGCAACAGAACCGATCGCGCGCCCACCTCCACGATGTGCTCGAGCCCGCCGGACGCAATCTTGAACGCGTCCGTCCGGACGGCGGCGATGTCCGCCTCCCGCTCGAGCACGGCGGCAAAACACGCTCCGGCCCAGTGGAACAGCTCGTCGCCCTGCCGGCGTTCGGCCAAGCGCCGGGCAATATCTTTGCCGAACAATTGCAACAGTTGCGTCCGGGTCGCGGAACCGAAACGCGCGTTGATGACATCGATACGCTCAAGACAGAGGGCGAGTACATAGACGCGCTTCCCGGCGGACGATTTCGAATGAACGTACTGTTCCGCGGCGTGGCGCCCGGGCGGCCCCGGAGGTGCTTCGAAGTTCTCGCGGGGCGCCGTCGGGTATGGACCAGTCGATTCCAGACGGACCGGAGGCTGCGGAATCCGAATCTGTTCCACCTGTGTCTTGACCTCGGTAACATGCCGCTCCTGGCGATCGGCTTCTTCGCAGATGCCCCGCACGGCATCCGCAATTTGCGATTTGATCGTCCGAAGGTCGTCCAGTTGCGATGCTTTCGCGAGCTTTTGTTCGATTTGCCGGAGATTGGATGCCGCAATTTCTCCGCTGGCGGACGTCTTCAGGAAGGCCTGAGTTATCAGGCCGATGATCGACCGCATCTCGGAACTGTGGCCGTGGAGAAACTTCTCGACGTTGCGGTTGTAATTTTGCGTGCAGCCGATGGCTTCTCCCGCCAATATCAACACGTCGGCAACCGCCGTCGAGTGTTCGAGTTCCAGCTCAATCTCGCGAATCGCCGCCCGGTAAGACTCGCATTGCCGCGGATCGTACTCGATTGCGTGGAGAGCGTTCGCCTCCAACAGAAGCAGCTGTCGCGGCCAAATGATAATGTCCTATTTGGGCCAAGTAGAAATGTCCTATTGACAACCTCACGCTGGGGAGGTGCAACAAGGACAACTAGTGATGACGCAAGGCGAACGGGACCGCTTGGTAGCC
>JBPCKZ010000177.1:0-25842 GCA_051003795.1 Bryobacteraceae bacterium | reverse complement strand
CGGCAATCCGTGCAGGATCGCCGCCAGTTCATCCATCGGAACGCTATCGAGAACAACCCCGCCCACGGGCTGATTCGGTCCTGGGTTAGCTCCCGCTCTGAGTTCGTGCGGTTGATATTCGCGGTCGAAAATCCACGCCTTGTTCACTTCCGCGAAGTCGTGATCCTCCGTCGCGAGCCAGAAAATCGGAACGGCGGCAATGCCTTGCGCCGTAAGCTCCCGCGCGAGCTTAACGGCGGTGAGCGTCTTGTAAATGGTGTATGCCGGACCCGAAAAAAGCCCCACCTGCTGGCCGGTAACCACTGCGACCGTTCCCGGTTTCGCCAGCATATCGAGCAAAGGGCCGCCGCCACTCCGCGCGCGCAAAGCGGAAACCAGCGCCGCGCGTTTTCCCGCGCTGAAATCAATTGCGGCGGCGGCTTCCTTGTAAGAGGGCGATGGATAAAATCGCGCAACGCGCTCGCGATGGTAGATCAGGTCGGCGAACAGCCGCGTGGTGTGAGGCAGTTCCGTTTGCCGGATACAGGAAGCTTCCATCTGTTGGCCTGTTGCTTCTAACAAGTTAACCCGGCAGAATTTTTGTAATGTCGTTGTAGAGCACGAAGACCACGACCACCATCAAGAAAACAAACCCGATCTTGAACACCGTTTCTTTCACCGGCATGCTCATGTCGCGGCCCATTAGCATTTCGATCAGCAGCAGGAGAATGACGCCGCCATCCAGAATGGGAATCGGCAGCAGGTTAAAAATCGCGAGATTCAAGCTCACCATGGTCATGAGCTGAAAGAAAACCGACGGCCCTTCCCGCGCCGCTTCGCCCGACAGCCGGGCGATCCCGATCGGCCCTTGCAGAGACTTCGCGGACATCCGCCGCTCGACCATTCCTTTCAAGAACCCCAAAATCAACGTCGCGCCCTGCATGTTCTGATGGACCGATTCGCGCAACGCGTCGGGAAACGACAACTTGGTCGTAATCAGGTTCAACTTCTGCGCCGGGCTCACGCCGATCATCCACCTCGGCTTGCCATCCGACTTGCTGAACTCGGGCTGAATCGTAACCGTTTTTGGGACGCCGCCGCGCGAGTACTCGATCGTCACGGGCTTGCCATCCGCTTTGCGAATTGAATCGAGTAGCGTGTAGCGCGAATTGATTGGCTGGCCGTCGATGCTCAACAACAAATCGCCGCGCTGAAGGCCCGTTTTCTCCGCCGGCATCCCCGGCGAGATGTCGCCCACTTCGATCTCGCTACGCTCCTCCCAGCCCGCCGTGCCGATCCCTTCGCGGTCGTCGAGTGCCGGCGTTACCTGGACGTCGATCCGCCTGCCGCCCCGCGCCACGGTTACGTCGAGCGGCTTGCCGGCGCTCGAAACCTCTTTGAGGCCGATGTCCTGCCAAGTCGGATCGTCCTTGCCATCGATGCGGATGATCTTGTCGCCCGGCTGCAAACGTGCTTTCGCCGCGCCGGAGCCGGGCACGATATGCCCGATCACGGCATCGTTCGCGGATTTCGCTGGTTTCTGAAACTTCACCATGAAGACGCCGGTCAAAAGGCCGATCGCGAGCACGATGTTCATGAATGGCCCGGCAAACGCGATAATCAGGCGCTGCCAGCGCGGCTTGCTCATGAACCCGCGCGGGTCGCCGGCGGTTTCATCGCCGGGCTGCTCGCCCGCCATTTTCACGTAGCCGCCAAAAAGGATCGCCGAGAACCGGTAATCCGTTTCGCCTCTTTTGAATCCGAACAGCCGGGGTCCAAACCCGATGCTGAACGATTCTACTTTGACGTCGAAATACCGCGCCGCCCAGAAATGGCCCAGCTCGTGAATCAGGATCATGACTCCGATGAGCACCAGGAGCCAAACAAAATCGTGCAATGCGGCCATAGTTCTTACGCGGTTCTTACGCGCTACGCGTTCACGGTCCCGCGCCGTTCCACCAATTGGCGGGCGAGAGCGCGGGACGCCTCGTCAATCTCAAGGATATCGGAGATCGACTTCGGTTGGCGGTGGGGCATGCGCGACAGCGTCTCTTCGACGAGTTCCGCGATGCCCGGAAACGAGATGCGCCCTTCGAGAAACGCGGCCACGGCAACTTCATCCGCTGCATTCAAGGTGCACGTAGCCGACCCACCGGCTTCTTGAGCGCGATAAGCCAGCTTCAGAAGCGGGAACTTGTCGAAATCGGGCGGTCCGAATTCCCAGTTACGCGCCTCCGTCCAATCGATCTTCGGTACCGGCGCTTGGCAGCGCTCGGGCCATGTGAGAGCGTATTGGATCGGCATCCGCATGTCCGTGGCCGAGGCTTGGGCAATTATGCTGCCGTCGTTGTACTCGACCATGGCATGCACGGTCGATTGCGGATGCACCACCACTTCGACCTCGGCTGGAGACAGATCGAATAGCCGGCAGGCTTCAATCACTTCAAACCCTTTGTTCATCAGGGTGGCGGAATCGATGGTGATGCGGTTTCCCATCTTCCACGTTGGATGATTCAAGGCCTGCGCGGGAGTCACGGAACTTAGCGCGGATTTTGGAGTGTTCCGGAAGGGACCGCCGGACGCCGTCAGGATGAGCTTGGTTACTTCGCGGCGCATGCCCGCGCGAAAGCATTGATGGGCGCCGTTGTGCTCGCTATCGACCGGAATGAGTTCCGATCCGCTGGCGCGAACGGCTTCCATGACCAGGCTGCCGCCCGATACAAGGACCTCTTTGTTGGCGAGACCCACGCGCTTTCCCGCGCGAATGGCTTCATAGGTGGCCTCCAGCCCGGCAACTCCGACGATAGACGACATGACCGTATCGACTTCCGGCGCGGTGGAGATTGCGACCAAAGCGGCGGGGCCGGTGAGGAGCTCGGGTTTGCGTTGTCTAGGTAGGTCCAGCCGATCAAGTGCTTGTTGCGAACCCATGACCACCACTTGGGGGTGGAACTCGTTGATTTGTTGGAGAATCAGATCGACGTTTTCGCCCGCCGCCAGTGCGAGTACCCGAAAGCGATCTCGATTTTGCCGCACCACGTCCAGGGTGTTCGTCCCGATGGAACCGGTAGAGCCAAGGATGGTGAGAGTCTGCATGATGGGCCTTTGTGGCGCGGACACTTGTGTCTGCCGTGTCCACACTCGTGTGGACACGGGTTTTCCAGTGCGAAACCCTGTGACGACACGAGTGTCGGCACGGCAGACACGAGTGTCCGCGCCACAGTACCACGGAATCATAACACTGTTGGAATTTTTGGATCTGGAGGTAAAGACCCTTGCGGGCGCCGGGGAGATTTGCTTCAGGGGTCTTTAGTTTAGAGGTTAGTCTCGCTTTGGTGGGAGTTCTTATCTCCCCGGCTTGATTCCAATATTAGAATATCTTTTCTCAAAATGCAACCAAAATTTGTATTTTTTTATTTGCGTTTTACCTCAACCCCCGCAAAATTCTCTAAGACCTTGATTGTAGAGCAGATATCTTCCGAACCGAATCCCGACGAGATCGCCGCTTGCAGCATTTGGCGGGTCAGAGCGGTCAACGGGAGCGGAACTTCGAGCTCTTCTCCCGAATCCAGCATGAGTCCGACGTCCTTGTGCATCCACTTTATGGAAAAATTCGGGTCGAAATTGCGGTCCAGGATGAACGGAGCCTTGTACTCGATTAATCCCGACTTGGCGGCGCTGGCGGAAAGTATATCCAGCATCAGCTGCGGATCTACCCCTGCCTTGGTGCTCAGTACTATGCCCTCGCTGAACGCCTGGAGTATGTTCGACAGAATCAGATTTTGAGTTAATTTCGCATGAAGGCCCATTCCCGGGCCGCCGCAATAGAAGAGCCGCTTCCCCATCGGCTCGAAGTTAACCCGGTTCTTATCCAGGACATCCTTATCGCCGCCGATCATGAAGGTGAGCGTCCCGCCTTCGGCCCCGGCCTTCGAACCGGTGCACGGCGCGTCCAAGAACGCAATCCCGCTGCCGGAAAGCTCTTCCCCGATGCGTCGGCTGTCGGACGGGCCGATCGTGCTCGCGTCCGCAACCACGGTTCCCGGTTTGGCGCCTTCGCGGATTCCATTTGGCCCCAGGATCGCCTTTTCCGACATGGCGGTATTGCCAACGCAGAGAAAAATGCAGTCGGCCCGCTCGCCCACCTGCTTAGGGGTCTCGCAGAAGAGGCCCTTTTCGGCACCGGCCAACTCTTTGGCTTTGCCGGCCGTGTGGGACCAGAGCGCGACTTCGTGACCCGCGCGCAGGAGATTGCGAGCCATGGGGTAGCCCATGATTCCTAAGCCCAAGAAACCTAATTTAGCCATGTGCTATTTGTCGAAAACGATTGTCGATTCACCAGAGTACTTGTGATAGTTGCGAAAATCAATCGAGTTCCGGCTGCAAATGCTCGTTCCGCGCTCGCAGCTCAGGTTTTCGGCGTGCGTCGGCAGCAGGAACTCCTGCGTGCCGCCCAGCCGGACGAAGCCGTAATCGTTGGCCGCCTCGACCTGGTCGAGCGGAAACTCCTCTGGGATGTTGTCCGCCTGCATCTCGATCCGCAGCACGCGAGCGTTCTTGGTATCGATCCAAACGCGTCCGCTATAGCCCGGAATGATCGCTTGCGATCCCAATTGCACGCGCCAGTCGGAATTCAAGCGCTCGACTTTGTAGTCGTAAACCTTGGTCTCCAGCCCCGCGACGGTGGCGGTCTTCCGGAACTTGAAATCGGCCGCGGTGCGCGACGAGAGCAGGCTGCGCAACGTGGTGCCGAACTCGCCCGTGGACCAGGCGCCGGGCAGATCTTCCATCGCCTTCTTCGCGGTCTTGCCGTTGATCATGATGTTGCGATAGCTTTCCTTGTTGTTCTCGTAGACCACGTTGGCGGAAACCACGTCGAGAGCGCGAAAACCTCCGCTGCCTTGCCGCACATAGCGAGTCGTGAACTGTTGGCAAACGTAATTGGGAAGCTGTTCGGAGAACGATTCGGCGACTTCCATCGCGCGCTGGACGAGCGGATCGTTCGCCTTCACCTTCATGCTTTCGCGGCCTTGCGCCTCGATCCGAAGGCTGGGGCGATCGGACGCCACTTCCTCGGGTTCAGGCGCGCTCGCGCGCGGCGTGGGCATTCCTCGCCGGAGTTTGGGGCGGTTCGGATCCGTGTCTTCCACTTCGCGCGAATTGTCGACAATTTGGGGTGGCGCGCGGCGAACTTCGGGCCTGGTGCTGACGGGCTCATCGTCAGCCTGGGCGGACGCTCCAGCTCGTTTTAGGCGGGGACGATCGGGATCGTCGTCACCAGGCGCAGTCGCGGCGGCCGCGGCGGGAGCGGGCCCGGACTCCGATCCTTCGGGACCGATGCTGGTGGCGGTTAGGTTCGCTTCGTCGTCCTGCGTGCCGTCGACGCGCAGACGGTCGCCGGGCTTGATGTTGGCGCGAGTCGTTTTCGTGAACTGGGTTTGGGCGGTGAGCTTGAAGGTGAGGATGCGCGTATCGGCGGCCTCCAGCATGAGCGACGTATCGCCGATTTGGACGACCGTGCCGGTAATGCTCACGGATTTTGCAAGCGGGCCTTTTTCGGTGGATGTGGTGGAGGATGAAGTTGACGATGGGCGGCGCCGGCCCGGCAAGCGGTTACCGAACTGCGCTTGGAGCATGGGGACCGCGAGTAGGAAAGCAATTGTGGCGCACGCACTCTTGCGTGCCGTGTCCCCACTCATGGGGACACCTCTTCGGGGCAACATCATACGCGAACCCTCCTTACTGAACCGGCACCCGCACCGCCGGGGAGGCCGTTCCATTCATTGTGACCACAATCGGCTGCACTCCGGTGGGGGCATTCGCCGGCACCAACACATTAATCTGATACAACCCCGAAAAATTGGGCGCCAATCCGCTGAATTGTACGCTTGCGGGCGCGCCTCCAATCGTTACCGCCGGAAGCGAGGTGGTCTGCGATGGCGGCGACGATGGCGCCGGATCTCCCGTCCCCGGTTGATTGCTCACCGGCCCCAGCCCGTTGGCGTAGAGCACGATCGTCTGTCCGCGCCTCGCGGGGTTTCCCGCCGATAACAGCGCCCCATTCGCATCCACTTCGGCAAACAACGCCGGAGCCGCATTTACTACCGGCACGGTCACGACTTGCCCGGAAGAATCCGAAACGCTGACCTTGATCTGCACGGAGCTTTGACCTTGCAATTCCCAAGGCACTTCCACGTTCACCTGCCCCGGACTGACATAATAAAGCCGCCCCGGAACGCTCAAGCCGGCGGATGGAACGTCGAAACTGACGCTCACCCCATCGAGCGAAAGCGGCAAGGGCGACGTGCTCGCCGCGTTGCTGTCGTCGCTCAACCCGGTTCCAAAGATCGAAATATACGATCCGGGCGCAATGCCCGAACCTTGCTGAAAGCTCGCGGCGTTGACCACTCCATTCGAAGCGGGGGTGGGCTGCAGGCGGGCCGTGTCGGTGAATTGAACGCTCAATCCACCGGCTTGCCCCGTAAACACGTAGCCGCCGGGCGTTGGGCCCAAAACCGCTTCGGCGCTTCCAATTCCATTCACATCCGTATTGGCATCCGCATTCTTGACGGTTGCCCCGTTCGAGGCGCGGAAGCGCACGGCAGCGCCCGAGACCGGGACGCCGTAACGATCGATCAGTTTGAGCGCGACGAACCCTTCCGCGGTATCCTGATTCACCGTGCCGTCGTCGCCATCGCCCACCAGGGGGATGATGCCGTACGGCACTCCGTCTCCAACCAGATAGAGGAACGGAACGTGCAGCGGCGTCGCGCCCCCCGCGATATTGATTGCGCCTTCGTAAGATCCGGGGCTCGGCAGGCTGCCCGATAACATCACAGTCACCGCGCCGGTTTGACCTGGCGCTAACGCTAGATTCGGCCGGTCGATGCCGATGCGCCCGTTCGAATCGTTGTCGCGCCGGGTAATCGTCAAGCTTAAATTCACCGCGGACGAGCCGCCGTTCGTGATTTGCAATTGCCGGTTGGCGGGTGACCCGCCGCTTTTCAAGGGACCGAAAAGGACGCTCGTGGGCGCGACGCTCACGTTCGCGGTGATCGCCGCGAGCGTATCGAGCTTGCCCGCGCCGACCGCGTTCACGCGCGCCGCGCTTCCGTTATCGGTGACGTCCGAGGAAGCCGTGTTGACCAGCGCCGATTTTACTTGCGCCGCGTTAAAACTCGGATTTTTCTGCTTCACGAGGGCCGCGGCGCCCGCCACCATCGGCGCGGAAAAACTGGTGCCTTGGGAAACGGTGTATCCATCGGGACTGTAGGGTTCGCCCTGGGGATCGAAGCGTTCGGCCGCGAGATACAGGTCCGTGCCGACGGCTACCAGATCCGGCTTGATTCCCGTGGCTCCCGTGGCCGGACCGCGCGAGGAGAAATCGGCGACCGTGTTGAACGGCTGAATGTCCACTTCAGCCAAGCCGGGATCGAGGCTCGCGGTCGCGCCCGAATGCGAGCTGGCGTAGCTGCGCAATGCCGCCCCGTCGGAATTGCCGATCAGCACGGATGGGATCGTGGTCCCGCTCAGGCCGCCGGGAGGCGTGAGGCTGCCGGCGCCCGCCTGGTCGATGAAAATCACGCCCACCGCGCCCGCGGTCTGCAGGATGGCAACCTTTGCCGAGAAGTTACAGTTTCCGCGCAACACCAGCGCGATGGCTCCGCTGAGAGAGTTGGCCGGTAGAGCCGAACACGCATCGGCGTTGCCGACGCTTACCGCATCCCGCAAAGGGGCGGTCAAAACGCCGTTGGGAAGCGGACCGTCGCCCAAGGCTGCGTTGATGCGCTGAAGATTCGATGGAACGCCGCTCCCATTGATCCGAACGCTGTTCACGAAGGTGTGCGAGTTCGTCGTGGCCCCGACCGCGATTACGTTGGGCGAGTAGCCGGGCGAATCGATGGTAGCCAAGGTCGGAAGGCGATTGCCGGTATCGCCTTCGTTGCCGGCGGAAGCGATTACCGACATGCCCTTCGAGATTGCCGTCTCGGCCGCCTGCGCTTCCAGATCGCAAGCGCTACCGGGATCGGCCCCGCAGACCGAACCCCGATCGAGCGGACCGGAAAGCGCGGGCGAACCGAGCGAGAGCGAAACGATATTCATGCCATCGTTATATGCATCTTCAAGAGCTTGGATAAGGACATCCCCGCTGGTGAAGTCGTTCACGCCGGGGGAGCCGAAGACTTTGTAACTGCCGAGATAGGCCTTGGGCGCCATGCCCGTGATGGTGGCGGCGGGTCCGCTGTTCGTATAGCCGGCCGCAATCATCGCCACCGCCGTGCCGTGGCCGACGCGGTCGCGCGGCGAATTGTCGTCGGGCCGGGAATCTTGCGCCGGATCGGGTTGCGTTCCGGCGGACAG
The DNA here is from genome assembly GCA_051003795.1 of Bryobacteraceae bacterium. Lineage (GTDB taxonomy): Bacteria > Acidobacteriota > Terriglobia > Bryobacterales > Bryobacteraceae > JALYXS01. The sequence continues at coordinate 17,502 of JBPCKZ010000177.1, read as the reverse complement.
TTGCTTGATGTAGCTTCGCGCCACGATCACTTTGCTGTTAGTAAAAGCGCAATCGGCGGCCTGGCAAACAGGATAGCCTGCGAGCGCAGGCAACGCGTCCTGAAGCGCGGGATGCGTCTGGTCGATGCCAGTATCGACGATACCGATCTTGACGCCGAGCCCGGCATTCGGAATTCCGCCGAGCAGGTTCCAGGCGGCGGGGGCGTTTACCAGCTGCACAGCCCGATCGAGATTGCGATGGACGCGCGGCATCAGTTCGACGCGGATAACACCCGGCAAGCTGCGCAATTCGGGAAGGCGATCGGGCGTGGCTTGGACGAAAATCGCGTTCACCAGCGTCTGCACGGAGCCGGTTACCCCGATCTTGCGGGATTCGAGTTCCGCGCGGAGATGTGCTTGCGCTAATCCTATGCTGGACCGTTGGGCTTCCGCCTCCAGCGAGACACCCCGTCCGGAAACCGCGGACACGGGCGCGTCTTCGAGTACGAGAGCGTACCGATTGTAGGTGCGGGTGGCAAAAACTTGTATTGAAAAGAGTACGGATAGAAAGAGAGCGGGAACCCGAAGGCGCATACCTCTCTCGACGGTCCGCCCCGCCGCGCCGTTGCGCGTTTTACAAGATTTTACCTTTCATTTGGCTTTTGCGCGCGCCGCTGCCGCTGTTCGCTCTCGAGCGCTTGCTCCGCTTCCCGCACCGGAAGGAGGGAATCCGGAACACGAATCGCGCCGTAGATACCCGCCGCGATTGCGGCCCCGATCAAGGGGGCCGCGATAAAAAGCCACAACTGCTCCAAAGCCCAACCGCCCACAAAAAGCGCGGGCCCGATGCTGCGCGCGGGATTTACCGATGTGTTGGTAACCGGAATTCCGATCAGGTGGATCAGAACAAGAACCAGACCAATCGGAATGCCCGCAAATCCGACGGGAGCCTTGACGTCGGTAACCCCCAAAATCGTGAACACCAGAAAAAAGGTGAGAATCACCTCGGCAATGAAGGCTGCCACAAGACCGTAATGGCCGGGCGAATGGAGGCCGAAACCGTTGGCCGCGAACCCCGCCACGCTCGGCGAGTAACCGTTTGGATTGCCCGACGCTATGGCGAGTAACAAGCCGGAAGCGATCACGGCGCCGAGAATCTGCGCCGCCATGTATCCAGGCACCAGGCGGCCTTCAAACTTGCGGCTTAGAAACAATCCCAAAGTGACGGCCGGGTTGAGATGACAGCCCGAAATCGGTCCGATGGCGTACGCCATCACCAACAACGAAAGGCCGAAAGCACATGCGACTCCCAGAAATCCGACCTTGTCTCCGGCTAATACAGCCGTTCCACAGCCTCCAAACACTAAGACAAATGTTCCGATTACTTCCGCGATGTATCGATTCATTTCTTCTCCTTGGAATCCTAGACATCATAGTGATTGCCCATGTTCTTTACAAGGGGAATTGGGTTAACTTAGCAGAATGCGGAACGCCGTCGCAACCAATGCGTGCGATACCATACTCGCGCGGACGCTATGCGCCTTCCAGTAAGCCAGGCCGCAGAATACTCCAAGTACCGACCCGACCAAAGCCATCTGCCAATTCGGGAAAGGCTTAACCCATAGATGGGCTAGGCCGTAACACAAGGACGTGAGCACCAGCGCCGCGGCCCGGCTGCCCGTCCAGCGCGCGATCCACTGTTGCAGCACGCCCCGGAACAGGAACTCTTCCGAAAGCGACACTACCCAGAAGATTCCGAGCCCCACGGCAATTATTTGCCAGAGAACGTTCGAGTGCGCGTGGATCCGCAGCAGTCCGAGAAACCACGCCAGCGGCAATCCTATGGGCAGGAAGTAGAGGAAATATTGCAAGCCGACGAAAAACTCGCGCCTGGACGGGATCCAGCCGAATCCGATTCCATGCACGCGCCGGATTAGCAGCAGCACCATGATCGTCAACCGGATCAGCATCAAGTGACCGAGCGTATCCACTTGTAAATGGGGTAAATGCGGCACCGGCGCCGTATAGATTCGTTGGAACACTTTCGTGAGAATTACGACGCCGAATAGCGCGAGAAAGAGAGCGTCCGTTACCGCCGCGCTGGGTAGAATCACGTACCAATAGCTGACCGTGGCGGCGATCGCCGCGAGGCCGGCTAACTCGCGCCAGCGGAATTGGCCGGTTCCCAAGCTATAGATCAGGTAAGGAAGCAGTCCGCTTACGCACAGAACGAAGGCCAATTGAGGGCGTGAGAACGAACGATCAATCGCGTTACGGACGCTCTCAAATCCGGGGAGCAGATAAAATGGAAATTCGACCAGGAACGCGGCGGCGATGGGGATGGCCGCCCAGACGGGAATGTTTTTTTCGCGGGCATACACCACGGCAGCGACGCTCAGGATCACGGTGCCGGTCAGCCAGGCTGTGCCAAAGCGGCTGAACGGTTTTTCCATCCGAATCATCTTAGCATTCGCCTTTCTTGCGCCCGTCGCGCGCGCGGCCGAGCCGCCGGCGGACTTGGCGAGGCGCGTGGCGCATCGCGAAAGCGAGACCGAGGCGGAGCGCAATCAATACGCCTACCGGCAATCGGTGCGCCTGGTCGAGTTGAGCGAGCGCGGCGCGGAGTTGGGCGAATATCGCGAGCTGCGCGACGTGATTTTCTCGCCAACCCGGGAGCGCTCCGAGCGGCTGATTGGGACGCCTGCCGCGAACTTGAAACACCTGCTGCTAACCGACGAGGATTTCCGCGACATTCGCGAGATCCAGCCGCTCGTATTAGTCGAGGACCTTCTTTGGATTTACGAGACCAAGTTCAAGGGCGAGGAGAATATGGACGGCGTCGATTGCTGGGTGATGCAGATACGGCCGCGGCAGATTCTGCAAGGGCAGCGGCTGTTCGACGGAATGCTGTGGATCAAGAAGGACGATTGCTCGATCGTGCGATCGGAAGGCCAGGCGGTGCCGCAGATCCGCACCATGAAATCCGAAAATTTGTTTCCGCGATTTACAACGATTCGCAAACCCGTTAATGGCGGATTCTGGTTTCCGGTTTACACGCATGCGGACGACACCTTGTTCTTCCACGCGGGCCCGCAGCGGATCAAGCTGACTATCCGGTATAGCGATTATAAAAAGTTCGGGTCGGAGAGTTCGATTACGTTTTCGGAGAAGTAGAAGGGCGGCGATTCCATCCCAGTAAGCGGGCCACCTCTTTTTCAAATTTCCTGAAAGATCGGGCGGTTCCTGCTTCCGACAGATCCATCAGATGGGAGTAGGCTGGCTGATGCCGTGTTGGAGAGTAGCTTTCATTTGGAAGCATCCGCGCCGTTAGCCACTCCTTGGCTCCTTGGACTGATTCCGGATCATCGGGAGCGTGGAGCTTCTCATCTAAAGCGCCCTTACCTGACAAGGATTTCGCCGCCGCCAAGAACCATGCTTCATATTCCTTGTTGGCTATGACGACAGCTATCGTCAAGTCGGCGTGCCGGTCGCGACACCGGGCCTTCAGATCGTCCGCGAGGTCTTTTGGGCAATCTTCGTCGGCATCTAACAGGACAAGAAACGGCCGGCTCCGTCCGATTTGCCGAGCGAGCGCTTCTAGCGTTTTTTCCAACTCTCCGGGTTGAATTAACCGTGACTTGGTAACTCGTCTGACTGCGAATCGGATGGACGAGTGGAAGCCGAACGCTTGCGCCAGGCGCCGGATCAATACTGGCGCAGCTTGTTCCTCCGAGTGACCTTCCACGATCAGGCGCAGGATCGTGCCTTCCGCAGAGGGCATCAAGATTTCAGAATAAGGCCACCTTGTCTTAGAAGCTGACCGGCAGTGTACAACTGATCTCGGATGATGGATTTGGTACCGGAGTCCAGAACATCTACGTGGGTACCCATTTCATCTCGGTACACCACCCTGATCCAATCCGGCGGTATGGAGGGATCGTCGAGAAGATCGGGGCTGTGGGTCGTTACGAGCACTTGGCGGAACCTACTCGCTTCGATAAAGCTATCAAGAAGCACCTGGATAGCGGCGGGATGAAGTAGCGCCTCCGGTTCTTCGATGATGACTGCGGATGCCGCCTTACCGCCTCCAGGAAGTTCAAACAGCTCTAGTAGAATTTCAGCCGAGTTAACTAGCCCGGCAGAGGTCTGCGATACGTAGAATGGGATCGAGGCGCCCACCTGAGACGTCTCGATAAACCGCAGCCACAAAGCATCATTGGCTTCCACCACTTCCAGCCGGTCGAACGATGGAACTATTGCGCGCAGGTATTGCTGGATGATCTCTAAACGATCCGGCGCACTATTGCTGAGATTTCGGAAGCGAGCTGCCAAACCAGTATATTCAACTCCTGAATCCAACCGACGCGTTAGTCGGTCTAATCTTTGTACAGCTTCGTACACGTCGGGCAGCCTTGGCCCCGTCGATCCTAGATTGGCTAAAAAGTCAAAGAGCGGGCGGAACTCCGGCAGTCCCGACGCATTCGAAAGAAAGATTCGATCGGCGCTGATCGAGGGAAAGACCGCCGCTGAGCCTTTGACATTACCATCCTCCACCACATAGAAGTGTTTATCGCCGCTGGAGCTATCGATCCGGCACTCTTCGCGAGCTACGGAGACTCACCAACCATCAAGAATTTGCAACTCCAAATGAAATTCGTAACGACCCGTTGAGGACGACAGATAGAAGTCGAATCGTAAATTAGTCGGAAGGTTTATCGGGTGGTGCAGAATCGAGTGGATCCCACGCCTATCGGCAATGGCCTTCTCGGGCGAGTTCCGAAGCGCTGAAGCGACAAATTGAATCGCATCCATAAAGCTGGTCTTTCCCGATGCATTTGCGCCGATGAAAAACGTTAATGGTGCGAGTTCAACGTCGCATTCCAGGATGCTTCTGAAGTTTCTTACAGCAATCCGATCAATCTGAAATCGGCCTTCCATACCGCTTCAGTGTCTCATCCGCCCGCAATTACAGTGCCTTCAAAAACACGACTATGTCCGCCTTCTCCGCACCCGTCAACTTCGTGCCGGAAATCAGGTTGAAGAATTCAACCGTATCCGCCAACGTCAGCAGGCGTCCATCGTGCAGGTATGGCGGGGAATCTTTCACGCCACGAAGCGGGAAAGTCTTAATCGGGCCGTCGGCGCTGGCCATCTCGCCATTGATCATGTGCGGCTTGTAGAAACGCTCGGCCTGAAGGTTGTGCATCAGATTGTCGGTGTAGTAGGGAGCCTGATGGCACGATCCACACTTCGCCTTTCCGAAGAATAAATTCTCGCCGCGCATTTCCGCGGGAGCGCCTTTCGCGGCGTCGAGCCTGCCATCGATGCCGAGCTTGGGCGCGGGCGGAAAATCGAGAATCTCCTGGAACTCGCCCATGAACTGCACCTGGCTCCCGCGATCCAGAATATTCACGCCTTTTTTGGTCGCAATCACCGGGTCGCCATCGAAATACGCGGCGCGCTGCTCGAATTCTGTGAAATCCTCGACGGTCTTGAGCGCGCGCTGCGAACCGAACAGGCGCTGAATATTGACGCCGCGCAAAGACGGCGTCTCGATCCGGTGGCGAAATTCCTGCGGCCGTATATCGCCCACCAAGTGTTCCGCTCCGTTGGTGTGGCCGTTCGAATGACAATCGAAGCAAGCGACTCCGCGGCTGGATTTTTCGGAGCGGCGGTCTTCGGTCTGATTGAATTGCTGCTGCATGAAGGGGGTCAACAGCAGGCGGACCCCTTCGATCTGCTTGGGATTCAAGATGCCGTTGAAGATCTCGTAAAAGTTCTCGATCGTGACCAGCTTTCCATGCGTCACGTCGCCCAGATCGGGGCGCGTGGTGAGATAAATCGGGGCGGGAAATTCCGGCAGAAAATGCTCGGGGATGTCGAAATCCAAATCGAAGCGGGTTAGGTCGCGCTCCTCTTCCTTCTTGATCGCGTCGATGTGAAACTTCGGGAAGACCATGCCTCCCTCGGGATGATTTACGTGCGGCAGCGGCATGAAGCCGGCGGGAAACAAGTTCTTTTCACGGATCTGATCCGGAGTCATCTGCGCCAAGCCGTCCCACGTCGCGCCGCCGGCTAATTTAGCGCGCACGCCGCCTTGCAGAGCTTTGCCGCGCGACATGGCGACTCCCGCGTCGGGCCGGTCGCTGAGATCGTAGCGCTCGGCGAGCAGGTCCATCTGCCGCTTCATGATCTCCGGTTTGGCGGCTTTCATCCGAGCCATAACGCTCTGAAAATCTTCGTGCAGGGCGACGGGCTGATAGCTGGAGGGCTTAGCGGGCGCCTGCGCGGATAGAAGACCGGCGGCGGCGAGCACCGTAGCGGTCAGAATCGCGGCGTGTCGCGAGGTCGTGAGGGGTATCCGGTTCATTACAGCAACTATATTTCATCGAGACGATACGGTGCAAGCTATGATGGGGGCTGTCCGGCCGAATTCGGCGCCCATGGTCCAGGCACTCACGAAACCATCCAGAAGAAAGGTTCCCAAGTGGCTGCTGCCGGTATTCGGATATGCCATTTCGATTGCCAGCCTGATTTGGGTATTCGCGAAATTTCCTTACCAGCAACTCGGCCATGATGTCCGGACCCTGGAGTGGCGCTGGGTTCTGCTCTCCGTTGTTTTAAACCTGGCGGTGTATGTTTCACAAGCCTGGAAATGGCAGCTAATCCTCAGTCCGGCCGAGCAGCCGCCGCTTTGGCGATGCGTGCAGGCCGTGTACGTCGGCTTGTTCGCGAGCGACGTTTTGCCCGCGCACGCGGGGGAGATTATCCGATGCTATTTGCTCACGTTTTGGGAGGAAGTGCCGATTTCGCTGGCGCTCACGTCGGCGCTGATCGAGCGGATTTTGGATGGCCTGGTGCTCGTCGGGGCGTTCTTTGCCGTGACCGCGGACATGTCGAACATCCCGAGACTGCTCGGCCGAAGCACGTCGGTGCTGGGCATTTGCCTGCTTGCAATCTCGGGTCTGTTTTTGTACGTGCTGTTCCGCAAAGGCCACGCGCACTCGGTCGTTTCGGGGCACCGCTGGGCGTCGAAGTTCGTGCACCTGCTCGATGAGCTGCACAATCTGGGGGATTGGCGAACTCTGGCGGCGGCTCTTGGCGTTAGCGTGCTCTATATCGTTCTGCAAGCGTTGTCCGTCTGGGCGCTGCTGAAGGCGGATGGCTTCGACCTGTCGGTGCGCGCGGCGGCAGTGGTGATCGTCATCATACGGATCGGCACCTTGATACCGAATGCGCCGGCGAATCTTGGGTCTTATCAATTTTTCTGTATTCTCGCGATGAAGCTGCTGGGCGTCGAGAGCAACAATGCCAAAATTTTTTCGACCATTTTGTTTTGGGGCCTGGCGCTGCCGCCATTAATCGGGGGAGCGGTTGCGGTTGGGCTCACGGGTTTGAATCTGGGCGACATACATCACCACGCGCATCACGCGCATAAGCGGCGCTTCGACGCAGTCCACGCCGAGGCGGCCGACCAAACTTAATGGCACTTTGACGATAGCGAGGCAACCACGGCGAGCCCGATTCGTCGTCTTCGGCGGGGCTAAATTTCCAGCAGATCTTTTGGCGTCCGCGTCAGAACCTCGCACCCAGTCGCGGTCACCAGCACCGTGTCTTCGATGCGGATTCCGCCGAACCCTTCCACATAGGCTCCGGGCTCGATCGTAATGGCCATGCCCGCTTCGAGTGGAGTCTTGTCTTTCTTGCCGACGCGCGGCGGCTCATGGATTTCGAGACCCAATCCATGACCGGTCGAATGGACGAAAGTATTATCCAACCCGGCTTCCTTCAGCACGTTCCTGGCGGCGCGGTCCACGCTGGCGGCTGAAACGCCCGGCCGCACGGCCGCGATCGCGGCCAGTTGCGCATCGAGCACGGCGCGGTACATCTCCTTCACTCTGCCGCCCGACTTGCCGGCGTGCAGCATCCGCGTCATATCGCTGGCGTAGCCGTTCCGCATGGCGCCCATGTCGATCAGCACAAGCCCGTTCGCCTGAATCGTATCGCCGCCCGGATGCGCATGCGGCAGCGCCGTTCGTACTCCGCTGGCGACGATAGTGTCGAAGGCGGGCCCATCCGCGCCCAACCTCCGCATGTGGTAATCGATTTCGGCCGCCAGTTCGAATTCGCGCATCCCTGGCCGAATTTTCTTGACCGAAGCTTCGAAAGCGCGCGAGTTCGTCTCCACCGACGCGCGAATCAGCGCGATTTCCGAATCGGATTTCACCATCCGCATTCGCTCCACCACGCCGCTTGCCGGTTCGAGCACGGCTCCCAACGGCAGTTCGGACTTCAAATAGTCGTACTGCTCGAAGCCGATCCGGTTGCGCTCGATCGCCAAGCGCCGGATCTTCTTCCGTTTGATCAGCCCGGCCACGCGCGGCAGCAGAGAACCCGAGGCCACCACAACTTTGCAGCTCACCTGCTGCCTCGCCTGAATGCGATAACGCGGATCGGTCAGGAACGTCGCTTCATCCGGTTGAACCAACAGCATGCCGTTGCTGCCCGTGAACCCGGTCAGGTAGCGCACGTTCGGCGCGGAGGCCACGAATAGCGAATCGACTTTCAGTTCCGCCAGGCCGTGGCCCAGGGCGTATCCCAATTGGGCGCGCCGATGGGCGAATTCGTCGAAGGTGGAATTAGCCATCAAGCCGCCGGAATCGCGATCGGAAAACGCATTACGAAGGTCGTGCCCTTTCCCGGTTCGCTTGAGAAATCGATGGTTCCGTCATGCAACTGCACAATACGAAAGGTCATCGCGAGGCCGATTCCCGAGCCTTGCTTTTTGGTGGTGAAGTAGAGATCGTAGATTTTTTCCCGGACGGAGGGTGGAATGCCTGGACCTGTGTCGGAGATGCGAATCTCAGCCTCGTCCCCCTTTATGCCGGACATAATCTCCAGTTTTCCTCCTTCCGTCATTGCCTCGATGGCGTTGACCACGATGTTAAGAGCGGCCTGTTTCAACAGATCCGCATCCACGTCGATCGAGACCGCTTCGGGCGATTGCCGCACCACGATCTCGATTCCGCAAGCCGCGGCTTCCGGACGGGCTAATTCGGCGAGATCGTTCACGAACGCATCGAGCGGCACCTCCGTCAAGTTGAGTTGGACCGGACGCGTGAAATCGAGAAAGGTCTTCACCACGCGGTCGAGACGCAGAATCTCGTTCGAGATCACGTCCATTTGCGGTTCCAGATCGCAATCTCCGTGAGCCATTTTCATGCGCGCGAGCTCGACGTGCATCAGCATCGCATTCAGCGGGTTTTTTACCTCGTGCGCGACGCCGCCGGTTAACCGGCTGATGGCGGAAAGGCGGTCGGCGGTCTGCAGTTGCCGCCCGATCTGCCGCGTCGCTTCGGGATCGCGCAACCGGATCAAAACGCCGGCCCCCGGTTCCAGGTTCGGCCCTCCATCCATGGTTTCGAGCGAGAGTAGCGCGATCGGCGTGCGGTCGTCCAGACCATCCGCGCGAGCCATCGGCACGCGACGGTTGCGCACGGTCCGGCCGGTTTGGGTCGCCTGGGCCACCAGCAAGCCGATCGAAGTGGCGGGCGGGAAGACTTCCTGCAACGTCCGGCCCAGTAGCTCGGAACGCGGTAGCGGCAGAAACTTTTCGACCGTTCCCGCCGCGGCGATTAACCGGCGGTCCCGTCCGAAGATGAGCACCGCGTCTTCCATCTGGTCCAGCAGCCGCTCGGAAATATCTTTCAGGTCGGAAAGCTGCGATTGCTTTCCGCGAAGCGCTTGCCCCAGCATGGTGACTTTCGAAGTCACCGCTCCGAATGCATCGATATTCGATGGCGGCTTCGGGCCGGCAGGCTGGATCTCATAGTCTCCCTTTGCCATCAGGTCCAGCATTTCGTCGAGTCTTCCCAGAGGGCGGAACACGACAGTCGAAAACAGCAGCGCGGCGAGCATCGCGCCGACAATCGATGCGATCGAAATGCCGGCATGCGTCTGGATTGACGGCATCATATCGTTGCGAATCAGCGTGGGATGAATCGCCACGCGAACGAACAGCATCGGGCCCGCTTGCGGCGACGCGGCGAGCGCCTGCGAAATCTGATAGCTCGATTTGTCCCAGAGCAGCACCCGGAGCTTGTTCCACCATTTGGTCCGGCTCACCAGGGAGCCGAAATCTTCCATGGGCGGGAACTGTTGACCGATTCGATTGGAATCGCTGTCGATGAGAATTTTGCCTGTGGGATCGCAGACGGCAATTTCGACAAGCGAGTGCGAGTCGGTCAGAAGATCGCGAAATTCCTGGGAAACTCGTGGGTTGTCGGCGATGCGGGCGGACGGCAATCGGGAATCCGGTCCGAGAATGTTGACCACTTCGTTTACCGCGACCCGGCGAATGAGATCGGCGCGGCTGAGATTACTTTGGAACTGCCGCTCGATTTCGTCGCTGAGATCGAGAGCCGAGACAAAGCCCACGATCAGCGCCATGACGATGATCGACCAGAGGGTAAGGCGCGTTTGCAAGCTAAGTCCGTATTGTGGCGCGAGCACGAGTGCACCGCCACGAAAAAATCACGGCAGCAGCAACAGCTTGCCCGCCGTGCCCCGCCCTTCCAGATCGCGATGCGCGGAAGCCGCTTCGGCCAGCGGATAGGTTTTCTCAATGCGCAACTTTAGCTTCCCGGAGGCGATCCAGTTCAGCACGTCGCCCGCGCGCCACAGCAACTCTTCGCGATTCGCGCAATGGTGCGCCAACGAGGGGCGCGTTAGGAAGAGAGATCCCTTCCCGTTCAGAATGTTCGGATCGAATGGCGCCACCGCGCCGCCCGATTGGCCGAACAGCACCATCATTCCGCGCGGGCGGATGCAGTTCAGCCCCTTCATAAAGGTCGGCTCGCCAACGGAATCGTAGATCGCGTCAACACCCCGATTGCCGGTGAGGCGGCGAACTTTCGTTTCGAAATCCTGTCGGGTATAGAAAATCACTTCATCGCAACCTGCCTCGCGGGTCAGTTCGGCCTTTCCTTGCGTGGAAACCGTGCCGAAAACGCGAGCGCCAAGCATCTTCGCCATCTGCACGGTCAATCTGCCCACGCCCCCCGCCGCCGCATGCACCAGGCAGGTGTCGCCGGCCTTGAGCGGAAACGTGGAATGCGTCAGATAGTGAGCCGTCATCCCTTGCAGCATGGCCGCCGCGGCGGTCTCAAAATCGATTCCGTCCGGGATCTGAACGAGTTGCTTCGCGGGAACAATGGCGTACTCGGCGTACGATCCGCGATTCATGGCGTAAGCCACGCGGTCGCCCTTCTTCACTTCCGTGACATCGGGACCCACGGCCGCGACCACGCCGGCCGCTTCCTGGCCGAGCGCGATGGGAGCATCGGCCTTGTAGAGACCGATCCGGAAATAGACGTCGATGAAATTGACGCCCGAAGCTTCGATTTTGACGAGCGCCTGTCCGGGGCCGGGCGCGGGCGTTGGGACATCGACCAGCTTCATCTGGTCGGGTCCGCCGGGTTGAGCTACTTGGATAATTTTCATTTCGGTAAGGTGGCGTAACGGAGCCGCAGGGCGCGCCTGAGGTGCACGACCGATGCATAGAGTATCAGAAAACCGAGCGTAAACGGGAACAGCAGCAGCCGCGCGATAGTGCGGACCGCGCCCGCCCCCGCCAGACCCATGCGGTACAGCACGAAGTTGCGGATCGTCGCGGCGTGCGCGTGGTCGATCCAGAAATAATCGCAGTTTTCATTTACGACGAACGCTTTCGCGGGTAGCCGCAAAGCCAGATACCATTTCCACTTGGTCATGATCGGTTCGGCGGCGCAGACCATGCCGAGAACCGAATATTTGTTTGCCGACAGTTCCCGGTGAAGGCGCCTGGGCCCGTCCGGGCCGGCGAAATCCGCCACGCGGTAGACGGTCGTGGTGTCCGGATTGAGACCTTCCGGCATCCCGGCGAAGCACGTGACCAGATCGATCGGAATCACATCGCCCCAAGTTTCGCGGATGCCTGGGACGATGTCCTCCAGAATCGAGCGCGATCCGCTTTCGATCAGGAGAATGCGGGAGACGACGGGCTGGCTGCGGGTGAGAAGATAGCGCACTCATTCGCATGGAAACACAATTTGCGGTAATGGGCAAACCGACTTTATTTCAGGCGCTTCAGATCCCGCTTCGCGCCTTCGAGCGAAGGGTCCAGCCCAGCTGCCCGCGTCAATTCCTCAACAGCCGCGACCGGGTGTCCGAGTTTCTCCAACACCGTCGCGAGCTGCCAATGAGCGAACCCAAGCGAAGGCTCGTTCGCGTCCGGCGGCCGTGCAACGTAGCGCCGCAAATAAGCTTCGGCCGTTGCGAGCATACGGCCCTCCCGCAGCATCGTAATCGCGGCGCCGTAGTAGGGTAGGAAGTCGAATGAATTGCTCTCCGCGGCCTCGGATACAATCGCATCCAGCTCCGTCCAGCATTGATCGGCGGCGGCGAGCTCGGCGAGGTTTTTCCAGGCCTGCGCGCCCGCGGGATCAATCGCCAGCGCTTCGCACGCATATTCCCGGGCGGCATCCAACTTGGGCCTGGCCAAATAAAAGCTCGACAACGCGGCCTTGGCTTCATAAAATCCGGGGTCCGCGTCGATCGCTTTCAGATAAAACTCCTCTTCCTTGGCCGTATCTTTGCGGTCTTTCGCCAGCCGGGCCTGGGCGAGAAAGCCGCGCGCCGGATCGATGCCGGTCATCGTCTCCGCCATCTCCTCCGCCTTGCGCTTGTCACCGCCGATGAACGCGGGCGCGGCGTAATAGTAAAGCATCAGGCCGTAGAGCGCGTCCAAGTTGCGGGGATCGAGAGACAGCGCCATGTCCAACTCTTTCTTCGCGCGTTTGGCGAAGCCGAGCTGTTTGAACAGGCTCGCTTTCTCCGCCATGCGTCCTTCAACCGCGGCGAGCTGTACGCGATACGCCGCGTTCGACTCGTCCGCCGAAACCGCCCGCTCCGCGAGTTCGAGTGCGGTTTCCAATTCGCCCAAGGCCGCTTTGGCGCGGGATAACAGCCAGGATGTTTCCGCGTCCGAAGCACCCTCCTGCGCCGCCTCTTCCAGCATTTTTTCCGCCTGCCGGAAATGTCCGTTTTCCATTAGTGCGGCCGGCGTGGTTGGAACTTTGGGCGAGATCGGCAACACGCATGGCCCAAACGCCAACACCGCTTGGCGGAAAACTAGAACGAGCACGAACCGGGACACTCCCTACAGCTACCGCAGGCCGCCGCGCCGGTCAAGCCGGCATATCGATAACTTTTTCAGCCGGACCGCGCGCGCTTTTACAACTTTTTTACAAGATGTTGCCATAACACCGGAATAATTTCCGTACCGTGGCCGTATAGCAGGTTGAGAACGTTTTCAACCATGGCAAAATTAATCACAAAGAACGTAGATAACGACGGCGTCGATCGCCGCGGCTTCCTCGAGTGCATGGCATGGGCCGGCACCGCGGTGGCTTACTCGCTCTCGGGCGGTGTGGCGCGAAGCCAGCTTCTCACTAACTCCTCGCGCGCCCGCACGCAAACACTTGACTTCGTGCAGATCAGCGACAGTCACATGGGCTTTAATAAGAAAGCCAATAAAGATGTCGCAGGCACTTTGCAGGAAACGGTTTCGAGGATCAATGCGCTACCCTCGGCTCCCGCGTTCCTGATACACACTGGAGACATTTCGCACCTCTCGAAACCCGAGGAGTTCGACAACGTCGACCAGATACTCAAGTCGGCGAAGGTTGGCGAAATCTTCTACGTCCCCGGTGAGCACGATGTCCTCACCGATAACGGCCGGTTGTATCTCGATCGTTACAGTAAGGGAAATAACGGCTGGTTCAGTTTTGACCGGAATGGCGTGCATTTCATTGGGCTCGTCAACGTGCTCAATCTTAAAGCCGGCGGTCTCGGAACGCTCGGTTCGGAGCAGCTCGAATGGCTGGAGAAAGACCTCAAGGCGAAGACCGGCAGCACCCCGATCGTGGTTTTCGCCCATGTTCCCCTCTGGACCGTGTACGCCGACTGGGGATGGGGAACCGAAGACGGAACACAGGCGCTTTCATACATGAATCGGTTCGGCTCCGTCACGGTACTCAACGGCCATATTCATCAAACCTTGCAGAAAGTGGAAGGGAATATCACATTCCACACGGCGGCCTCGACGGCGTTCCCGCAACCCAAGCCCGGCTCGGCGCCCTCGCCCGGTCCAATGAAAGTGCCGAACGAACAGCTCAGGAGCATGCTGGGCATGACGAAAGTCAGATACGTTCAGGGTAGCCGCTCTCTCGCAATTATCGATTCGACGCTCGAGAAAGGCGCGACCGCCTCCGTCAACATCGATAACTTCAGCTTCAGCCCGGCGGTAATGGAAATTGCCGCCGGTACCGAAGTTACCTGGACGAACCACGACGATATACCGCACAACGTGGTCGGAAACGATAAAGCCTTTGCATCGACGGTATTGGACACGGGCGATAAGTTCACTCATGCATTCCGCGAGGTTGGGGAACATTTGTATTACTGTTCCATCCACCCGAAAATGACCGGCAAGGTGATCGTAAAGGCGGTATAGATCGACACAACGAAATTGAGTCGCAACATATCGAAAAGGAGAATAGCCGTGGCAGTCAAATTTATAAACAATTTTGTTTTAACCTATCTCGTTTGCATGGCTCCGCACATCGCCTGCGGAGCAAACAATTACTCGGTTCATAGCCTTGTCTCCGATATCCCCGGAACGGCGGACCAGACCGATCCTAATCTGGTCAATCCTTGGGGAATAGCGGCAAGCCCGACGAGTCCGCTGTGGATCTCGAACAATCATTCGGGCACCGCCACCGTATACGACGGCGCGGGCCAGGCAGCTCCCGCGGGGAACGCGCTTGTGGTCCAGGTCCCTCCTCCGGCCAACGGCAAGCCGCCAGCCGCTCCCACGGGTCAGGTTTTCAACGACACTGCTGGCTTTTTGGCGGCTGGTAAACCCGCGTTGTTCCTCTTTGCCACTGAAGACGGAACGATCGCGGCATGGAACTCCTCGGTGGGAGGAGCGGGAGCGACGCTGGTGGTCGACAACTCGGGCGCTGGAGCCGTGTACAAAGGCTTGGCGCTCGCGGCCACCAGCTCCGGCCCGTTCCTCTATGCGGCTAACTTCAATGCCGGGACGATTGATGTGTTCGATACCAATTTCAATCCCGTCGCGGCCGCGGGCGGCTTCAGCGATCCAAATCTTCCACCAGGATTCGCGCCTTTCAATATACAGAGGCTCGCGCGGCGGTTATACGTCACGTACGCCATGCAGGACGGCGCCAAGCACGACGATGTGTTGGGACCGGGCAACGGTTTCGTGGATGTGTTCGACTTCAATGGCAACCTACTACAGCGGCTCATATCGAACGGCCGTCTGAATTCGCCTTGGGGTCTTGCCCTGAACGCATTGATCTTCACGGCGGGCATCCCCGGCGGCGGAAATATCGAAGATCACGGACTCCTGGGCACGATCCAGTGAGCGACGGGACAGCGCAGGCGCAACCGGCGACGCCATCGGCGCCCGCTCCGGTCACGCCCCCCGCTCCAACGCCGCCCGGGACCATACTCCATTGCAATCGATAACTTCAAGTTTTCGCCCGATCCGGTAACCATTTCCGCGGGCACGCCGGTTGTGTGGACGAATCGACAGGATGTCTCGCATACGGTGGTCGCCGATAAAAACCAGTTCAGCTCAAGTGTCTTGGATACTGGCGAAACGTTTCAGCTCAACGCCACAACTCCAGGGACTTATGCTTACCACTGCTCGATTCATCCCTTCATGAAGGGAACGATTGTCGTAAAGTAAGCGAAGGATACATGCTATGTCAAAATGCTCAACCAAACTGAAGTTTATTCGTTATCGCGGGACTTACTTGCTCGATAAGTTATTCCCAGGTAGAACCGGGAGCCGGCCAGTGGAAGACGTGGGTGCTTCCGTCGGCAAGCAGCCTGCGGCTTCCGGCCCCTCCCGATGGGAACGCTGAAGTCGACGCCCTGCGCCGCATCATGGCGCAGCGCGATTCCGCCGGAGCCGCGCAGGTCGCATACTGGAACGCCGGATCGCCCGGTTATCGATGGATGCAAATCACCACTCAGGAGCTGCTTAAGCGCAACACGCCAGCTCCGCTCGCCACGCGGGCACTCGCGCTGGTCGGGGCGGCAATCTACGATGCGACTATTGCGGCATGGGACTCCAAATACGCTTACAACCGCCCTCGCCCGAGCGACACGGATTCTTCCATCCAGCCCTTGATTGACAATCCCCGGACGCCTTCCTATCCGTCTGAACATGCAGCGTCCGCGGCATCGGCATCGGCTGTGCTCGCCTATCTTTTCCCGGACGAGGCGGACGCTTTCACTCAAATGGCGCAACAGGCGGCGAACTCGCGCCTGCTCGCGGGAACCGAGTTTCCAAGCGACAGCCGCGGCGGGACTTTCCATTGGACAGGCGACCGCCGCCGCGGTGGTGCAATACGCAAAGGGGGACGGCTCGGACGCGGTATTCCAAGGCAGTTTCCCGTCCGCGCCCGGCCAGTGGAGCAACGCAAATCCCGTTCAGCCTCTCGCTGGAACATGGCAGCCGTGGGTGCTGTCATCGGGTTCACAGCTTCGGCCGCCGCCTCCTCCGGCCTTCGATTCGCCATTTATGGCGAACCAGCTTGCCTTGGTGAAAAACCTGGTACGCACGCCCGCGGTCAGTTTCACGGCGTGGTTCTGGCAGCCTTCATTCTTCGGGCCGTGGGTAGGCACAATTAATCAGAAGATCTTCGAAAACCACCTGGACTCCAACGCACCGCGAGCCGCGCGGATTTATGCCCTTGCCATGTTCGCGCAACACGACGCAACCATTGCGTGCTGGGACACGAAGTACGCGTATCTCGAAATGCGGCCGTTCATGTTCGATTCCACCGTCACAACGCTTTTTCCGAATCCCGGCCATCCCAGTTTTCCTTCGGGACATGCCTGCGCTTCCGGTGGAACGGGGGCCGTGATGGGATACCTGTTTCCCTCCGACGGCCAATCGTTCGCCGATCGGGCGGCGCAAGCGGGAGTCCACCTTCGATGCCGGAATTCATTTCCAGAATGACGTGGACGCCGGACTGGCGCTGGGTCAGGCCGTGGGACAGCTTGTAATTAACGCGGCGAGCATAGATGGATCTCAGTGACCAGTTGTGTTACCTTCTCGGAAACTCCGCGCTGACGGAAACACGAGCGCCGAAACCGAGCTCCTGCGGAGCGCCGATCGCGAATCGCTGCGTAAGTGCCTTGAAGAGTTGCCCCAGGATTTCCGCGAAGCCATCGTTCTGCGCGAATTGGAGGGCATGTCTTATCGCCAGATCGGATATTGCGAACATTCCCGTCGGGACGGTGATGTCCCGGATTGCTCGCGCGCAAACGCCTGGAATCGTGCGTGCTGAATCGCGCCAGGAATACATGCAATGAGCTGCGAAACCGTGTGATCGTTCCTCCACGCTTACCTGGACGCGGAATTGCCGGCCGGCGAACAGCTCGCGA
>JBPCKZ010000176.1:0-5499 GCA_051003795.1 Bryobacteraceae bacterium | reverse complement strand
TTCGGTACGCTGCCCTTGTCGTTTTTCCCGCGGCTCGGGATCGCAAAGATCACGTAATCGTCGCGAAAACTTTCGGCATTGCCGTATCGATGCAGCGTATTCGTCATGCCATCACCGCCTCCGGCTGCATCTTCTCTTCCGGCTGCGTCACTTTGCCGAGCCCGATATTCGTCTTGGCGCGCTCCAGACGATACCCCAAGCGCTCGAGCACCGGAGCCACCCGCCGGTCTTCCCCATCGGCTTCGCAGCGCACGCCGACACCGATCGCGACCACCGTATCGATCTGCTTCTCGACTTCGTGCACCAAGGAAATCACCTCTTCGGTGCGTTCGTCCGGCACTTTGATTTCGACGATGGCCGACATGATCTTTTCGCCCAGGATGTCTTCGCGCAATGTGCCCGTAGCCACGTCGCTCATCAAGGAAGTGATCGGGTTCTTCTTCTCGAAACTCACGCCGGCGCGCGCCAAAGCCCAAGTCATTTTTTGTATGTCGTGAAACCAAACCCCCACGCCCGGCCGCCCGAATTCGATCGTAAACCCCGCTTCGCCCAACTTCACGCGACCGCTCACGTCGTTAGTCTTCACTTCTTCCGTGCCTCTGCCCGCCACGCCGGTCGATTCGTGCGGCACCCGCGGATCGGAAAAAGCCCGCCGCACCACGCGCGGCCACTCCAGCTTGTCCGGCTCAAACGCGGCCGTGGGGCAAACGTCCGGCTCGGGATCGAAACGCAGGCGCGCCAGCTTGAACAGGCTGCGCATGGCCCTTACCATGGTGGGATTCAAATGCTCCTGGCTGAGGCCGTTGTAGCAGGCGTGGCACTCGACGCACTCGTTGCGATCGATGGTCGCGCGCTTGATTACCGGGTCGATATAGATGGCGCCCATCGGGCAGACATAGGTGCAGTTCCCGCAAGCAACGCACTTATGGGGATTGATTGTCATTGTGACTCCGCGAAAATTTTTTGGGTAGCGTCGATTCTCATGAACAGCGCCGCGGCGATCGCGCACATGGCGGCGGCCGCGGCGAACGGCACATTCCATCCGTAGCCGCGTACCAGAAACGCCAAAAGCGCGGGCGAAATCGCACCTCCAATATTACCGCAGCTATTCATCACGGCGGAGACGGAGCCTGCGTAGTCCGCGCCAATGTCAAGCGGGATCGCCCACGATACGCCCACGGTTAATTCCAGACCGAACACCGCGATGCAGGTGTACCAAACGCTTCCCGTCGGACTGCTGGTGAAAGTAGCGGGAAGAATCGCGGCCGCGGCCAACAAAAACCCGAACACCCCGACCGCGCGACGCGCCAATTTGAGATTGTGGGTTCGCCTGACCCACAAGTCCGAAATCCACCCGCCCATCAAATCGCCCAATGTGCCGGCAAGCAGCGGCATGCTGGCGTAAAACCCCATCTGCTTAAAGTCGAATCCGCGATGGTCGTGCAAGTAAGTCGGAAACCAATCCAAGTAGACGGAAAGGCAGTACGAATAACAGAAATACATCAGCGAAAGCGTCCACAGCGTGGGGCTCGCGAGGATCCTGCGCCACGGCACCGATCTGGTCGTGCCCGAACGCGCCACGCCCGGGTTGCCCCCTATGCTGCCATAAATCAGCCGCTTTTCCGCTTCGTTGACCCGCGCGTGCTCGCCTGGCGTGTCGCGGTAATACCAGAACCAGACCGCCGCCCAGATCAATCCGAGAAATCCGAACACGACGAACGAAGAACGCCACCCGAACGCCGTCATTAGCGCAACGACCAGTACCGGAGTGGCCGCCGCGCCCAGGCGCGATCCGGCATGCGTGATGCCTTGGGCAAAACCTCGCTCGGACGGCAACATCCAACGCGAAAGCGAGCGCGTCGCGATGGGAAACGCTCCCGATTCTCCAACGCCGAACAGGAATCGGATCGCGACAAGCGATCCCGCGCTCCATGCCAGCGCTGTCGCGGATGTAAAGATGGACCACCAGGTCACGATCAGCGTGAGCGCGCGCCGCGGCCCGATGCGATCGCCCAGCCAGCCGCTCGGAATCTGAAACAGCGCATATCCCCAACGGAACGCGCTCAAAATCCAGCCCATCGTGAGCATCGAGAGACCGAGATCGTGCCGGATGAGCGGGGCGGCGGAGGATATATTCACGCGATCCATATACGTGATCATGTAGGCCGCGACCGTGAGCGCGAGCACCACGTGCCGGACGCGCGTCGGGCTGGTGGATCGCGTCGGAGTCAAGACAGCAATTCTATATCAGACTAATGGCAAGCGGAGCCTGTGGATTTCCGGCCCCGGCCCAACCCCGCACTCGATCGTGTATAGAGTGCCCGGGAGAGGAACGTCGGGATCAGGCTGGCCGCGACGCATGCCGACACCGCCCATCATCAGATCGATAAGTCCCCGAATTCTCCACAAAGTATTTCCGAAATACCAGCCGGTCCGGCCTCCGATCCGGCGAACGGGAGCAAATGCGTCAGCGGAACTGAGCGGTACTCGTACCGTCTGTTCGTTGCTCAGGAGATCAAAGCCGGGTTCCGGCGCGGCTTTGGTTGCTCCCGGTTGCGCGGCGTCAGACCAGCGGGTTTCAGCGGCGGGGCGGTCTTCGTTAGCTAATGCTCGCTCGAAGGCTCGGCTAATCCTCATCGGATGGATGTCAAAAAGCTCCCTTGCGGAGGGATTCCGCACTACAGTCGGGTTGCGGACGCTTTCGATGAGACAGCGGCCAATGGATGCGTAGACTGGCGTGATCAGCGTCAGCCAGCGGCTGGATAGCGAGAAACTCAGAAACGGCACGCGGACGATCCAGCGCCGCAGCTTCCGCTAGCGGGCGAATTCGCGCATGATCCCGACGTAGGAAGTGACGTCGTCGCCGATCTCTACCCTAACACTCCCTTGCAACGGCAGCTTGATTGCCGCCGCCAGATATGCGATCACGTCCTCAATAGTGATCGGTTGTGCAGCGGTATCCACCCAGCGCGGTGTGACCATGACGAGAAGCCGCTCCACCAGACTGCGAACCATTTCAAACGATGCGCTCCCCGAACCGATCACGATGGAGGCCTGGAATTCGATCACGGGGATACCGCTGGAGCGGAGAATGTTGCCCGTCTCGACCCGGCTGCGCATATGCGGCGAGAGTTGGTCGCCATGCCCTAGTCCACCCAGATAAATGATGCGCCGCACCACCCCTGCCTCGCGAGCCGCCCGCGCAAAGTTCGCTGCAGCCCGATTCTCTTCGGCCTCGAACTCCTTCCCACCCTGCATGGAATGGACCAGGTAGAAAGCGTTATCGATACCGTAAAATGCCGCACCCAGGGACGCCGGCTGAAGTAGATCTCCACCCACCACTTCCGTCCGGGAGCCGCGCGCCAGCGCAGCTCCTCCGGGTTGCGGCACAAGCACCTGACCGACAGGCGGTCTCTTTGGAGGCGCCTTAGCAGGCGTCCCCCAACGTATCCAGTTGCTCCCGTCAGCAGATGCATCCCAATCACCGCGATTCGGGCAAGATGACCGTGTCAATGACGTGGATCACGCTATTGCTCGCGACAACATCGGCCTTCGTCACGTGTGCGTTGTTCACCATCACGCCCCCATTCATGGTCGTGATCGTGATGCTTTGGCCTTCCACGGTCTTGGCCGAATGGAGTCTCACCACGTCCTGGGACATCACTTTCCCCGAGACCACGTGAAAGGTAAGAATGCTTTGCAGCTTGGCTTTGTTCTCCGGCCTCAGCAGGCTTTCCAGGGTGCCGGGTGGCAACTTCGCGAACGCTTCGTCAGTGGGCGCAAACACGGTGAAGGGGCCGGGACCCTTCAGCGTGTCCACCAGACCCGCGACTTTCACCGCGGCGACCAAGGTGTTGAAATGCGCGGCAACAGCGGTGTCCACGATGTCGGCCGCGGAAGCAACGGAAGTCATAGCCAGTGCCAAAGCGCCGGCCATCAAAACAGGCAGAATCGAATTCATCTCTTTTTCTTCTCCTTTGAATCTCTCTCTAACAATGGGAGGCGGCCTTGGCTTAAGCGCGGGCGCCTGCGGGATCTCCATGCCAGCGGCGCTGAATCGACTTCCAGCTAAGAGCCTGATAGAGTCCGGCCAGCCCCACCAGACTGTAGACCACCGTGCTAAGCGCTGAAGTCTCGCCAAAGTGCATCCCGAAAACAGCCGCCACTAGGTCCAAGTGGAATGTTCCAGCCAACCCCCAGTTCAGCGCGCCGATTATCACCAGCGCCGCTGCGATCACGTCGAACTTCTTCATATCCATATCCATCCTTTACTTTCGATTTGACCGGCGCTCGCCGGCCATGGTTTAATCCTAAGGAAAGTCTATTTAACTGTAAAGAAAAACAGAGAATCGACTTTCCTTAGCGGAAAACAATCCGCCGCGACAGGGACTGAAAGGAAAACGATTTTTTAGCCATGGCGTCCGACACGATAACCGCCGGCCTGAAGAAGTATGCGATTGGAACCAAATTGAGGCGGCTCCGGCTGCACAAGAGCATGGGGTTGCTGGAGCTGAGCAAGCACACCGGGCTTTCGACCGCCCTGCTCTCCAAACTCGAACGGGAGCTGATGCACCCCACGTTACCCACGCTGTTGCGCATCGCCATGGTGTTCAGCGTTGGCCTGGAGTACTTCTTCCATCCGGAACCGAAGCCGGTTCTGGAGATCGTCCGCAAGAAAGACCGGCTGCGTTTTCCAAATTCGCCGGATGCCGGCATGGTGGCCTACTACTTTGAGAGTCTGGACTTCCCCGTACCCAACCGAGCGCTGAATTCGTACCTCGCCGAGTTCGAAGCCCTGGAGGGGCGAGACAGCCAGCTCCACGAACACGCCGGTATCGAATTGCTATACGTTCTATCGGGCAAGCTGGAACTTCGCACTCCGGACGACAAACATGAGTTATCGGAAGGCGACTCTATCTATTTCGATTCCACAGTACCGCACGGCTATCGAAGGATCGGCGCACGGCGCACCTTGGCCATCGTGGCAACGCACGGGCCATGAAAGCGATGAGATGGTTCCATCCCAAGCACCGGGGCGGGACCATCTGGCCGCTGGTTCCCGGCGCGAGAGGCATGAAAAGATGGTGCGGGCGGAGGGACTTGAACCCTCACGGGCCTTGCGGCCCAACGGATTTTCTTACCATCTGCGGCTTTCGCCGCCGCCGTTTGGCGTTTGTGGTCTGGACTATCCCTTCACCGTGGCCTTGGGCTGTAGGTGCTGCCCGTCTAGTCTCTACACCTTCCCGTCGGGAACATATCGTCCGTCCGGGCTTGGCTCGGGATTGCCATTTTAGAGGTTTCCCCGAATTTGAGCAGTTCTGCATCGCCGATTTCCCGGCGAGCACTCAAGTTTTCGATCAAGTCCGATGCGTCTGCCGATTCCGCCACGCCCGCATGGCCTCTTCAGTATAGCCGTTAACCCTCCCGATCAGGCTCCTTCCCCGTCTCCATTTTCCTTGACGGCTTCTTCTTGCGAGTGTCGATCGGGGCGGATTTTAA
>JBPCKZ010000175.1:0-4312 GCA_051003795.1 Bryobacteraceae bacterium | reverse complement strand
ATCTTCCTGAGCACGTCGCGCACCTTCATGCGATTAGTTGTCGCAGATTTTATTATTGTCAATGAGCATAGGGAAAAACAACGCCGGGCTTCGCGCGGTACACTGAACTCTAATGATTGGGTCTACTCAACTGCGCCCCGGAATGGTGATCAAGTTCAACAACGAGCTCTATTCCATTTTTAGCGTGAATCACCGGACGCCGGGCAATCTGCGAGGATTCGTGCAGGCCAGAATGCGAATGCTGCGCAACGGCGCGATGACCGAGCACCGCTTTTCATCGGAAGACAAGGTTGAGCGCGCGATTCTCGATGAGATTGAAATGGAGTATCTGTACGACGACGGCGAGTATTACTATTTCATGAACACCGAGACGTACGAGCAGATGCACCTGATGAAAGATATCCTCGGCGATGCCACGAAGTACCTGATCCCTCAATTGAAAGTGAACGTTGAGTTTTATGAGGGTAAGCCAATGAGTGTAGAACTTCCTCCGACTGTGGATTTGATGGTTGTGGAGACCGAACCGGGGCTCAAGGGCGCAACGGTTTCGAACGTCACGAAGCCCGCTAAAACCGAGACGGGCCTGGTGGTTCTGGTGCCCCCTTTTATCACCGAAGGCGAGAAAATCCGCGTAAATACGGCCGAAGGGACGTATCAGGAAAGGGCTTGAAGCGCGGCCGCCAGTTCCGCCTCCTCTTCCGGGAAGACGGTTCGTAAATCCAGCAGCAGCCGATCGCTTTCAATACGAGCAACGACGGGCGGCAATCCATACCGCAGCTTTCGTTCCAATTCGAGTGGGTTACGCGGGATGCAGATGAGGCACGTCTGAATCGGCTGCTCGGGAGTCGATCCCCCGCCGATCACGGATTGCCCCGCTTCGAGCGACGCGCGCAGCTTGGGCACTGCCGCGAGTAAATGTTCGGCGCGCTGCCGGATTTCGCCCTCGGTCAGGCGAATCATTCGCAGCGCCGGAATGTGCGCGCCGTCGTGAAGAAGCGCGTCCCGTAGCGTCCCCTCCAACGCCTGATAAACCATTTTGTCGAGTCGCAATGCGCGAAACATGGGATTCCGCCGCAGCCGCGAGATGATTTCGGAGTTGCCCGCGAGAATGCCGGCCTGCGGGCCGCCTAGCAGCTTATCCCCGCTAAAAGAAACCAAATCGACTCCTGCTTGAATGCTGTCCCGCACAAGCGGCTCGGAAATCCCAAACGGTTTCAGATCGATCACGCACCCGCTGCCCAGGTCTTCATATACGGGAATCGCACGTTCACGCCCCAGCTCGACCAGTTCTCTCAATTCGGTGCGCGAAGTAAATCCGGTTATCCGAAAGTTGCTTGGATGCACCCGCAACAGAAGCCGGGTTCGATCCGTGATCGCGTCCGCATAATCCGAAAGCCGCGTGCGGTTGGTCGTCCCTACTTCGCGCAACACCGCGCCGGAGCGTTGCATGATTTCGGGAATGCGGAATCCATCGCCAATCTCGATGAGTTCTCCGCGGGAAACGATTACTTCGCCGCCGGCCGCGAGTTCGTGTAGCGCGAGGTAGAGCGCGGCGGCCCCATTGTTCACGGCGATCGCGGGCTTGCCGAGCAGCTTTTCGAGGAGAGGAGCGATGTGATCGTCGCGCCGCCCGCGGCGGCCCGAGGCGACATCGTATTCGAGGTTCGAATAGCCGGGGAAAATCGATACGGACCCAAGCGGCGCGCGGCCTAAGTTGGTGTGAAGCACGACTCCCGTGGCATTGATCACGCGCCGAAGCGAGGTTTGAGCCAGTTGCGATAGATTCCTTGCGACGAGGCTCTCGACGCTCTCGCCCGTTCTCGCTCCGTCGTGAAGGACGCTATCGCGAATCGCGTCGAGAGCCCGGCGGACCTCGGATACCACGAGCGCGTGCGGATAGCCGCGCGCCGATTCTCCCAAGCGTGAAAGCACTTCATGTACGGACGGAAGCTGGCGCAATCTCTCGGCGGGGATCACGTTCCGAGTGTAAGACTTTTGGTTACGTGAAGAGTTCCAGGTACAATGAGATGTTTTGCCGATGCGTTTGCCCCATGCCGAGGTGAGGCGAGAGCCGGAGCCTACGTGCGACCCGATGCGGATCATCAATGTCGCATCGGTTCCCAAGAGAAGTCCCTTCCGGTATCCAGGCGGAAAGACCTGGTTGATTCCGCAGGTTCGGCGCTGGCTCATAAATAGAATGCCCCGCTCCACGGAACTTATTGAACCGTTCGCGGGCGGCAGCCTTCGAACGCCTCACCCAGTCCGTCACGCTAGTCGAGAAGGATGAGGATGTGGCGGCAGTTTGGCGAACGATCCTCAATGCGCGGAATGGCCCTTGGCTAGCCGATCGAATTGCTCAATTCCAATTCTCGCCGGAAACGGTAAAAGCGGAACTGGCTACCCCGCGCTGGAAACTGAACAACCGGGAGCGCGCTTTTAAGACTCTCTTGAGGAACCGCGTTCAAAGAGGCGGGATATTGGCGCCCGGCGCCGGGCTGATCAAGATGGGAGAAAACGGGCGCGGCATGGCGTCCCGCTGGTATCCCGGGACGCTTAGTAAGCGCATCCTCGACATCTGCGACATCTGGGTGAGAAGCCGTACCAGTTTCAGAGAAGGTGACGGCCTGGAAACGATCGGACGGAATGCGGATCGCGAGGACGTGACCTTTTTATCGATCCACCGTACACTGTTGCGGGCGGTCGTCTCTACACGTTTTCGGAAATAGACCATGAGGAGCTATTCCGCATTACAAGTTTAGTGGCGGGCGATTTCCTGATGACTTACGACAACACGGAGTACATTCGCAATTTGGCAGACCGATTTGGCTTTCAAACCAGACGGATTGCGATGAAAAGCAGTCATCACGCAAGAATGACCGAGTTGCTCATCGGTCGGAACTTGGATTGGGTACAGGCAGCCGAGAATGCGCGGAAACCGGCTTCAGAGGTCCAAGCTTTTCTAGAATTCGAGCCTCAAACTGCTCCCTACTAACCGGAACGCCACCGGTGAGTCCCTCTACCGAACGTTCCAGAGTTGTCAGGTGAACCGCGTTGGGAATTAACGTGACATGCTCGCCTGCTTGCTCATATCCGACGACAAACCACGCGATATCGCAGTTGGATACATGCGCTACGGTTTCTATCCGACCACGGGAACTGAAGAACCCTTCATCGATCACCACCGCCATCTTTTTGCCCCATCGCCGTAGTGACAGAACTTTGGTTTGAAGTTGCGGCATCAAGCGCTTCGGACCGCTGCTCCGGTCGTCAGGCCGCCTCCTCCCAACCGGAAACGGGTATGGATTGGGCGGTGTGATGGGCAAAGGCCCGGAATTCAGGCGTCATCTCATCCCCGGAGAAATAAACTGCCTGCATTTCGAGAGCGCACCATTCGAAAAGGCGGACTGACAGGGTGGACGAGGACGCGGTCGATGCGACCGACATCTTCGAAATCGGGTTCAACCAAAGCCCCAACTGCATTGGCTCTTCGCTGGAGGAAACTGATCTCTCTTACCAGCAACGGAGCGGCGTTCTTCAGAATGGTTTCCCCGATCCACTGGAAAATTATCCCGGCCTGCGCGAAGCGTTGCGGACACACCGTGCGAAGTACTCCACTCGCGCCAGGGGAGATCTCGACGGAACCCGTCAGGCCATCGCGCCGGTACTGGCGAATCGAGCAGACTCCGCTTTTCTTGCCGCAGCGAACCAATGCGCTACTCGTACTTTGAAACGGACAGAGCGAGCCCCGTTGGCTCAAGGGAAGCCAAACCACTCCCCAATTCCATATCGAACCTCGTCCCTCGGCAGTCTCGTAGCTCTGGAATCGCTCAATAATTCAATTTCAACGCCAGTTGAATCTCGCGCGAATCGACTCGCGTTCCGGTGATGGTCCCGAATCCCGTTCCCAACGTGCCATTCGGCTGGCCGAAAATCGGATGATTGAGCAGGTTGAAAAACTCCCCGCGAAACTCCAATCCGCGCTTTTCCCCGAACTTCCAATTCTTCACGGCGGAGAAATCCACGTCCACCAGCGGCGGCCCGATCAGGTTGTTCCGCGCATTATTTCCATAGCGGTACTGCGGCAGGCTGGGGTCGCTGCTCCGGTTCACGAAGTTCGAGGTGTAAAACCAGAGGCTCGGTCCCCGCTTATCGCTCGCGAGGTTGCTGGTGCCGCCCAGGTTGTCCGGGTAGCAGTTATCGCCGCCGTTCTGCACCGATCCACTGCCGCAATAAAGCGTAAACGGAAAGCCGCTCTGCAGCGTGGCGATCCCGCCCACCTGCCATCCGCCCAAAACCGCGTTCGCCACGGCAT
>JBPCKZ010000174.1:0-4160 GCA_051003795.1 Bryobacteraceae bacterium | reverse complement strand
ATTTTTTGTCGTGCACCAATTCCTTCAAGGCTTGTTTGTCGAAGGAAGCAAAGCTCTCGTCCGTCAGACGGACCTGAACCGTGAACGAGTCTTCGTTCACCCACGCTCCTTGAATGCGTTTCCCGTCGCGCGTCAAGATTCGAACCGTCTGGTACTCCGCTGGAATATCGGCTGACGGATCCACGAGGGAAGTTTTCAGATAATCGTACGAGCGCGCCGCTCCAATCCGCGTCAGGTTCGGCCCAAGCGCGCTTCCATGGTTCCCGATCTCATGGCAGTTGGCGCAACCTTGCGCCTCGTAAACTCGTTTTCCGGCGATCTTGTCTCCTTCGACCGGCGCGATTGGTGGCGATGCTTTGCGGAACGACTGAACATGCATCACCAACGACTGCATCTCATCGTCTTCCAGACTGAACTTCGGCATCGCCGTCCCGGGAATTCCATTGCGGATCACCTGGGCGATGTCGGCGTCCAGATTGCCCGTTCTCAAGGAAGCGCGCAGGCTCGGACCGCGACCGCCGCTTCCGTCCGTGCCATGGCAAAATGCGCAATTGCTGTTGAAGATGGCTTCCCCGGTCGCCAGGTCCTGAGCTGCCATTAGACCGGCAAATAGCGGCAAAAAAAACAAAAGTGTCGCGTGCCGGGTTGCATGGCTGAAACGATGGGTTTGCGTGACAATTCTCATTTGCGGCGCTTCATCTGAAAGGGTAGACTGTCGAGACCCCGATGACAACTTACAATCTTGAAATGCTCCTTCTGTTAAACGGATTTTTATTAGACGGTACGGGCGCGGCGCCGGTTCAAGGGGACGTGCTGATTGAAGGGAATCGAATCGTCGAGACCGGCTCTCCGTCCCCGCCGGCCGACTGCGCGCGTCTCGACTGTTCGGGCCTGGCCATCGCGCCCGGATTCATCGATCTCCATAGCCACGCCGATTTACAGGTCCTCGAAAACAGGATGGAGAAGGTGAAGCAGGGCGTCACCACCGAAGTCGTCGGCAACTGCGGGTTTTCTCCGTTCCCACAATCGGGCGATCCGCGGATATTGCACGAGTTCGGCGACGGCATTCTGGGTAGCACGGGCGATTGGGGTTGGCCCACGGCCCGGGATTACCTGGATGCCGTCGAGAAAAATGCAACGGCATTGCATGTTGCGCCGCTGATCGGGCACGGCAGTTTGCGCATCGCGGTCGTCGGTCTTCGTCAAGGAGCGCTTACCGGCGACGAACTGGACAGCATGGCGGGACTGCTTGAGGACGCGCTCGACGCCGGTTGTCCCGGCTTTTCGACCGGCCTGATGTACGCGCCGGGATCGAGCGCCGGCACGGATGAACTGGAGCGCCTGATCGGCGTTGTGGCGCGCAAAGGAAAACTGTATGCGACGCACATGCGCAATTACTCTTCGGGCCTGGTGGATGCCGTGCGAGAGCAACTGGATCTCACTCGAGCCACGGGGTGCCGTTTGCAGATTTCACACTTGCAGGCGTCCGGGCGCTCGAACTGGACCCTCCAGCAACCCGCGCTCGATGAGATTGAGGCGGGAAGGGAACAGGGCTTGGACGTCGAATTCGATATCTATCCGTACCAATGCGGAAGCACCGTGCTTACGCAATGGCTGCCGCAATGGGCGCTCGATGGCGGCACCGAAGCCCTCATGCGCAGGCTACGGGACCAGGCGACACGGAAGCGCATGATTAATGAGATGGCGGGCGTGCGGGCGCAACCATGGAGCGACGTAACGATTTCGGCGGTGGCCACGGACGAGAATCAAGGCCTGGTTGGCGCGACCATCGCGCAAATCGCCGAGCGCAGAGGGGGCGAGCCGTCCGAAACGGCTTTGAACCTCCTGATCGAAGAGCGTGGCAAAATCAACGTCATCTCTTTCAATCAGAGCGAAGGAAACCTGCGGAACCTGATTACTCATCCGCTATGTTCCATCATCAGCGACGGATTTTACGTGAAAGGAAAAGCCCATCCGCGCCTTTACGGCACATTTCCCGAACTCCTCGGAACGGTGGTCCGCGACAAGGCTTGGCTATCGCTTTCCGAAGCGATTCACAAGATTACCGCCAAACCAGCGGCCCGCTTGAACCTGCATGATCGGGGCATGTTGAGGAAGGGTTACTTCGCGGATGTGACGGTGTTCGATCCTGGGCGCGTCGCAAGCGCGGCCACGTATGAAAATCCCGCCGTGGATCCGGTTGGAATCCGCAGCGTATTCAAAGACGGCCAATCGGTCTTCAATAGCGGCGCCTCCTGAAGTAACGTAAAGGAATGCGCCTGGAGAATGCCTGTTGGCCCGACCTTGCCGGCCTCGCCAAAAGGACCTTTGTCGTTCCGCTCGGCTCGCTCGAACAGCACGGAAAGCACCTGCCGGTATTTACCGACTCGCTGATCGTTGCGCAAGTAGCCGGGCGTGTCGAACAACTCTGCCCGGATAAGATCGTGCTGCTGCCGGTGCAATGGCTGGGGCATTCTCCGCATCACCGCCGCTTCGGCTGCGTCAGTCTGGATCTCGTGCCCTATATCCAGATGATTTGCGGCATGTGCCGTTCCCTGGTGGCTCTGGGCGCGCGCCGGATTCTATTGCTCAATGGACACGGCGGCAATGACGTCCCATGCAAAGCGGCCTTGCGGGAGCTCAAAACCGAATTCGAATCCTTGCGCGACTTGTACATTGTGTACGCGACTTACTGGAATCTCGCCTCGCGCGAGTTCACCGCCATCCGGGAATCTCCGTTGGGCGGCATGGGACACGCCGGTGAGATGGAAACCTCCATCATGCTGGCGAAACACCCGGAATTGGTCGATTTATTGAAAGCGGCGCGCGGCGGACCCAGCCCCGAAGCCGGCTATCGCACCATCGACATGTTGAAGGGAGAGCCTTACTTCATGATTAATGAATTCGATGAATTCTCGGCTAACGGAGTGATCGGCATGCCGGACTTCGCAACGCCCGGGAAGGGCGAACGCTTTCTCGAGGCGGCCGCGGACGCGGTAGTCCGGTTCCTGGATGAATTTCAAACTTGGGATTTTCAGACTCGTCCGCCCGGAACCCCGCCACTCGCCGGCAACGCGAAATGAACCGCCGTTGGACGGTCGTTGCGCTCATTTTCGCCGGTATCGTGATCAGCTACGTGGACCGGGGAAACCTCGGCATCGCGGCCGGTTCGATTATGCGCGACTTCCGGTTCCCGCCGTCCGCGATGGGAATGCTGCTTTCGGCATTTTTTTGGACCTATGCGGTTTTTCAAATACCGGCGGGGTTCATCGTCGACCGCATTGGGATCAAGCGCGTGTATGCAGGAGCGTTCCTGTTGTGGTCGCTCGCGTCCGCGGCAATTGCACTAAGCCGGGGATTGCCCGACATCCTGTTTTTCAGATTGCTGTTAGGCCTTGCGGAAGCGGTCGGCCCGATTGCCAGCCTATCGTTCATCCGGCGTAATTTCCCGGGCGCGGAGTTGGGTCTTCCCACCTCCATCTACATCGCCGGCCAAAACATTGGTCCAGCGCTCGGGGCGCTGCTTGGCACCGTTTTACTCGATCGCTTTGGATGGCGCGCCATGTTTGCCATTACGGGTTTGGGAGCGCTGCTGTGGTTGCCTTTTTGGCTATGGCTCGCGCCGGGCGATCGAAAAGCGCCAGTTGAAATTCCCACGCGGCAAACGCGGGCGGGAATGCCGTGGCGCGCTACTCTCGCGAGCCGGGCGTTCTGGGCGATGTCGCTCTGCATATTTCTGTCTTCTTACTATTGGTTTTTCCTGCTCACTTGGGTGCCGACGTACCTGACCACCACGCGCGGTTTTACGACGCTCGAAATGGGCCGGGTCCTTTCCACTCCCCTGTTTATCATGGCCGCGCTGAATATCTTTGCGGGGTTTTATGCCGACCGGCTCGTGAAGAGAACCGGCTCCGTGTTTCGCGTCCGCGTGTTCTTCGCCGCGGCGGCCTACATCGGCGCTGGGGCAGTCCTGCTGCTGCTCGTGTTGCCGGGCCGGGAGGCCGTTCTGCCAATCCTGATCGTTTCGGTGTGTTCGGTGGGAATCGGCAATTCCAATTACTGGGCCATCTCGCAGCACGCCCCGCCGGCGGGAATGGTGGGCAGGACCATCGGCTATCTGAACACCGTTTCGCAATTGGCGGGAGCGGCGGCGCCGCTGA
>JBPCKZ010000173.1:0-12615 GCA_051003795.1 Bryobacteraceae bacterium | reverse complement strand
GTCAGGGGGTGTTTTGTCCGGTGTCCTCGGGGTTGTCGGCGGGCGGAAACGGGGAGTTTGTCGCACGCAGGAGCGCGCCCGCCATAACAAGAACATCTCACCGCGCACCCGCGAAGGCTTCGGCCGTGTCGATCGCCTGGCGCGCATAGCCGCCGAACACTCTCGGATACAGCACCGCAATCCACGCGAGCAGCGCGAGCGCGACCAGCATCTTCACGGGAAACGCCAGCGTCAGCAACTGCAATTGCGCGTTCAAGCGGCCGAGCAGCGCCAGCGCCAGATCCACCAGCAGCAAGAGCGCCACCGCCGGCATCGCCAGCCGCAGGCCCGTCGAAAACATGCTCGCGCCCAGGCGCACGAAGCCTTCGGCCACCTGCTTTGTCAGGAACGAATGCCCCGGCGGGTACGTTTGCAAGCTCGCGGCCACCACCCGCAAGACCTCGCGGTCGAGACCCAACGCAAAAAACAGCATTCCCGACGCAAGCTGCGCGATTACCAGCAGAATGCCGGAATCCGCTTGCGTATTTGGATCGATGGTCGAAACGTATCCGTAGCCGGCTTGCAGCCCCATGATCTGCGCCGACATCTGCAAGGCCTCGACCACAAACGAAACCGCAAGCCCGATCGTCAAGCCCAACGCGGCTTCGGTTACCAGATATCCCGCCAACTTCAGAATATTTCCGTCGAGACCGTCCACATGCGGCCAGAGCGCGAACAGCGACAACGTCACGCCCAGCGACAGCACCACGCGCGAACTGTCCGGCCCGCTCTTGATGCCGGGCAGCGGCACGAAGATGAACGTCCCGCTTACGCGCGCGAGCACCAGCAGGAAGCCGAACAGATTAACGCGCATAGCGGCCCAAATCGCCCAGGATGGTGACGGTGTACGCGGTTAATTTGTGGATCATCCACGGCAGCAGAAATATAAGGCCGCCCAGAAATGCGACCAGGCGCGGGATCGCGTTGAATCCCGAGTCCTGTATGGATGTCACGATCTGAATCAAGCTGACTATAATTCCGGCCGCGAAGCCGATCGCCAGAATGGGCGCGCTCAGCCAGAACGCCGTCATGAACGTTTGCCGCAGGATTTGCACCACGAATTCGGGCGTCATGCGCGCGTCATGCGGGGTATAAGCTCTTCATCAGCGAACCCACCACCAGATTCCAGCCGTCGACCAGCACGAACAGCAAGATCTTGAACGGCGCGGAAATCATGACCGGCGGAAGTTGCACCATGCCGATCGATAGAGTGACCGAGGCAACCACGACGTCGATGATCAGGAACGGAAGGAAGATAACCGCCCCAATCTGAAAGCCGGCTTTCAGCTCGGAAATGATGTACGCGGGGATGAGGACGTTCAGGCCGAGGCCGGCGGGATTGCGCGGCGGCGCGATGTGGGAGATTTCGAGGAAGAGGCGAACGTCCTTCTCGCGCGCGAATCGAATCAGAAAATCGTGCAGCGGCTTGGCCCCCTCGTCCATGCCCTGCTGCATCGTAAGCGCGCCTTGTTCGACCGGTTCCCACGCGTGGTGGTAAATGTCGGTCGCTACGGGCTGCATGATCAGGATCGTAAGGAACAGCGACAGCCCGATCAGCACCTGATTCGACGGCGTCGATTGCGTTCCGAGCGCTTGACGCAAGAAGTGCAGGACGATCGCGATGCGCAGAAATGGCGTGACGGACATCACCACGGCGGGCAAAACCGTCATGGCGGTGAGCAGGAGGACGATTTGCATCGGCGCGCTGAGCGTGCCTCCGGCTACGTTGAACAGGCTCGGGGCGATCATGTGGTGGGACGGCCTTGCAGTATCTGGCACATTGAGGGGGAGGTCCCGATCAGCATCGTCTCTTCGCCGACGCGCACCAGGCATAGGGTGTGCTGCGGCGTTAACGAAAGCCGCTCAACGACGGCCATCTTGCTCCCTTTGCGCGGGATGCGCTTATTCCGCAAGAGCCAAACCGCGCCGCCCAAAATGGCCAGCACCGCTCCGGCGGTCATCGCTTGTTGCAGTATTTCCATTCGAAAGTGGTCCTCAAAATCGCGCCCCATCACTCGTCGCCGCTGAAATCGGTGATGCGCACGCCCATCGTGTTCTCGATGATTACGATCTCGCCGAAGGCCACCAGCTTGCGGCCGACGTAGATGTCGATGTTTTCGCCGGCCGAGCGCCGCAACTCGATCACGCTGCCCGCCTCGAGTTCGAGGATCTCGCCGATTTTCAGCATGCGGCGGTCGAGCACCACTTCGACGTCGACGGGAACATCGGCGATGGCGGCAATTTGGAGAACGGGCGTCATTACCGCTCGAGCGCGATGGTCGCCTGGCTCAACTGATCGACGGCCGTGATCACTTTGGCGTTGGCTTCATAGCCGCGCTGAAACGTGATCAGGTTGGTAAACTCGCGGGCGATATCGACGGTCGACCCCTCGAGCGCGCCGCCGACAATTTGCCCGCGGCCGCCCGTATCCGCCGTCCCGATCACCGGCGGCGACGTAAGCGCGCCCGCCGCGTAGTTGTTGTTCCCGGAGGCGAGTAGAGAGTCCGAATTGCGCACCGAGGCCAGCGCCAGTTGGCCCACGGCCTTCTGTTGCCCATTCGAATACTGCGCCAGGATCTGGCCGCCGTCGGCAATGTTGACGCGAACCAGTTGCGCTCAATCGGTTCCATCCTGGGCGGAGGTGGAGTTAGCGGATGGCTCGGCAATCTGCATGATGCGGGCAACTCCAGTTGGCGTATACAGGTTCCAATTCATGGCGAGGTCGGCCGCCCCATCGGCAAGGCCGGTCGCTTTAATGCCGATCGCGCCGCCGGTATCCGTGATGGCGGGGGACTTCAGATGACCTTGCGCGTCGAACGTCAGCGTGCCTTTTGTCAGGGACGAAGGCGTTCCGGCTGTTCCAGCAGTCAGATCTCCGCCCGGGAGCGTAACTTCGTACGACCAGGCGCCCGGACCCGTTTTCGTGAAACTTAAGGTCACGATGTGGGAAGCCCCGAGCGAATCGACGACCTGAATCGGCGTGGTGAAGGCGCCATCGGGCGTGCCGGCCGCGGAGCCCGAGTTGAGGTTGAGATCGGCGGAAAACGTGGTCGTGGCGAACGGCTGCCGCAGGTTGCCGGTGGGGATTGTAATGTCGCCGATCGCGCCATTGGTGTCCACCACGCCGTTCACCTGGTTCCAACCCTGCACATGCTCCTTGGTGCTGGTGATCAGCGTGCCCGTGGCGTCCACGCTGAAGTTCCCGGCGCGCGTGAGCAGTTGTTTATTTTGGGCATCGCGAAGAACGAAGAAGCCGTCGCCCTGAATCGCGGCGTCCAGCGGACCCGAAGTGCTCTGCACCGAACCCTGCGTGAACTGCCGGACGGCTTGCGCCCGGGAGGTGCCCAGGCCGCCGGACGGGTCGTTGGCGATCGATTGGGAAACGAGGTCGTGGAAAGAGATTTCCGACGCCTTGTATCCGGTGGTGCTGAGGTTCGCGAGATTGTTCCCGACTACGTCGACTGCCGTGGACGTCGCCTGTAAAGCCGATAACGCCGTGGAAAAGTTGAACATGATGGTTTCTCCTGTTTACTGCGGGATTTGGGCCGGGCCGGTTGCCGGGTCGTTCGTGGTTGAGGCGGCGGGCGGTGTATTGAGCTGTTGAACGCCGGAGCGAATGCCGATCAGTTGCTCGAGCTCGCTATACTGCGTCACTGGCCGACGAACTGGACGGAGTCGGTCGGGTTCAGCGGATCCTGATTCTTGATTTGCGCGACCAGCAGTTTCAAAAACGTCTGCTCGCTGGTGAGTGACTTGGGGTCGGTTGGGGACGCGGTTGCGGGCGCGGCGGCCGGCGTGGGCGTCTGCGATGCCAGGCTGTTGCTAATGGAACTCATTTCGACTGTTCTCCTATTTCTTCAATCCATTTCGGACGGTTGATCCGCCGATTGCGCGGCTGTGATGTTTCTCCGCGAGGCTGCTGCCGCTGCCCGTGTTGTTGCCCGTGTTGTTGCCCGTGTTGCTGCCCGTTTTGTTGCGAAGACTCGCGATCCCCGGACGAGGGGCGCCACGTCTCGGTTTGGAAGCCGCTCTTTTCGAGTTTCCCGGCCAAGTCGCCGAGACCGCCGCGAAGTTCGGCGTTCAGTTGCGAATCCGCCGAGTGCACGGAGACGCGAAGCTCTCCCGACCGTTCGGATAGCCGCACTTCAACCTGCTCTTTGCTCGCGTCCGTTAACCGCAAAGAGATGTCGCGCATCGCATCGGCTGCCTTCGTGGCCGGCGGTTCGGGCAATGGCTCCAGAACGCGCGCGGGTTCGCGTATCTCCGGTTTCGGTTCCGCTTGCCGCATTTCTCCGCCCTGGTAAACAGCGACGGGCTGCGGCGCAAGCGGAATCTCCGGAATCATTCGGAGCGGCTGTTCGTGGGGCGCGGGCGGCGGGGCGGCTGGCGATTTCATGGGGGATGCGTCCGGCAGTTTGGCCGCGTCGGGCGCTTTCGGCGCGATTTTTGCGGCGAAGGCGAGTTCGGCGGATGCCCGGGCCGGTTGCCCGGGAACCGCGCGCGGGGGATCGGGAGCTTCGATGTTGGTTGCCGGCACGGGTCCTGGTTCGGGATCGCTTGGCTCGCGTTCGATTGCGATAGGAGCCAAGCTTACGACCGGGGCCGCGGGCGCGGGTTTGGATGGGTCCGCTTCCGCGGGCGGTTTTGGACGCGACGGGTTTTTTTGAAGCGCAGCTCGCCCCGGCACGGAGCCGCCAACGGCCGGAACCCTGGCGGGGGCTATGGCGACTTCCGAGCCGCGACCGTAAGGAAGCGCTGCTGAGTCGGATTTCACTTTCACTTCCCCATCGGACTTTGGGTCCGAAGGCGCGTTGTGGCTGCCCGTCGCGCCAGCGACTTCCGAGCCGCGACCGCAAGGAAGCGGTGCTGCCTCCGACCCCTCGGCGGTGTTCACCTTCGCTTTCCCATCGGATTTGGAAATCTTAGGCGCGTTATGACTGTCCGCCTCACCAGCGAGCGGCATCACGCCCCAAGCTTCGGCCAGGGCAGCTTCCGGCCGATTCACGCCAGTTCGCGTCGCCTGCTGCGCGTTCGTCTCCCCGGCGCGACCGGATCGCGAGCGGTACATTTCCGTATCCGCCGGAGGAGCGGCTTCAATCGGGAACGAATGCGCATTCGAGGAATTTGCGGTCTGCTGGACGGGTACGGGCTCCGGTTCAACCGGCAGCAGTACTTGTAGCAGCGCTGCGAAACCATTCGAAACGGCTCCTCCCGATTTCACATCCAGCTTCGGGCTGAACGATCCCACTGGGAAGTTCCGGGCCGATCCGGCATTAGTCGCGAGCCTCACGCCACGGAAGAATGCAGATCGACCGCCAATTGAATTCCGCTGTTTTTGAAGCGGTTAGCGACCGAAGAGACCGCCAAATTATTGGCGTATGCGCGGCAGTGACGGGTTCTTGCCGCGCTAAACGGACCCTTCCTGAAACCCTTATCGTCCCGGCGCTTCGCCGTTATAACGATTTACGAAAACTTTCGCGATTCGGCCCGCCGCTTGCCCTTGCTCTTGCGAGGACATCACGATGGACGCAATCAGTATTTCCGCCGCAAGCGGCATGCGCGCGCGCATGGAATCGCTCGACATGCTGGCGAACAATATCGCCAATGTCAACACCGGCGGCTACAAGATGGATCACGAATTCTACAGCTTGTATGTTTCGCCCGACGCCGCCGATTCTCCCGATACGCTGCCCGTTATCGAAAAGCCGTGGACCGACCATGCCCAAGGCATCCTGCGCGCGACCGGCAATCCGCTCGATTTCGCGCTCTCGGGCAAAGGATTTTTCGCCGTGAACGGTCCTAAAGGAGCGCTCTACACGCGGAACGGAAGTTTCCGGCTCTCCGTGGCGGGCATTCTCACGACCACCGACGGATATCCGGTACGAACCGCGGATGGGAAGACGGTGCGGACGCAATCGACGGCCGCAATCGATGTATCGGCCGACGGAAACATCCGCCAGGAAGGGCAATCGCTGGGGCAACTCGCCGTGGTGGGCTTTAAGGATTCCGCCGCTCTGAACAAGCAAGGCAACAACTACTTCTATAAGATCGATCCGAAGACGCGCGCAATCGAGGCCACGACGGAAGTGAAGCAGGGTCACGTGGAGGATTCGAATGTCGGGCCGGCCGATGCCGCGGTGCGCCTGGTGAGCGTGATGCGCCAGTTCGAGATGTTGAACAAGGCGATGACGCTGGGAGTGGAGATGAACAAGCGGGCGATCGAGGAAGTCGCGCGGGTGGGCTCGTAATGCTATCGATAATCGACAACCATTTAGCGGTGACGCCGAATCCGGTGTCGCAATCGCAAGTGTCCCAACCTCCGGCATCCGGCGGTTTCGCCGCCGTGTTTAGCCAGGTGGCCGCGGCGGCGTCCCCGGCTCCGGCGGTTCCGGTCTCGCCGTACGAGGCGAACGTTCACACGGCACTCGCCGGAGGCGCGGACGTGCCGGACAATCCGCTCCAGTTCGCGACAGCCGATGCGGCGGACGCGCTCGCGAAAAAACTCGGCGGCGTGGTGCGCGAAGATTCGCTCGCCGGCAACTTTTCGCGTTCCGCGCCGGAGCGGATGATCGTCGAGCCCAATGGGAAGGCGGTGAACGCCGGGCTTGCGGCGGACCTGTTCGCGATGTACGGCGACGCTCCCGGTAGCGAAGCCTGGCGCGTGATCAATGACGATTTAGGCCTGGATTCGTAAAGGAGAACAAATGATTCGAGCTCTATACAGCGCTGCCAGCGGAATGACCGCGCAGCAACTCAACGTCGATAACATCTCGCACAACCTGGCGAACGCCAATACCTTGGGATTTAAATCGCGCCGCGCGCAATTCCAGGATCTGCTCTATCAGAACATGATCCAACCGGGCGCTTCCGCCGGACAACAAACGGTGGTCCCGACGGGGCTTCAAGTGGGCCTCGGCACGCGCACGTCTTCGAATGAAATCAATTTCAGCCAGGGAGACTTTGCCGCCACAGGAAATCCGCTCGACCTTGTAATTCAGGGACGCGGATTCTTTCAGATCCGGCGCGCGACGGGCGAGATCTCATACACGCGCGCGGGCGCGTTCCACTTGGACCGCGACGGCAACGTCGTCACTTCGGACGGCGATCCGCTGGAGCCGCAAATCACGATTCCCCCGGACGCGCAAGCGGTCAATATCGCTTCCGACGGCACGGTCAGCTTCTCGCAGCCCGGCCAGACGGCGTCGCAGCTCGCCGGTCAGATCCAACTCGCCAATTTCCAGAATCCGGCGGGGCTGAACAGCATCGGCCGCAACCTGTACATGCCCACCGACGCGTCCGGAGAAGCGGCGGTCGGCAACCCGGGCGGCCAGGAAGGGATCGGCTCGCTGCTGCAAGGGTACACGGAACAGTCGAATGTCACCGTCGTTGAAGAGTTTGTGAATCTGATCGTGGCGCAGCGGGCGTACGAAGCGAATTCGAAAGTCGTCAAGGCTTCGGACGACATGTATTCGCAAGTGAACAACATGGTCCGATGATTTTTCCCGTGCTTATGGCCGCCGCGCTTGCGGCAACCTGCCATCCGGTGGAGGGCGACAGCATCTTGGGCCGGGATTTGGCGGCCGCGGATGCCAGATTCTCGGCCCTCCCCACGGATGCGCCGCTGGGATTTGCGCCCGCGCCCGGAGCTCGCCGGATCTTTCATGGCGGGGAACTGGCGCGGGTGGCCGCGCGCTACGCAATGGCGGCGGACGTCTTCCGCGACTTGTGCTTTGAGCGGCCTTTGCGTCCCGTGGATTGGGAAATTTTGCTCGGAGCTTTACAGGCCTCCTTGGGGATTGCGGAGGCTCGCATTGAGATTACAGAGTTGAGTTTGTATCCGGCGCCGCTGGGCGAAATCGTGTTCCCGCGCGCGGGCTTAGGCGCGGTTCAGGCCGGAACGGCCTTATGGAAAGGTTACGTGCGCTATGGAACGAACCGGCGGTTTCCGCTCTGGGTTCGCGTGAAGATCCAAGTTCGGACCACGCATATTGTGGCCGCGGAAAACCTAAAAGCCGGCGCGCCAGTCGAAGCTTCGCAGGTAAGATTCGAAACCTCGGAAGGATTTCCCGATTCGGAACCGGCCGCTCAATCGGTTGAAGCGGTTGTGGGCCGCGTACTCCGGCGCGGCGTGCGGGCGGGGTCCGTGGTTTCGACCTCCGCGCTGGGCGATCCCCAAGATGTTTCGCGCGGCGATCGCGTCAAGGTTGAAGCGGTGGCCGGGGCGGCGCGTCTCGAGTTGGACGGACGCGCCGAATCCGGCGGCAAGAGCGGCGACACCATATCCGTGTTGAATCTGAAAAGCGGCAAGAAATTCCCCGCCCAAATATCCGGAAAAGGAAGGGTTCTGGTTTCGCAATGAATAAGACTTTCGCAATCGCCGTATACAGCTTGGGCGCGATTGGGCTGTTAGCCGGCCCGTTCTCGAAAATGAAGCCGCGACCGCCGGAGCCTTCGCCGCTGGACATCTACGTGCACGATGCCACCCGGCGGGGGGCGGACGCCGAAGCGCACGACACCTCACCCGGATCGCTCTGGTCGCCGGCGGCGTACATGGCCGATCTAGCTCGGGATTTGAGGGCAAGCCAGGTAGACGATATAGTGACCATACTCGTCTCCGAAAACGCCTCAGCCGTCTCGACGGGGTCGACCAAGACAGCTCGCACCTCCGCCACTAAAAATTCCATTACCGCTCTTGCCGGGCCCACCAAAGTGGGTGGCATCCTCCAGAATCCGCTGACTTTGACTGGATCGACCACCCTCAATGGCCAAGGCACAACATCCCGGCAGACAACTCTCACCGCATCCCTGACGGCGCGCGTGATCCGAACGCTCCCGAACGGATATCTGGTGGTCGAGGGAAGCAAACAGATAGAGGTGAATTCCGAACATCAGTCGATCACCGTCAGGGGCGTGGTTCGTCCGGCCGACCTGACGGCGGCCAACACCATACAATCGAGCCGCCTCGGCCAATTGGAAGTGAATATCAACGGGAAGGGCGTGGTGCAGGACGCCATTCACCGGCCGATGTTTCTGTACCGGCTGATCCTGGGGCTGCTTCCTTTCTAAATGCGAACCGTCGGATTGATATTTATTTTGTCTCTGGCCGCTTCCGTGTCCGACGCCACGCGGTTGAAGGACCTCGTGACCCTCGAAGGCGTGCGCGATAACCAGTTGGTGGGCTATGGCTTGGTGGTCGGGCTTGCCGGAACGGGAGATCGCCGGCAAACCATATTCTCGGCGCAGAGTCTTACCAATTTGCTCGAGCGCATGGGCGTTTCCGTTTCTCCCACTCAATTGACCGTCAAGAACACGGCGGCGGTAATGGTGACCGCCACGCTGCCGCCATTCGCGCAACCCGGCTCGCGCATCGACGTGACAGCCGCCGCTATTGGCGATTCGGCCAATCTGCAAGGAGGATTGCTTGTGCTCACCAGCTTGCGCGCGGCGAATGGCCAGGTGTTCGCTCTTGCGCAAGGGGCTGTAGTGACGGGAGGTTTCGTGGCCGGCAAGGCGGGGAATAGCCAGACCGTGAATCACCCCACCGTCGGGCGCGTGCCAAATGGAGCGATTGTGGAGCGCGCGGCGCCATCGGTCGCACCCGGCGCCAAGCTGAATCTGCAATTGCGGCAGCCGGATTTCACCACTTCCGCGCGCATCGCCGATGCCGTGAATCTGAAATATCCAAATTCGGCCCGTGCGGAGAATTCGGCGCTGGTCAGTGTCGCCGTACCAGCCGATCTAGCGCGCAATCCGGTCGAGTTCATTTCCACTTTGGAGAAGTTCGAGGTCGAAGTGGATCGCCGCGCGAGAGTTGTTGTAAACGAGCGCACGGGCACGATCGTAATGGGAAATCAGGTTAGGATTTCGCCGGTAGCGATCTTGCATGGCAATTTGACGGTGGAAATCCAGACTACTTTTTCGGTCTCGCAACCGGAACCGCTCTCGAAGGGAACCACGCAGGTGGTGCCCGAGGAAACCGTGGCCGCGAAGGAAGAGAAGGCGCACAATGTCGTCCTGAAGCAGGGAGCGACCGTGGATGAACTCGTGCGCGCGCTAACCGCGATCGGCTCGACGGCGCGCGATGTGATCGCGATTCTGGAAAACTTGCGCGCGGCCGGCGCGCTGGATGCCGATCTCGAGGTGATCTAAACATGCCACTAAACATGCCACTAAACATGCCCAGCGACCCAATCTCCCCGGCCAAGCCGCTTGCAATTTCCGGGAAGCCCCCGGCACCGGCGGATCCCGTAAAGGTGCGGAATGCCGCTCGCGAGTTCGAATCCTTCTTGATCGCTCAAATGCTAAAAAGCGCGCGCGACTCGGGTTCCCAGGGCTGGATGGGAACCGGGGACGACCAGACCGGCGCATCCGCCGTCGAAATGGCGGAACAGCAATTCGCCCAGGCGCTGAGTTCCGCGGGCGGCCTTGGACTCGCCCGCATGGTGGAAGCGAGTTTAAACAAGGCATCGTAGGAGACCGGAATTCAGCCCGCGAGGCTCCAGCCTTCGGCAACCGGTTCCGGCGTCCATGCTTTCACCAGCACCGGCCCCTTATTGGCACGCGTGGCGACAAGCGTGGGGGCAAGCGGCTTAACCGACTCCCAGGCTTCCGCCAACGTGCTCAACAGGCTCAAAACCTCCGCCAGCGGTTCATCCGCTTGCTGGAAGTTGGCGTCGAGGAGCCGGCCCCGCATATAGTCGTAGAGGCCCGAGAGCCGTTCCGCGATCTCGCCGCCGCGGTCCATATCGA
The DNA here is from genome assembly GCA_051003795.1 of Bryobacteraceae bacterium. Lineage (GTDB taxonomy): Bacteria > Acidobacteriota > Terriglobia > Bryobacterales > Bryobacteraceae > JALYXS01. Next base: position 1,827 of record JBPCKZ010000173.1, on the reverse strand, counting down.
GCGACCGGCTGAGTTCGCACAGAATTTCGAACGACTTGGAAATGGATTTGGAGCGCGCTTCGATATCGCGGGCCTCAAGATGGCGCCGGGCTTCCCGAACCTCGGTCAGGCCTTGCTGGTACAAGATGCGGATCAGTTCCACCGGGTCGGCGGACAGGATTCTCTGTTCCAGGTAAGCGGCAAGTCGTTGATTCATTTTCATATCTCTCAAGATTCTTATCGGGCGCGAAATGCGGGATTTTAGCTACTTTCCGCGAGAATCGGCGTCCGCCGCCATTCTCAGCAGGTACTCCGCCGGCAATTGCTCCACAACCTCATTGGTTTTGGTGTCGACGATGCGAATGATGGGCCGGTGCGTGACGCGGTCGACCGAGAACGTGAATTCCCGGTTCTCGCCGGAGAATTGGCTCGCATTGAGGGCCTTGACAGTTTGGATCAATTGGCGATTTTCGGCGGCTTGCGCGGGCGGGACGGTGGCCTCAACCGGCGCGATCGCGTGGCTTGCGGCGGTAACAGGGGAAATGTCCATATATTCCTTCCTGAAAGACTCATCGGGCGCGGCTCGGAAAATTCTAGCCGCGTTCCGGCGGAAAATTCCCGGGCAGAGCTAGAATCGCGAAAAGCAAGCGCGCGCGCGCCACATGACACCTGCTATAAATGATTGACCATGCGCGGCATGATGATGGATTACCAGCTAACCTTGCCGCACATTCTGGAGCGCGCGGCAAAACTCTACGGCCGGACTGAGATCGCGAGCAAATCGCCGGCCGGCATGCATCGCTACACCTACGCGGATTTCCACCGGCGCGTCCACCGCCTGGCGCATGCGCTCGCGCGGCTCGGGTTGCAGAAGGGCGAGCGGGTCGGATCGCTCTGCTGGAACGGCTACCGGCATCTTGAGATCTACTTCGCGGTTCCATGCTATGGCGCGGTGCTGCACACGCTTAACCCGCGGCTGTCGCCCGATCAGTTGGCCTACATCGTCAATCACGCCGAAGACCGCGTCCTGTTGGTCGATGCCTCGCTCGCTCCCGTGCTCGAACAGATTCAGGACCGCATCCCATGCGTGCGGCATATCTTTATCCTGAGCGACGAACCGGTGCCCGAATCCGCGTTCGATTACGAAGAAATGCTCGCCGCCTCGCCGGAGACGCCCTTTCCGTGGCCCGCCCTCGAGGAGACGGCCGCCGCGGCGACTTGCTACACGTCGGGCACGACCGGCGATCCCAAAGGGGTTGTCTACACGCATCGCGCGCTGTTCCTGCACAGTTACGGGCTGTGCATGGCGGACACGTTCGCGTTGAGCGAGCGCGACACCGTCCTGCAGATCGTTCCGATGTTCCACGCCAATGGCTGGGGCATTCCGTATGCCGCCATCATGACCGGCGCGAAGCTGGTCTTCACCGGGCGGCAGCTACAGCCCATCGATATCGGCCAACTCATCCATGGCGAAAGAGTGACGTTCACCGCGGGCGTGCCGACCATCTGGATGACGCTCTATAGCCATCTCGAAAAACTGTCGCACGATATTTTGAGCCTCCGGCTGGTTGTGTGCGCCGGCTCCGCCCTGCCTCGCCAGTTCATCGAATCGTATGCGCGGAAGTACGGCACGAAGTTCATGCTCGCCTGGGGAATGACGGAAACAACGCCCATCGCGACCGTCATGTCGTTGAAAAGCCATCTGGACGAGCTTCCGGAACCCCAGCGCTTCGAAAGGCTCGCGCGTCATGGCCTGCCGGTGGCGGGCGTGGATGTCCGCATCGTGAACGAGCATGGCGAAGAGCTGCCATGGGATGGCGCGACGATGGGCGAATTGCAGACGCGCGG
>JBPCKZ010000172.1:0-37884 GCA_051003795.1 Bryobacteraceae bacterium | reverse complement strand
ATGCCGTCTCACGTGGCGCGCGACATTTATCGGGAGATGCTTCCATCGCTTACTCCGGAGATGCTCTTCGTCAGCGCCACGAAGGGCCTGGAAAACGGAACATTGCTTCGAACTTCCCAGATAATCGAGGCCGTTGTCGGCGAGCGTTTCCGTCCGCGCGTTGGCGTCTTGTCCGGGCCCACGTTTGCGAGAGAGGTTGCCGATGGAAATCCTACCGCTTTGGTGATCGCGTCGGAAGACACGGAACTGGCGCAGTGCATACAAAGATGGTTTTCCGGGCCGACGTTCCGGCTCTACACGAGTCCCGACCCAACCGGCGTCGAAGTAGGCGGTGCCTTGAAAAATGTCGTCGCGCTCGGGGCCGGGGTCTGTTCGGGCCTTGGTCTTGGCCACAATACGCTCGCGGCGCTAATTACACGCGGTTTGGCGGAGACGACCCGGCTCGCCATCGCGATGGGGGGGCATCCTAGGACGCTTTCGGGTCTGGCCGGTTTAGGAGATTTAATATTAACTTGTACTGGGGATCTGAGCCGCAATCGACAGGTGGGAATAGAATTAGCCCAGGGCCGGGGCTTGGCCGAGATTGTATCCTCAATGCGCATGGTGGCCGAAGGGATCAAAACAACTTCCAGCGCGGCGGAATTGGGGCGTCTGCACGGAGTAGACCTGCCGATTGTCGAACAGATGCACGCCGTTCTGCAATTAGGACGCGCGCCGGCCGAGGCTTTACGGTACCTGATGGACCGAACGCTCAAAGGCGAGTAACCGGTATTTATCGACGCGCCGAAACCTTTCATGAAACAAGGGGTTAACACGGCTATGGGAGCCTCTACGGCTCTTGACCACGACGCGGAATTAATGCTTCGGGTCAAGGACGGAGATGGAGGGAGCTTCGCCCTCTTGCTTGAAAAACACCGCTCGCCGGTGGTTCATTTTGTGTACCGCATGATTCAGAATTACGCCATTTCGGAAGAGTTGGCGCAGGAGGTGTTTCTGCGGGTTTACCGGTCCCGCGGGACGTATGAGCCGACGGCGAAGTTCACCACCTGGCTGTTCCGGATCGCGACGCATCTGGCGTTGAACTGGCTGCGCGATGGCAAGAACGAACGGGGCCAGGAGCGCCTGGACGACGACTCGAGCGATGGGCCGTCGCGAGAGTTGCCGGATCGTAAGATAACGGTTGAGCAGTCGATGGTGTATGAAGTGAAGCTGGAGGAAGTGCGCGCGGCGATTGCGTCTTTGCCGGAAAAGCAACGCGCGGCGGTTTTGATGCACAAGTACGAGGAGATGGAGTACTCTCAAATTGCAAAAGTTTTGGATTGTTCGGAATCGGCGGTGAAATCGCTGCTGTTCCGGGCTTATGAGAGTTTGCGCGCGCGGTTGGCGCACATGGCTTGAGGTATTAGCAAAAGAGGAATTATGAATTGCCCGATCGAAACTAATGAAAACGCGGATGTTCTGCTGGCCTATTGCGCCCGGACGCTGGACGCGGACACGGTGGCGATTCTCGAAAGCCACATGGCTGTATGCCCGCAGTGCGTCCATTTGCGCGACGAGCAGCGGGCAGTTTGGAACGCGCTCGATTCCTGGGAAGTGGCGCCGGTGAGCGCGGATTTCGATCGTCGACTTTATGGGCGGATTCACAAGGCGGATGCCGCTCCATGGTACCGGCGCGGATGGGACTATGTGCTCGAAACGTTCCGCCCGATCGTCTGGCGACCGGCATTTCCGCTGGCCGCGGCTGGAGTGCTTGTCGTGGCTGGCTTTCTGCTGGACCAGCGTCCCCGCGGCGCGGTTACGAAACCATCCACGCCTGAAATTCGCGTTTCGCTCACCGAGGCCGACCAGGTGGAGAGGACCCTCGAAGATATGGAAATGCTGCGCCAGTTCGATTTGGTTCCAAAAGACAACAAGCCAGATTCAAAATCGATGTGAGAATGCCGAATGGTTGTTCCAGATCGATAATTTTATTGGTTCTGGCCGGCGTCGGAGCATGGGCGCAGAAAGGACCGCACGCCGGCATGGGCCGTCCGGGATTGGCTCGGCCGGCGAAACCGGCGCAAGCTCCGAAGAACCCGCAGAAGGCTGGGCAGCCGAAGGCTGGGCAGCCGAAGGTCGGACAGCAGGTTGGGCAGCAGGTTGGGGTTGCGCGGCTCGAAAAACTCGACCACATGACGCCGGAACAGCGGCGCAAAGCTCTGGAAGGCTTGCCGCCGCAGCGTCAGCAGGAAATCGAACGCAGGCTGAACCAATACCAGCAGCTTGCGCCTGAAGAGCGCCAGAAGCTTTTGGATCGCAAGAAACGTTTCGACGAACTGCCGCCGGAGAAACAGGCCGAAGTGCGGCAAGTTGCGCGACAAGTCGCGGAATTGCCGCCCAATCGCCGGAGCCAGGTGCGCGGCGAGCTCAACTCTTTGAGAAACCTGCCCGAGAGCGAGCGGCGCGCCCGCATGAACAGTGAAGAATTTCGAAGCAAGTTCAGCCCCTCGGAGCAACAAATGCTCCGGGAAGCGTCATCCATCCTTCCGGAATAGCGCCTCGCGGTCGTCATCCGCGCAAATGACCGTCGTCGACCAGAAGATCCACAGTGCCGTACAGATCCCCAAACAAAGCCAAGGGCTGATGAACGCGGCTCCAAAAGAGAGAAGATAGAGCGGCGGTCCCATGCGGTAGCTTTTGCGCAGGCGTTGAATGGCGGTTTCGGAAACGTCGGGCAACAGAATCGTCTTCCGGAACGCGGCCATCAGCAGCAGATAAAACGAGATGGCGAGGAGAACGAAAGTGCCGGCGTAGAACGCGCAAGCCGCGACAGCCGCCGGGGTCCTTAGATACATGGCAATCACGGCGGTCGGAAAGGGAACGACGGTTACGAACAGAAGCAGCAAGCCATTCGTGAAAAGTAGCGGCGTGTCGGCCACCCGCACCAACCGGAAAATGGCGTGGTGGTGCACCCACATAATCAACACGGTAAGGAAGCTGGTGACGAAGGAGACATAGCCCGGCCATTGCTGCAGCAGCGCCGTGGCAAGTGCAGCCGAGGATGGCGCGCCATTTCCTTCGGCTATGCGCGGAACTTTCAATTCCAAAACCAGGAGTGTCATGGCGATGGCAAACACGCCGTCGCTGAAGGCCTCCAACCTACCGGTCTCCTTCTCGGCGGCTGCTGTCCGCGTATCCACGTTAAACGACCCGGGCGGCGCGGACGAACGAAATATCCATTTGGACATCGCGGGATTTCCGCCCCGCCGTGCTTATTTCATGGCGCCGCCCCCGTTCCCGGGCGATCGCGATTCGCGAACGATTGGCCGATAAGTCCAGCATTCAGCGGCCATCATATCGCAACTTTAAGATAACAGTGCAAGACACCACATCTCAGTGGTGGTTATGGTGTCAAAATGAAACCGGGGCACTATATGATCGCCGCCGGTTCTCCCGGACTTACCACCACGCAATCGCCGTTCATTGAAGAAGCGCAAAGCCACGGCGAGCTGTTCATCCGCCAACCATACGCACTTTATTCGGAGGAGAATCACGAAGCCTGGCGGCGCTTGTACGCCAGGATGGTACCGCGGTGGCATCGCTACGCCAACCGGCATTTTCTGCATGGCATCGAGGCGTTAGGGCTACCTTCGGATCGCGTGCCGCTCCTCGAAGACGTGAATCGCTTCCTGCGTCCCTTAACCGGTTTTCAAGCGCGTCCGGTGAGCGGCTACGTTCCGGCCTTCGTATTTTTCGATTGCCTCCGCAGCCGCGCGTTCCCGACCACCATCACGATCCGCGATTCCAAAAATCTCGATTATCTGCCGGAGCCGGATATTTTCCACGACATCGCCGGCCACGTCCCCATGCACACCGATGCGGCGTTCGCCGAAACCCTGGTCCGTTTCGGCGAATGCGCGCACACCGCCGCCGAGCTCGTCGCCGGAATTCGCGATGAGACGGAGCGGTTGCACCGCCTGACGAGCATTATCAAAGCCATGGCGCGCTTCTTCTGGTTCACCGTCGAGTTTGGCTTAATGAAGGGGGATAACGGTTTGCGGGCCTACGGCAGCGGCCTGCTCAGCTCATTTGGTGAGATCGAGCATGCCATCGATTCGCCCGAAGTGCAGCGCGATCCGATTCAGCTCGAATGGGCCATCAATCAAAGTTTCGAGATCAACCACTATCAGCCGTTATTGTTCGTGGTCGATTCGTTCGACCACCTCTTCAGCTTGGTCGATACGCTTGAGAAATGGATGCGAATGGGCAAGCTGAATAACGTTGCGCCGGGCGAGCCGGGCGTGAACGAGCGCGATCTGAAAAGCTTCCTCCACGCGACAAAATGAACCCGCCGGGCGATCTTCCCATCGTTCTGTTCGCGTCGCGGAGCGACTGGGCGGACTGGCTCGAACGGAATCATCGGTCATCGTCCGGCGTATGGTTGCGATTGGCAAAGAAAGCATCCAACTTGAAATCGGTCACCTACGACGAAGCGGTGGAAATGGGTCTCTGCTACGGCTGGATCGATGGCCACAAGAAAAAGCACGACGAGCATTCGTGGATTCAGAGATTCACGCCGCGGCGGAAAACGAGCGTCTGGTCCAAGGTGAATCGCGCGAAGGCGCTCGCGTTGATCGAGAGCGGCCGGATGGCTCCCGCTGGACTGGAATCCATTCAGCGCGCGAGAGACAACGGGAGGTGGGATACCGCGTATGACTCATCCACCTCGGCCACCGTGCCGGTCGATTTGCAGGCGGCGCTCGATAGCAATTCGAGAGCCAAAGCCTTTTTCGCAAAGCTGGATAAAGCCAACCGATATGCCGTTCTTTTCCGGATTCAGACTGCCCGTACGCCGGCTACACGGGAGAGGTGGATTGCGCGGTTAGTCGAGATGCTGGAAAAGGATCAGAAGTTGCATCGGCTAAAGCAATAGAACAGTGTAACCTGCTAGAGAGAGACACAACGTGCTAATTCAATGCCGCCTTACCGCGGCCTTTCTCTTGCCGCCCTATCGTTAACTGCTGGGGCGTGTGCGGCTCCGGTGACCTATGCGCTCCAAGGCGTCAATTTCGCGAATGGCGGTACTGCCATCGTCACGTCGGGATCGGTAGCGGGATCGACCGCCCCGATTTCGTTTCGGGGCATTCCAGGTGCGCTACGCTCCACGGTTTCGCTCCCCGCGCAAAGCAGTAATATCTGCGTAAACGTGTACACATTTTCGCCCGATGAACAGCTGATTGCCTGCTGCTCCTGCCAGGTAACGCCGAACGGACTGGCTTCGCTCTCGGTCCGCAGCGATTTGATAACCAGGGCGCTGACGCCAGGCGTGCTAATGGCAGCGGCTTTTGCATTTGCCGGGCCTGCCCTCTAGGAAATACGGTACGTTTCCGACTTGAGAATTTGCCGTAATGTTGAAAACCAGCGACAACCGCATCGGGATCTGGTACAATCGGCCAGATTCCGGAAGATACAGCACGATACTGCAGGTGATGAGAATTGTTTATCCGAACCGCATGCCCTTCGAAACGCTTGAGTTCTCCTCGAACCGACAGGGCTGAAGCAAGATGACGGGCAGTCGGCGCTCATTTCTGCAGGGATACAAGAATGGAACTGCGTTTAAAGAGCAACGCGGCTTTCTCGACGGAGACCGGCGCGCGTTTCTAAAAACCGCCGCGACGGGAGCGATTGCCGCTATTTCGGCGCGTGCCCTGGCTCGTTCGCCCAATATCATCGTCATTTTTGCCGACGATCTCGGCTACGGCGATCTGAGCTGCTACGGATCGAATGTCTCGACCCCAAATCTCGATCGCATGGCTCAGGAAGGTACGCGCTTCACGCATTTCAACTCGGCGAACGCGGTCTGCTCGCCTTCTCGAGCGGCTTTGATGACCGGGCGTTATCCCACGCGCGTCGGCATACCTGGCGTGATCGATCCCACCGATACTTATGGGCTGCCGGCGTCTGAAACCACGATCGCCCAGATGTTGAAGAGCGTTGGTTACGCAACCATGTGCGTGGGAAAGTGGCATCTTGGATCCCTGCCGCAGTTTTTGCCCACAAACAAGGGCTTTGACGAGTTCTTCGGCATACCGTACAGCATCGATATGTCGCCTCGCGTGCTCATGCATAACACGGATGTCATTGAGCAGAAGTGTAATTTAGACGACCTGACGCAGCGCTACACGCAAGTTGCGGTGGATTTCATCAAACGTTCGAAGGGCGGCCCATTCTTTTTGTACATGCCGCACTCGTTCCCCCACGTTCCCTACTCCGCTTCGAAACCGTTCCTGGGCGTTTCCGGGCAAGGTTTATACGGCGACTCGATCCAGGAGATCGATGCGAGCGTCGGACATATCCTCCAGGCGCTTAAAGACAATGGAATTGATTCCAACACGCTGGTCATGTTCTCGAGCGATCACGGACCTTGGTACCAGGGAAGCACGGGCGGGCTGCGGGGGCGCAAGGGAGAGATATTTGAAGGCGGAATGCGCGTGCCGTTCATTGCGCGGTTCCCCGGTTCTATTCCGAGCGGTCAAGTAACCCAGGCTTTGGCGACCAATATGGATATTCTGCCAACCATTGCCGGGTTGACCGGTGCGCCGCTGCCCCCGAATCCGCTCGACGGCATCGATATATGGCCCTTGTTGAGCGGTCAGCAGAATGACCTGCCGCGCGAGGCTTTCCTGTATTTCAGCAACATTTGCCTGCAGGCGGCGCGGCTGGGTCCCTGGAAGCTGCACGTCACGCGCTTCAACACGCAGATATATTCGCCGGACCCGCCCGGAGGACGCTTGAATTTGCCGCTGCCGAATCCGGAACTTTACAATGTCGCCGCGGATCTGGATGAGACGCACGACCGGGCAGACCGGAACTCGGCGCTGGTTGCCGACATTCGGTCGCGGATGGATCGGCTGATACAAACGTTCCCGCCTGAAGTTCAAAACGCGTGGTTTGGTACGTTGAGCCAGAAAGTGTATTCCACTTCGGCGGGCGCTCTACCGATTCAGGCAGTTTAGATCGCCGCGAATTACCTGAGAAACTCCAAGAAAAAGGGCGGCCCCCGGAGAGGCCGCCCGCCAAAATAACCGGCTGTTGAGTTCCGGCTAGAAGTAAAGCTTCAATGCCAACTGCAACTGCCGCGGCGAATTTAACAAGTCGCCGCTGCTGGTGAGGTGGCCGAAGTTTGTATCCTGTATGTTCGTGGAGCCGGTCCCGAAACGGACGCGGTTAAACACGTTGAAGGCTTCGGCGCGAAACTCCAGGCGAACCGATTCGTGAATCGGGAACGTCCGGGCCACCGACATGTTTTCGGTCAGGTTCGGGAACTGCCGGACCTTCGGGTTATAACGAGTCGAATTTCCAAAGCCGTTGTCGGCGGTTGTCAAACCCTGTAACGGAAACGGTCCGGTGCCATACGGGACGAGAAAGTTGTCGACCTGCGGATCGAAACTGCTGCCTTTCGTCGGGGCTCTCCATCCGGAGTAAGAGGTAATATACGGCGTGCTGCGTCCGTTGAAGAGCGGCAGACCGTAAGAGCTGCTCAGGCTGATCGGTTGGCCGCTCGAATAGAAGTTAGTGCTGTTGATGCGCCAGCCTCCAACAACCCAGGCTCCCACGCCACTAGTCAAATACTTTCGACCCTTCCCGAATGGCAGGTCGTACACCAGCCCAAGCTTAAAGTTGTGCGTCACGTCGAACTGGCCGATGGATTTTTCGAGGCGGCGGTTGTACTGGTCGGCCGCAGTGCTGCCGTTGCCCCAGTAGCTATCCGAATCGGTGAGCAATTTCGAAAAAACGTAGGATGTTTGGAAGGTCAGCCCGGCCGCATAACGCTTCTGGAAGCTGATAATTGCGGCGTGATAGCTAGAATGGCCGCTGTGGTCGCCGCCTCCGCCATATGTATCGATCCCGTTGTATTGAGGATAGGGCCGGAGAGCCTGCTTTACGGTCGCATTGTTGCCCCAAAACCTAATGAAACCGGGGTACGGCTCCCCGATTCCCGCCGCATTCGCGAGGGGTGAACCGAGCTTGCTATTTAAAACCGCCGTGCTCTGGGCGACCGTTCCGAAGGCGGTCAAATACTGGGGGTTCACTTGGTCGTAATTCAGCAACTGCGACTGCAAGTGGGAGCCGATCACCCCGTTGTAGGAGGTTTCGAGCACCATCGAAGAGCCGATCTGCCGTTGAATCGAAAAGTTGAAGTTGTTGAACTCGGGAGGACGCGTCGCCTCTTTTCCCTGCCACCACGGAATGTTGTCGCCGTTAGCGAAAGAAGGACTTATGAACGGCGGAACCGGGTACGGCGGAAAACCACCGTCGAGAGTGAAAGCGGGTTGAATACCGCCGGTACTTTGCGGAGCCGTATACGTTTGGGTGAAACCCCGTTGGTGGGTGGATCCGGTGACCGTGGTGATAGCGCCGAAGGACCTGGCGTAAGAGGAGCGGACGACCGTCTTTGAATTCCAACTGTAGGCGCCCCCGATATGCGGTCCGAACGCCCCGAAGTAGGAATCCGCCAGCGTGCGGCTGCCTTGGCGCCCCGCCCCCGAGCCCGCATAAATCAAAGCGCCTGCGATGTTGCCGGCCCCCGGATTCGGGGTTGTTGGCGAGAAGTCGCTCCACTTATCTCCTAAGCCGGTCGGAGGCAGCGTGGTTTCCCAACGAAGACCGAGGTTTAGAACCAGCTTGGGAGTAATGCGCCAGTCGTCTTGGAAATAGCCCGCGAAATAAGGCCATTGCTGCCCGATGAAGCGAACGGTGTCGATGGAACCGGTATCCGCATAGCCCAGCAGCAAGGAGGCAAACGCGTTTCCGCCCGCGTTCGGATTCGTGCCGCCGGGAACGCCCGTTTCCGCAAAGTTGAATGTGGCGCAGCCGGAGATGCACTGACGTCCGAAGCCGTTATAGTGGCCCAACTGATACATGCCCCCAAGCTTGAAGGAGTGCTTACCGCGAATCCAGGTAAAGTCGTCGTTGTAGGAATAGATGGTGTTCTCCGAGCCGTTATTGGCTGGCCCTCCCCAACCTGTATATCCGTTGCTGCTGAAGTTGAGGTTAACCAGATTCTGATTGCAATCCGGCACGCCCCCCAAGCAGAACTTATTTTTCCAGTTTCCGATATATTCCTGGGGCGGGTTGTGGTTCTGCCGCCAGTTATTGTCGCCCGCGTAAAAGTGGTTGAACTTCGTTGGCCCCAGCGTCCAATCCCAACTAAACCGGACCACGTCGCTGGCCTGCTGAAGGTCGTTGTAGTTGGTGTAAAGTCCGGGGAGCGTGGGCGGTCCTTCGGGACCGGGAACGACGGACTCGCGATCGTTGCCGTAGTAGCCCGAAATCCGATGTTTCTCGCTGAATACGTGGTCGCCCTTGATGCTGTACTTATTGACTGGTTGAACTTGCGAACCGGAAGTAACGAAAAAGTTGTTGTTGATATACGCCGGAGTTCCCGGTACAGCGCCATTATTTGACTTTAAAACGCCGCTGCTTTGGAAGACGGAAATGGCTTTCTGCGCCGCCGGACTGAATAGGCTCTGAGGGATGATGTTGCCTGCAAAGGGCTTGCGCACAATGTTTCCGCTTGCATCTGCGGTCTGGCTGGTCGGATCGAAGATGGGGATCTGTTTACCCGTGGAGTCCACCCACTTGCTGAAGTCGCCCATGTACATTTCCGGCGTGGGAACGGTTGCCGAGAAGTTCGAAGCGCCGTTTCGATTTCGGAAACCTTCGTAAGAGAAGAAGAAGAACGTCTTGTTGCGCCCGTGGTAAACCTTCGGAATATAGACCGGACCGCCCACGGTGAATCCAAAGTCGTTCTGTTTGTAAATCGGGATCGGCTGCTTAAGCGATCCGTCGGCTTTCCGACCGGCCGCGTTGCTGAAAAAATTGTTCGCGTCGAAATCGTTATTGCGCAAAAACTCATACGCCGAGCCGTGCAAGCTGTTCGTGCCCGACTTGGAAACAAACGTCATGACGCCGCCGCCCGCGTGTCCGTATTCGGCCTTGTAGCCGTTGGTATCGACCGTAAACTCGGTTATAGCTTCAATCGACGGAGCGTTCGACGCCACCCAACTCTTCTGAAGAGAGCGCGTCGTATTGGTGGAGACGCCATCGAGCGTGGTGCCGTAGCTGGCCGCCTGTCCGCCGCCGAGCGAGAAGCCGTTATCTCCGCCGAGGTTCTTCGATTCGGGCGTGAGGATGGCCAGATCGAAAGGACTGCGAACGGCGCCGCCGACTACCAGCGGAAGATCGTTCACCAGCTTGTTCTCGATGGTTACGCTGGTCTTGGAATCTTCGGTCTGCAGGGTCGCGGCGGTGGCCTGGACCTCGACAGCCTGCGTCGATGTGCCGACCTCGAGCGCCGCGTCCGCGCGGACGGTGCTCGCCGCGCTCAACGTCAAGGACTTTAAGTCGGATGGCCGGAATCCGTCTTTTTCGACCCGCACGTTGTAATTGCCCGACGCAAGATTCGGCGCCGTGAACTCGCCGCTTTCGTTGCTGGTTAGAGTTGTGGAAGTATTGGTCGCCGTGTTCGTGATCGTGACCTTGGCGCCGGGGATAACGGCGCCACTGGCGTCCCGAACGGCGCCGGTGATGGTTCCGCGCTCGGATTGCGCGAAAAGAAAGCTGGAAAGCAAAATGCACAGCCACAGCAGCCGGAAGGGAAATTGGCCGGCAGAGCCAAAGCGGTTAAACATACGAGGTTCTCCTGAAAGCGTGTTACAGCCTTTTAAAGCTGAATTGAGAGAACTGTAACACGAATTTCGAGTCGTCCGCAACCGCTATCGGGATAACTCGACAGGAACTATATCGAAAGACTCCGAAAGGCCCAGAACAGAAGCGCGGCCAGCAGGATGGACGCGGGCAGCGTGAGCACCCAGGCCATCAGCAGATTGCGCACGGTTCCCATTTGCAGGCCGGAGTGGTTGGCCGCCATGGTTCCCGCAACGCCCGACGAAAGCACATGGGTGGTGCTCACCGGCAGCCCGAAAGCGTCCGCCGCCCCGATGGTCGCCATTGCCGTGATCTCGGCGGCGGCGCCTTGCGCATACGTCAGATGATCTTTCCCGATCTTCTCTCCGACGGTGACCACGATGCGCTTCCAGCCAATCATGGTTCCCATGCCGAGCGCCAAAGCCACGGCTACCTTCACCCACGCCGGAATAAACCGGATCGCGCCATCGATGTATTTTTTGTAGTTCTTAAGCACGCCGGAGTCAGCTTCGAAGATTCGCGGATTGCCGGACTTCTGAATCAGGCGCAACGCTTCGCTGATCAAGTACATGTCGTTCCGGAAGTTCGGGACCAGGCTGGGGGGAACATTCTTCAATTGCTTGTACATTGCCATCTCGTTCGCGGTATCGCCGACCAATTGCCTTAATGCAATGGTTGTACTCGGCGTGAACGTCTTGGTGCGAATGTATTCCGTCACTTCCGCGCGGGGATCGCCGCTTACTCCCGTCGCGGTAACGTAGTGATCCAACGTTTCCACCGTCTGGCGGGACACAGCGACGAAACTCTGCGTCTGCTGGGCGGTAATGGCGTGGTTCAAGGCGTAAGCGGTGGGTACCGTTCCGACCAGGATCAGCATGATGAGGCCCATCCCCTTTTGGCCGTCGTTCGAGCCGTGGAAAAAGCTTACGCCGGTGCAAGTTAGAAGCAACAGGCCGCGAATCCAGAAGGGGGGCGGGGCTTCGCCTTCAGGGGCTTGATAGAGGCGCTTGTCGGGAATTACCGCTTTCATCAGCAACAGCAGTAAACCCGCGCAAACGAACCCCACCACCGGCGAGATCAGCAGCGATTTCCCTATGTTTGCCGCTTGTCCCCAATCCACTCCACTGGTGCCCGTCTTTGGTGCCAGCAGTTGATTGGCGATTCCGACACCGATGATGGAACCGACCAGCGTGTGCGAACTAGAAGACGGCAGCCCAAAATACCAAGTCTCGAGATTCCAGATGATCGCCGCGATGAGCAGCGCGAAAACCATTGCGAAGCCCGAACCGGCGCCGACTTGCAGGATCAGCTCGACCGGCAACAGGGAGATGATTCCAAACGCCACCGCTCCACTCGAAGTCACCACGCCCAGAAAGTTCCAAAACCCGGACCAGACGACGGCTATATGGGGTTCGAGCGAGTGCGTGTAAATCACCGTCGCCACCGCGTTGGCCGTATTGTGAAAGCCGTTGACAAACTCGAATCCGAGCGCTGTTAGGAGAGCCACTCCGAGGAGAACGAATGGAAAAACGGACGTCGTTTTAACAACCGACAAATCCGAGAGAAGATGGATTGCGCAATAGGAGAGGCCGATAATCAGAACGACGCCAAACAAAAGCGTTCCCAATTTACCCGGACTCTTGTTTAATTTGGACTGTACAGCAGGCGACGCAGCGGCGGATGCCATGCAAAATTCTCCTTAGAAAAAGAGAATACATGCCCAATGTGTAAGGGGCATTGCAATCGCGTGACGATTTGCCGACAGAAATAACGGAAGCGATACGGACTTGAACCTGGCCGAATTCGACTACGAACTGCCTGTGGAGCTGATTGCCCAGCGGCCTCCGCGCGAACGGGACGCCGCCCGGATGTTGGTGCTGCATCGCGACGGCGGCCCTTGGGAAGATCGCGCATTTCGCGAATTTCCAGATTTCCTGCATCCCGGCGATTGCGTGGTTCTCAACGATTCGCGCGTGTTTCCATCCCGATTATTCGGACGCCGCGAGAATCTCGGCGGGCAGGTAGAGGTCTTTCTTCTGCGCCCGGTCTCTCCGGAGGCGACGGATTGGGAGGCGCTGGTCCGCCCCGGCCGCAAGATGCGGGTCGGCGAGCGAGTGCTGTTCGATGGCGGGCTCGAGGCCGAGATCCTCACGCGCGGCGAACTGGGGCAACGCACGCTGCGCTTCCACAACACCGCCGATATTTACGCGGAGCTCGAGCGCATCGGCCACGTGCCGCTTCCGCCCTACATCAAGCGCCCCGATTCCGCCGAGGATCGGGACCGCTACCAGACCGTTTTTGCCCGCGCGAGAGGTTCGGTGGCCGCTCCGACAGCGGGTCTCCACTTTACCCCGGAGATCCTAGAACAGAGCCGTCGCGTCGGCGCGGCAATCGCGCGCATCACGCTGCATGTCGGGCTGGGAACGTTTCAGCCAATTCACGCCGGCCCCGACCGGCAAATTGAACGGCACCGACTGCACGCGGAGTCGTACGAAGCCGCCGAAGCCGATTGGTCGCGCATCGCGGGCGCGGAAAGGGCCGTCGCGGTGGGTACCACCAGCGTTCGCGCCATCGAAAGCATTTCGAGGTCGGGCCGCCTTCAAGGAGAAACCGATCTGTTCATCTATCCCGGATTTGAGTTCCAAAAAACCGGAGCGATGCTAACGAATTTCCACCTGCCCCGAACCAGTCTGCTGCTCCTGGTGTGCGCGCTCGCCGGCAAAGAGCTTACGCTGGCCGCTTACCGCCATGCCGTGCGGGAACATTATCGTTTCTATTCCTATGGCGACTGTATGCTGGTTATTTGATGGCGGAATTTTTGCGTGTCGCCATGTCGGTGCTTTTCATCGGAGCGGGAATCTTGCATTTCCTCTACACCCCGAAATTCATGTCGATCGTGCCGCCGTTCCTGCCCTGGCATCGCGGCCTGGTGCTCATCAGCGGCTTGTTCGAGATTCTCGGCGGAGCCGGTCTGTTCGCTCCTCCGTTCCGCCGGGCGGCCGGTTACGGGCTGGCTGTCCTGTTGATCGCCGTTTTCCCGGCCAACATCTATATGGCCGTGGCGCACGTCCCCGCGACGGGATGGACGGGCAACCCGGTTTTGCAGTGGCTGCGTCTCCCTTTGCAGTTCGTTCTGATCCGGTGGGCGCTATGGTGCTCGAAGTAATCCGGAAATTGCTGCTCGATAACGGAATCGAGCACCGCGAGGTGCATCACGCGCCGACGTTCACGTCGGAAGAATCGGCCGCGGCGCGCGGCGAAGATTTAAGCACCGGAGGCAAGGCGCTGCTGCTCAAAGTGGGCGAGGAATTCCGGCTATTCGTTCTGAGCGCCGCGTTGAAGTTGGATTCTGCGGCGATCAAAGAGCGCTTCCAGGTGAAGAAAATTCGCTTCGCGACGGCGGAAGAGTTGCAGAGATTAACCGGCTTGACGCCCGGTTCGGTTCCCCCGTTTGGAAATCCTGTTTTGCCCTTCGAGCTGTATGTGGATCCGTCCATAACGGCTAACGGGAAGATCGCGTTTAACGCCGGTTCGCTCACCGAGTCGATCGTGATGCGAACCGAAGACTATTTGAAAATCGCCCACCCGCGGATCTTCCGTTTCGCGTTTCACGATCCGAATCCCGCCGGCAGCGGACCACGCACGTAACGGAAAGCCGCTTCGCTTTGACCCGGAAGCGTTCGTAAGTTATGCCCATTTGGACGATCAACCATGGAGGGGTCGCAAATGGGTGACTGACTTTAGCGGTCACCTAAAAACCCGGCTTGACAGTGGCTGGGAGAGGAAGTTGAAATCTGGCGCGATCCCAAGCTAGCGGGGGACGATTCCTTTGAGGATGCGATTCTGCTCAAGCTCAGGCGGTCCGGCGTTCTGGTTTCCGTTCTGTCGCCGCGCTACCTGAAATCGGAGTGGACGATGCGCGAGCTGCAGGAATTTTGCAAAGCGGCGAATGAGACCGGCGGACTAAAGATCGGTTACAAAGTACGCCTCATTAAAATTGAGAAAATGCCGGTGCCGCTCGATTCGCAGACTCCGGAGATGAAACGGGTCAACGGATTTAAATTTTTCGAAGAGGATCGGACCACCGGGGAAATCCGGGAACTGGATGGATCCAAGGATGCCTATTGGTATAAGGTCGACGACGTTGCCAAAAACATGTCGGAGCTGCTTGAGTTGCTCGATGAAAAACTCAAAACTGCATTAAGTCCTCCACCCGGTCCGAAGAAGACCGTCTACCTGGCGGAAACCACGCCGGATCTCGAATTGGAGCGCGATTCGCTGAAGCGCGACCTTGAGGATCTCGGTCATACCGTCCTCCCTCGGCAGCCAATTCCGACAGGTACCGGGGAGCGAACGGACTTCATACGCAAGGAGCTGGACCGGTGCGACTTGTCCGTCCACCTGGTCGGCGGGAGACATAGCCTTGCGGTCGAATTGCAAGATAAAATCGGGATCGAAAGAGCCGGAAAGGGCGATTTCGCCCGGCTGGTCTGGATTCCCCAAGGCCTTGAGATCAAGGACAAACGGCAACGAGGGTTTGTCGAAGCGCTGCGCCTGGACTCCCATGTTCCGCACGGGACGGACCTGCTCGAAACCTCTTTCGAAGCCCTCAAGACCGAAATCCACAACTGTCTTAAAACGGCGGAAGGATCAAGGCCGAAGCAGGATAAGGTCGTAACTCCCGCCCAAGCTCTTGGCCAGATCTATTTCATTCACGATGAGCACGATCAGGAAGCGATACACCCCTGGACGGACTTTCTTAACGAGCGCGGCTTCGAAGTCGATCCCTCGGTGTTTGGGGACGATGCATCCGAACGACGCGCATGCCACAAAGCAAGTCTTTGCGCGGCCGACGCGCTACTGATTTTCCACGGCGCCGGCAGTGACACTTGGTTGAAGCAAAAAATGCAGGACTTGGATAAGCTCCCGGCTTACGGGCGCACGAAGCCCGCGCCGCCGGTTGGCGTTTGCCTCGCTCCTCCCGCGACTCTCGCGAAGCGGAATTTCGTGACCCACAAGTACTATGTGATCAGGCAACCGGAGGGTTTCGCGCCCGAGGCTTTTGTTCCTTTTTTGGACCCCTTGAAATCCGCGCTGAACGAGCCATGACAGGCTAAATGGAACCGGCCGCTCCAGTCAATCCATTTCCTGGTCTTCGGCCGTTTGAACCGGACGAAGACCGTCTATTTTTCGGGCGGGAAGAACAAACCGACGAGTTGCTCGGACGCTTGCGGACGACGCGGTTCCTGGTCGTTACGGGCGGCTCGGGCAGCGGAAAATCCTCACTGGTGCGATGCGGGCTGATCCCGTCTCTCCACGGCGGATTCATGGCGAGAGCGGGTTCGCATTGGCGCATCGCGATCGTCCGGCCCGGCGAAAACCCCATCGGGAATCTGGCGTCCGCGCTGGACAGCCCCGGCGTGCTTGGGAAACCGGACACGGTCGGACAAACCAGCCGGATACTGATGGACGTAACCTTGCGGCGAAGTACGTTAGGTCTCGTCGACGCGGTTCGGCTGGCAAGAATTCCTTCCGAGGATAACGTCCTGGTGGTGGTGGATCAGTTTGAAGAACTCTTCCGCTTCCGCCAAAGCCGCGAACGCCGCTCCAACGACGAAGCGGACGCTTTCGTTAAGCTGTTGCTCGAAGCCGCCGATCGGAGAATTGCGCCAGTCTACATCGTGCTCACCATTCGAGCCGATTTTATCGGCGATTGCATGAAATTTTACGGCCTTCCGGAAGCGATCAATGCGGGGCAATACCTGGTTCCGCGGATGAAGCGCGACGAATTGCGATCGGCAATCACCGGGCCCGCCACCGTTGCCGGTGGAGTGATCGCGCCGCGCCTGGTTTTGCGATTACTTAACGATTGCGGAGACGATACGGACCAGCTTCCCGTTTTTCAACACGCTCTCATGCGCACGTGGGACTACTGGGAGAAGCATCGCCAGCCCGGCCAGCCGGTGGATATTCCGGATTATGAGGCAATCGGCACGATGGAGCACGCGCTATCGCTTCACGCCGAGGAAGCATACGAACAGACGGAGTCGCATGGTCGCGGGCGGATTGCCGAACGGATTTTCAAGGCTCTGACGGATACGGCTTCGGACCCGCGTGGAGTTCGCCGGCCGACCGCGCTTCAGGAACTCACGGAAATCTGCGAAGTTCCCGAACCGGACGCGATCGCCGTAATCGAAAATTTCCGCCAGCCGGGAAGATCGTTCTTGATGCCGCCCGCTTCGGTCGCGCTGGAACCCGGCTCGATTATCGACGTGTCTCACGAGAGCCTGATGCGTCTATGGAAGCGGCTCGTCGATTGGACCGAAGAGGAACGGAAGGCAGCTGAAAGATACCTTTCCCTTTCGCGCGCTGCCTCCAAGTACGAGGAAGGCGAGGGAGCGCTCTGGCGCGACCCGGATCTGGAGTTCGGACTTAAATGGCGCGATCGGAACCACCCAACCGCGGCTTGGGCGCGCCGCTTGGACCCGCACTTCGAGCGAGCCATGAGGTTCCTCGATCTCAGTGCCGCGGAGCGGGATCGCGCCCAAGCCGAACGCCGGCGGCAGCGAAGACACAAATTCATTCTGGCGTGGACTGTCGCGGGAATTCTGGGCGTGTTCCTGGGAATTGCCCTCCATCAACGAAACGTGGCCCGCGACCAGCGGAGCCGGGCCCGTTCGAACCTGCGGCTTGCCGAAAAGGCCGTCGAAGAGATGTTGCTCTCCGCCGAAACCGAGTCGGCGCGCGTGGCTGCCGGCTCGCCTGAGATGGAACAGCTCAAAAGAGAGTTGTTGCATAAAGCGGAGAGCTTTTATGTCACTTTCCGCGCTCAAGATCAAGGCGACGAGAACGTTCGCGCAAAAACGGCTTTGACCCATTACCGATTGGGGCAGGTTTACCGGTTGCTCGATCAACCGGAGCAAGCCGTCGC
Source organism: Bryobacteraceae bacterium (assembly GCA_051003795.1). Taxonomy (GTDB): domain Bacteria; phylum Acidobacteriota; class Terriglobia; order Bryobacterales; family Bryobacteraceae; genus JALYXS01. The sequence continues at coordinate 20,264 of JBPCKZ010000172.1, read as the reverse complement.
GCACTATCAAACCGCGATCGATCAACTCCAGCGGCTAACCAGGGATTTTCCGGGTAACAATCTATATCAATCCTCTCTGGGCGATGCTTACAACTGGGCCGGCGAAACGGAAAGACCGCTTCCAACACGCCATCGCCTGGCGGAAAGGGCTTATGACGCCGCATTGGATGTGCAACGAAAGCTTCACATCGACTTCCCCAACAACTTAGAGTTTCAGCAAAAGCTCGCTCGAACCTTTTACAACCGCGGCATTCTACGGGCGGCGATTGGGAATCTGGACGATGCCGATTCGGATTATCGAGAGGCTATCGCCTTGCTTACTCCGCTTTCCGGCGCTGAATCTTCGGGCGAGCTCGCGACGGAGTGCCGGCAAGAGCTTGCGCGCGCCTTGAATAACCGCGGATTACTCGTGCAACAACACGGCCGGCTCGATGAAGCGCGGCGGCAGTTCGATCGGGCGATCGATATCGGCGAGAGCCTCACGGCGGCAAAACAGGATAACCGCGATTACCAGCTCGAATTATCGAAATACTACGAAAATCTCGCGATTTTATTGGAAGAACAGAAACGTTTCAATGAGGCGGAAAACAGAGCGCGGGATGCGCTTGCGTTACTGGAACGGCTGTCCCATCCGGTACCGTCCTTAAGAACGGAATTGGCGCACGCCCACGATATCCAGGGCCGCATATTGGAATCCAAAAAGGACCGCGTAGCCGCGAAACGCGAATACCACGCGGCGATCGCCGGTTTCGAAACTCTGGGAAGCGCCGGGATTTCGGCCGATTTCCACGTTAAGTACGCCCAAGCACTTTTAAATTTGGCCTTTCTGAACGAAGATGAGAGAAATTATAAGGGCGCGGTCCCGCTTCTTTTGCGAGCCGTCGATGAGCATAAAGCCGCTGGATCGAAGGCCAAAATCGCTTGGGATTATTGTGAGCTTGCCCTCGCTTATCGCGGCTTGGGCTTGCGGGCCAAGGCGAGCGAGGCGGTCCGAAACGCGTCCGGCCTTCTTCCGGAGTTAGCCGGCGTGGATCTGAAAGATGTCGAGGATGAGCTTGACCAAGTGAAACGAGAACGCCGGACGGCGCACTCAGTTGTAGAACAGTGAATTTCATTTGCTTTCGGAGGGCTTATGGTTCCGTTGTTTCTAATTTCCGTATTGTTGCCGGGCGGCATTGTTGCGGAAGAACCGCCGCCCGTAGCCAAGGCGGCCTTGCGCAGCGTCAACTTTCTTCAAGACCCGAATCAACAACCGCCGGCGCCGCCAAAGCGCGCCCCGGCGCGTAGGCCGCGAATGGAGGGCAGCGTAACTGGCTATATCGATAACGCCATCGTCGGATCGCAAATCCGAATGCGATCCGACGAGGGATTTAATTTCGCAAATCCCGATCGGGCCGAATTTTTTTACGGGAAGTGTGGCTGTTACAGAAATCCGGTCAATAATCCGAATTACGACCCCAATGCGCCTGGCCCAGGCGGCCCACCAAAAAATCTAATCGTGAACCGTCTGAATTTCCAAGAAATTCAATTGAACCTCGAATACGCTGTAAATAGCCGCTTCTCCGTATTTACGGAGGTTCCGGGACGATCCATCGAGCCGGATACACTGCGGAGCACCGCGGGACTGGGCGATGTTCGAGCCGGTTTCAAATTTGCCTTGCAGGCCTCGCCCGATCGCTACCTGACTTTCCAGATGCGAAACTACTTCCCGACGGGACACGCCGATTTGGGCTTGGGTACCAGTCACTATAGTGTTGAACCGGCGCTCTTGTATAACCAAAGAATCTCCGAGCGGGTAACACTTGCCGGCCAGTTCGGGGACTGGCATCCCATCGGCGGTTCGGCGGGGCTAAACGTGGATCCCGCGGGAAAACCACTCAACGGAGGGTTCGCGGGCGACATTCTTAATTACGGTTTCGGCGCGAGTTACGACGCTTATTCCAGCTCCCAATTCCGCTTCACGCCGGTGCTTGAGGCAGTGGGTTGGAGCATTCTGGGCGGCGATGTGACCCGCACCGACTCCAACTCCACCTCCGGCGCGAATATCTTCAACCTGAAACTCGGCGCACGGATAAGCACGGGCGGCCAAAGTTCCATTTACATCGGGTATGGGCGCGCGCTGTCACACGTCCATTGGTATCACGACATCGTCCGGCTCGAATACCGGTGGGCGTTCTAGCGAATCACTGCGGAGCCTTTTTAACCCGCGCCTTCCGGGCCGCTTTGGGCGGCGCTTCCAGCGGTTCGTCTTCCACGGCGGCCGGCTCGGCCGCCGCTGCGGCTCCCGGCATTTCCGGCATGGTTGCCAGCACCTCGTTGAAGAGCGCGGCCTTGCGGGAATCCACTTTCGGCGGAGGCGCCTGCTCGCGCCGGTAATCGTGGTCGTTGTAGCACGTGCGGCAGCGAACCTTGGCCGGCTGCTCGTTGAGAATCGAGACCACCGAATGGTTTGTCAGCCGGCGGCACTTCACGCAATAATCGTCGATAATGTCGCCTAATCGCGATTCCCGCATTTTTCCTCCTAAGGAGCGATCACCGGCTCCGGCAGCACCCAATTCGCCGCCTCGAAGCCCACATACTTGCAAATTTTCAACTCGCCGGATTCCGTTTCAAGCAAATCGCCCAGGGCGAGCGGGCGATCGGACGCGCGCAACGCCGCCCACGCGGCATATTCATTTTCCGCCTCCACCGCTCCCTCCTCTTCGTAATCCTTCGGCTTCACGCCAGCCGTCCCGGTTACGTGCGGCGTCCATCGGAAGGTTTGGCGCGTGGCGTCTTTCATCCGGTGTATCCGGTATCTGTGCATCGGATTGTCGCGCATAAAAGCCTCATTGTAATGGAAAACAATTGGCCGCGTCGCGCTCGCCTAGATCGATCCAGCGGCTGATATTGTCAGCCTTCCACACCAGCGCATCGTGAGCCGTTCCCATGGGTTCGCTGGGCGAGATTATCGTAATCTCCAAATTTCGCGGCATTTTCGGCGTGCCTCTCATGGCGCGAATCGTGTCGAAACCCGCGCGGATCCACCACGGCGAAACTCGGGGCAGCGAGTGTACCGCGACGATTCGCATGGCTCCCATTTCCGCCGCCGCCCACAAAGGCAACGCCTCGAGCAGGCCGCCGTCGGTGAAGCGCGTTCCCGCGATCTTGACCGTCGGCAGCAACACCAAGATGGAGCAGGTCGCCAGCAAATGATGCGGCTGAATCCGGTCCGCTTGAATCAGCCTGGTTTGGAACCAAGGCAACTGCACCATGACAAGCCCAAATGGAATCTTGGGAGTATAAGCCGCATGGAGCCACTCGGCCTTATTTGAAAGCGCTCTGGAATTGCGTAGCGCGATCAGAGAAGCGGTCGACGGGTCCAGCCAGTGCCCCGCCAGCTCCTCGCCCCCGCAACCGCCCGCAATAGGCCAGCCGTTCAGCGCTCCCACGGATGCGCCAATCACCATGTCCGGCCGGAAATGGCGCTCGATCGTCTTCCACGCTCCCGCCTGATACGCCCCGAACATTCCGCCGGCCGAGAGCACCAGCGCCGTTTTTCCCTGCATGGTCCCCGTTCTTATGTTAGACATGAATCCATGGGGTTTGATTCAAGCGCGTACGGGCCGGAAATCGGCGCGATCCTCGCGCTCGATGGCGGCGGGGAGCGATTGATGCCGCTCGCGCCTAAAGCCTGCTCTTCGGAGGAAGCCCGCCGGATTCTGAAAGCCGGGAAGGCGGGAGACCTATTCCCCCGCTCGAAACATCCCGCAGCGGCCCTGAGCGGCTTGTTCCTATACTTCTCCTGCCTGGACGAAGCGCATACAACGGCGCAGGACGTGTCGACGCCGGAGGGTAGCTGGTGGCATGGCATCATGCACCGGCAGGAACCCGACCCCGCGAACGCGGCATATTGGTTCCAACGGGTCGGGAATCACCCGATTTTGGAAATTCTGCGGCAGGCCGACCCGCGCTATCCCGGCCCCCTGAAATTTATCGATATGTGCGAAGCGGCGCGGCAAAATCCCGGATCGTCCGAGGAACTGGCCGCGCGCGAAATCCAGCGCACGGAATGGCAGCTTCTGTTCGACTGGTGCGCCCGTTGCGATTGACGGGCGCGAAGCGCCTCTCTCTGATTCTGCTGGTCCCGCTTGCCTTGCTTCTTGCATGGGGACTGCGGCGGGAAGCCGAGCCGCCGACCGTTCCGTTCGTCAAGGCGCGCCGCGAGACCCTCATCAGCATGCTGCCCACCAACGGCAAGGCTGAGCCGATCGAGTGGCAGGCGGTTCGGGTCGATTCGCCCGGGTTGGTCGTCAAAGTGGCGGTGCGCCAAGGCCAGCAGGTGGCGAAGGGCGCAATGATCGCCCAAGTCGGCGCGCCGGGTCTGGTGGAGCAACTGCGCGGCGCGCAAGCTCGGGAGGCGCAAGCTCAAACCGAATTGGGCACTCTGGACGCGGGCGGCCGCGGCGCCGAACTGGCGCAGATCGAAAGTCAATTGAACCGGGCAAAATTCGATCGCGATCAAGCGCAGCGCGACTACGGTTCGCTGAAGCGGTTGAGCGAGAAACAGGCGGCGACGCCGGTTGAGGTGGAGGCCGCTCACGCCAAGCTGAGGCAGGCGGAGATCGAGATCGAATCGCTGGCGCGCAAGCGCGCCACGCTCGTGAGCAAGGCCGATATCGCCACCAGCCGCGCGCGGCTCCAAGAGACGGAAGCGTCCGTGCGCCTGGCTCGCGAAAAGCTGGCGCAAGGGTCGCTTCGAGCGCCCATGGCGGGCATAGTTTACGATCTACCCGTTCGCCAGGGCACCTATCTCAATGCCGGCGATCTGGTGTCGAGCGTCGGCATTCTGGATCGTCTGCGCGTTCGCGTTTACGTGGACGAACCCGAGCTCGGCCGCGTGGTCGTGGGGCAGCCGGTGCGGATCACTTGGGACGCGCTGCCGGGCCGCGAGTGGCACGGCACGGTGGAAAAGAAGCCGGTCGAAGTGATTCCGCTCGGGACGCGCCAGGTTGGCGAGGTTCTATGCACCATCGACAATGCCGACCGTGAGCTGGTCCCCGGGACAAGCGTCAATGCGGAGATTCGAACCAATGTCGTCGAGAACGCCCTGACGATTCCGAAAGAGACGCTTCGGCGCGAATCGAACGCTTTGGGCGTGTATGTATTGAGAGATGGGCGCGTGCGCTGGACGCCGGTAAAATCCGGCATTTCGAGCGTGACGCGGGCCGCGATCTCGCAAGGTTTGCGCGACGACGACTCCGTCGCGCTGCCAACGGACGTGGCGCTCAAAGACGGCGAGCGCGTTACGCCCGTTTACCCGTAAGATTTACCTGCCGGTCAGGCTTTCGATTTCCCGCACCGCATCCGCCACCCGCAAATCGAAGAATTCCTTTCCTAGCCCGGCGGTGGACAATCGGGGGTCGCCGGATACGCCGTTGCGCGAATTGCCCGGCTCCAGCTTGTCTTTGCGGACCCAGCCATCGCCGCCCAGGTACATCATTTCCGACGTATCCTCGATCGATGCATGGTTACCGGTTGGCAGGCCTTTTTTCGCGAGCGAGGCATCGAACTCCCGCTTTGCCTCCCCGTAAATCGCTCCGCAATAGTAGACGCGGACGCCCTTCGGCCGGTAGCGAAGGTCAAGCCGTTTCGCCAGACTCTTCAATTCAGCCTGGCCGCCGCCGTGGTCGCCCATCAAGACGATATTCTTAAATCCGTTGACAACCATGCTGGCCGCCACCGCCTCATTCACCGCGGTAAAAACGCCGGCGGGGATGCTGACCGTGCCCGGCCATTTCGGATTGAGATGCTCGTCGGAAGGCGAGAAAGGCAGAACGGGCGCCACCAGTGCATTTCCGAGCCTCCGCGCGATGGCTTCGGCGGCGCGCCGGGCGATGAGAGTGTGTCCCCCCAGAACGGCTTGCGGGCCGCGCTGTTCCGTGCCGCCGTTGTAGATGAGCACAGTGGTTTTTCCATGCTCGTGAATGGCCGAATAGACTTCCGGATAGGTCATCAATTCCATCAGCACCGGCTCCGCGGGCTGCCCGGAAACCGCCGCCGCGAGCGTGGAGAAAAGAAGCGCGGTGAGGAGCAGCAGCCGCATGGTTCGCCCCGGCGCCCGCCGTCACGGATTCGCCGCTCGGGAACTGGCGCTTCGGGCCGGGGGCGGCGGATAACCGGAGTCGGAAACGCCCGTTTCACGGTTCCGATTGACACTTGAATTATTCGAGCTGCAGGCTGCCATGGCCGATAGCAACGCAGCGCAAACTAGTATGCGGGCGAAGAACATAACTTACTACTATAGACGCACATTTGGCGGGTCTTCCGCGATTGCGTCCACTCCCGCAAACAACTTACTCGCTGCCTTCGGGTTATAATTTTGTTCACAGCCGCACTTTAACCCTAGGAATCGCGTGAAGCCAATATCCCTTTTTCGTTTTTTTGTAATGCTCGCGTGCCTGATCGCGCCGGCGGCCCGCTTAACCTTCGCGCAATCGAACGCCGCTACTTTCGGCGAAGTGATCAACAACATAGGCGGCACGCCGTCCGATGTCGTTCTCGACGAGCTGCGCGGCCGCCTGTACCTGGTGAACGACCGCGCCAATCGCGTCGATGTCTACAGCATTCCGGACAAGCGGATCGTCAGCAGCATCGGAACGGGCATCACGCCGCTGGCGGCGGCGATGTCGATGGACGGGTCCACGCTGTTCGTGACGAATTCCGGCAGCGCGACTCTGTCGGTTATCGATCTTGGCAGCCTGCATGTGAATCAAACCGTCGGACTGGGCGCGAAGCCGGAAGGAGTGGAAGTAGGTCTCGACGGGCGCGCCTTGGTCAGCACTCTCGGCACGGGCGGAACTCCGCCCGCGAACACGCTGCTGATTTTCGATCCGACGCAGCAGGCCGGCCAGCAGTTGACGGCGGTGCAAACGCCGCCGCCTCCCACCACGCCGTCCCCATTGCCCGCGGTTACGCTAGCCCGGCCCGACACCACATTTCATAGCAAATTGATCCGCACGCCCGACGGCCAGTACATCGTCGGACTGACGAACCCCAGCGCGACCCAGACGTACCTTTTCGTATACGAAGTCGCTTCGGGAGTAATTCTGCGGAGCCGCACGGTGACCGGACAATCCACCGTGCTGACAATCGCGCCCGATGGCTCCCGCTTCATGGCGGGGTTCACGCTTTACGACACCGCGACGCTGGCGGTGATAGGCCAGATGAGCAACGCCGACGCGCCGTTTCCGTTCACCGCCAATTTCAATGTCCGCCAGAATATCGGCGGCAGCGTGTTTTCACCGGACGGCACTACAATTTACGGTGCATTCAACGTCGCGGCTTTTTCCTTGCCGCAACCGCGTCCAAACTCTTCCACGCTGTTGATTTCGGATTCCCAAAATCTCGGCATCAAGCTTGGCATTCGCCTGCCGGAGGGCGTCATCGCGAAAACCGTGATCACCGCCGACGGATCGAACGCCTGGAGCGTATCCGAATCGGGGCTGATTCACCTGCCGCTGTCCACCTTGTACCAATACCCCATTCTTCAGCCGGAGACGACGACGGTTTTCCTGGCCGTGGACGAATGCAATCGGGGCCTCGCGACGGGAACGCTGCGCGTCAACAATGCGGGCAATGGCAAGCTGACCTATAACGTGCAGACCACCTCGGCGGCCCTTGTTTCGGAGCTGTCGAGCGGGCTTGCGCCCTCCGCGATTAAGTTCACTCTCGAGCCGGGGCGCGCCGGCGTGAACCGCCAAGCGGGAACAAATCTGGCAACGGGTTCGGCGACTTTGCAAGGAACGCCGCTGGACGTGACTTTGTCGTCGCCGGACGCGATCAACATTCCCAATACGATCCGGGTCTACATGAATTACCGGAACCCGGACCAGCGCGGAATCGTTTATCCGCTGCCAACAAGCCCCAACTCGTCCGCCAATACGGCATTGCCCGGCGGCAACGAGGCTCTGCAGGACATCGTTCTCGATGAGCCGCGCGGCCGCGTGTACATCACCAACTCCGGCTTCAATCGCATCGAAGTTTTCGATATCAACAGGAAAAAGTTCGTCGACCCGATCGTGGTCGGGCAGCTTCCGCACCAGATGGCGATGGCGACCGACGGCACGACGCTCTACGTTGGGAACACAGGCGGCGAATCGATCGGCATCGTGGATCTCAATCAAGGCGCGGTTATCGGCAATGTGGCCTTCCCACCGCTCCCGCGCCAAGGGGGCGGCAACAATGCGAATCCGATTTTCCCCCGGACGCTGGCAGCGGGGCTGTTTGGGCTCGAATTCATCATGTCGAACGGTTCGCAATGGAAGCTGGCGGGCAATCAGGCTACTATCCGTCCCGCCGATACCGTCACGAAGACGGGCACAACGAATCTGATTCCGGCGCCGCAGTCGATGCTCGCGTCTCCGGACGGGGTCTCGATCATCACGCTGGCCGGCAACGGACAGGGGTACCTGTACGATGCGGCGAGCGACGCATATATTGCCGGGCGGCTGCTGTTCAATACTCCGATCCAAAGTTACTACGGGCCGTTGGGCGCCGCTCCGGGCGGCACGTATTTCCTGGCGGGCGGATTGGTTTTGAACCCGACCCTCACGGTGGTTGCCGGCTCGGAGCGTCCTGGAGTTTCCCAATTCGGATCGCCCGCGCAACGCCACGTTGCCGCCGTGTTTCCGCTCGACCTCAACCATTATCTGCGCCTGACCGTCCCGGTGAAGGCGAATATCACGTCGACTCCCGCGGACGACCCGCGCCCCAATCTGGAACAGGTAAATATTCAGAGCGGCGAGATCTCGTTATTGGCCGTGGCCGCGGAACAGCCGCGCTACACGATCTTTGGAACGACGCGGCTGAACGTGCCGACCCGCTCGATGGTGGTCGATTCGCAGAACACGGCGTATGTTCTGACGCTCTCCGGCCTGACCGTCATCCCGCTAACTCCGAGCGGCGCCGCCCGTCCGCAAATATCGACAGCGGCGAACGCCGTCGTGAATGCCACGGATGGAAGCCAGAACATCATGCCGGGCTCTTTCATTACGGTGACCGGGACGGGACTGGCCGCGTCCGCCGCGGCCGATACGCTGCCGGCGCCCACGGTGCTCGGTGGTTCGTGCGTGACATTCAACGACATCGCCTTGCCCCTATATCAGACCTCCGACGGCCAGATTCAGGCCCAAGTGCCGGCCAACGTGGTTCCTGGATCGAACGTCGTGCAGGTAAGATCGCTTGCGCTCGCGCAGGCGAGCGACCCGGTGATCGTGACGGTAGGATCGAACGCATCGCAATAAACCGTTGTGGCGCGGGCACTCGTGCGTGCCTGCCGTCCGCGATAGAATCAAAGAACATGTTTCGCCTTTTATTCTCGCTTTGCCTGCCGATATCCTGCTGCTTTGCCGAACCCAAAATTGAAATCGGAACGCTGAACGGCGCGGCGTTCCGCATCGACATTCCCGAAAAATGGACCGGCGGCCTGGTCATGTACTGCCACGGCTACAACGCCCAGCCGGTGAAATTCGACAAGCGTGAGCCGTCCGCAATCCTGCTCGCGTACCTCGAAGCCGGGTATGCCGTAGCGCAATCCGGTTACGCCGCCGGCGGATGGGCCATCCAGGAGGCGATCGAAGACACCGAAGCGTTGCGGCGCTACTTTGCCGCGAAGTACGGAGCTCCCAAACAGATCTTCCTGAGCGGACATTCCATGGGAGGCTTTCTGACCATGGCGATGCTCGAAAAGTTTCCAAACTCCTACGATGGAGGCCTCGCGCTCTGCGGCCCGCTGGCGGCCACAAGCTACTTCATGCTCCGCGGCGCGTTCGACGGCCGGGTGGTTTTCGATTACTACTTTCCGGGCGTGCTGCCTTCCCCGGTCGACATCCCCGCGGATTTCCAAATTTCGAAAGAACGCGACGCCCGGATTGAAAAATTGCTCGATGAAAAACCGCGCGAATCGGGGATGGTGCGCCAGTACGCGGGGCTGCGTAACAATTCCGATCTGGCCCGCACCATCGATTTCACCACGTACGTTCTGAAGGATATCGAGCGGCGCGCCGGTGGAAATCCATTCGATAATCGCGACACAATCTACATCGGAACGGGCGACGACAATGCGGTGAACGGCGGGGTCGGGCGCTATCGCGGCGATCCACGCGCGGCTGAGTACGTGCGGGCCTACTATACGCCCACCGGCCGCCTCGCGAAGCCGATGCTCGCCATTCACACCACCTACGATCCGCTGGTGCCGGCATGGATTCCGAACACGTACGCGGGTCTCGCGCGCGACGCCCGCAATCCGGAGCTCTTCGTTCAGCAATACGTGAAGCACGACGGTCATTGCGCGATCGACGCGCCCGAAACAGCGGCTGGATTATCCGAGCTGCGGGCCTGGGTACAAGACGGGAAGCGCCCCAAGGCTGGTTTGGTTCCCGCGCAATAAAATGGTTTTGCTCGCCGGGCCCGACGCCTCCGCCAAAACCGCGTTGGTGCTCGACCGATTGCGGGAAACGTTGCGCGAGCGCGCGCATGGCGGCCAAGCGGGCTTTCGGATTATCGTTCCCACCAAAACGCTCGAGCGCCATCTCCAGAACCGGCTCGCGCGCGAGGGCCTCGCGTTCCGCCCGGATCTGATTCAGACCCTTTCGGGGTTCACCGAGCCGTTTATCGAGGGTCTCGCGGAAGTTTCGACCGCGACGCTGCATTTGATGGTGGAGCGCGCGGTCGCGCGGTCGCGGCGCCCGGAATTCGAAAAGGTAGCGGAGATGGCTGGATTCCACGCGTCGCTCGCCCACACGCTAACGGATCTGGACAAGGCCGGATGCCGCCCGGAAATGTTGGAGCGACACGTGGGACGGGCGCCCCTTGGCGAGGCGCTGCTCGCCGTGTGTCGGGATGTGGAATCGGAGATCCGGCGCCGCGGCTTGGGAACGCGCACGGCGCTTTTGCGAGCGGCGGCCGCGACGATTGGCGAGCGCGGTTTGCCGTCGATTCAAGCGATCGCGCTCGATGGATTCGCGACTTTTTCCGATCCGGAATTGAATCTGGTGAAAGCGCTCGCCGGACGCGTCGACGTTACGGTGACGTTGCCGGATGGAGATTTTTCGGAACCGGCCCGGACACGCCTGATTGCGATGGGTTTTCGGGAGAAATCCGTGGAGCGGGCGCCCGGCAACGATTCCGGCGTCCGCCGCCTGTTCGTCCCGGACAATATCGAACGCGAAGCGGATGAGATCGCCCGCCGCATTCTTCTCGAAGCGCAAAACGGAACGCCGTTTCGCGAGATAGGGGTGGTCCTTCGCAATCCCGAGGCCTATGAACTCCTTCTGCGATCGACATTCGAGCGCTTCGGCATTCCCGCCCGCTTTTATTTCGACCCGCCCCTGAGCCGGCATCCCGTCGCGCAATTCATCGCCGCCCTCGTGGACGCCCGGCGCAGTGGATGGGACCACAACAATATTCTGCCGGCATTCCGCCTCGCTCCCAAAACGGGCGTTTCGTCCGCCATGGACCGCCTCGATATCGAGATGCGCAAGGGATTGCCGAAGCGCGGTCTCGACAATCTCCCGGAGCTTGCGGAATCGGACGAGTATCTGCGGAGACTGGTGGCGAGCTGCCGCACGGGGCTAGGCGGCATTCCGGAACCGCGAGATGTTTTCCGGCCGGGCCGGGTGCCCGACGAAGTTTCCTGGGACACCGCATTCATCTACCGCGGCCAAGCCGCGGCGCTCGCGGGATTCGAAGATGCTATCGAGGAAGCCCGGGACTGGCATGCCGCCGATCCCACGCCCGCTTCATTCGACACGTTCCGGCAAACCGTCAAGACCATTCTGTCCCTCACCGCTTTGCGCGTGCCGGATCATCGCCGCAATGTAGTCCATGTGTTGAGCGCGTTCGAAGCCCGGCAATGGAATCTCGCCTTGGTGTTTGTGCCCGGCCTCGTCGAGGGGGAATTCCCGAAACTCCATTCTCAAGACGCTTTTCTCCCGGACACGGCGATCCGCGACCTGCAAGCCGCGGGCGTGCGTCTGCGCACCGCCGAAGATCGGGATGCGGAAGAGAAGTTTCTGTTCAATTCCGTGGATGCGCGCGCCAATGGACCGGTGTTTTTGAGCTATCCTCGCGTAGACGGACGCGGCGAACCGGACGTGCCGTCCACATTTTTGGACGACTCGATCGCCAAAGAGGATTGCGTGAATGTGCGTCCCGAGCCGTTCCTCATTCCCGGGAAGTTCCGGCCATCGAGCGTCATCGTTCAGCCGGATCTGCTGCGCGTTCTCAATACCCGGCACGCGTCATTCAGCGCGAGCGCACTCGAGACGTATCTGCAGTGCCCGTTTCAATTCTTCGCCTTGAAAACTTTGCGGCTGCGGGAATTTCCGCCGCGGCCCGAAGAGCGGCTCGACTTTCTAATCCGCGGCAACATCGTTCATAAATTCTTGGCGGAGTGGTTTCGCGACAAGCCTCCCGTTGGGCCGTTGTTCGATCGCATATTCGCCGAGGCATGCCGCGACCACCGCGTGCCGCCCGGCTACCGCACGGAAATGTGGCGGCACCGGATGGTCGAAGACATCGAGCGCTTTTGCGCCAAGGACAGTTGGCCTCGCGGCGCGCTCGTCGAGACCGAGGTGGAATTCCAGTTTCAATTGGACGAATCCGCCGCGGTTAACGGCCGGTTGGACCGCCTCGAGCGTCTGGAAAACGGTTACGGGATCGTAGTCGATTACAAGTACAGCCCGGCCGTCAAAGCGCGCAAGCTGATCGAGGATGCCACCAAGCTGCAAGCGCCCATCTACCTCCTGGCTATCGAGCGGACCTTCGGACTGAAGCCCCTAGCCATGGCTTACTACAGTCTGCGCGGCAACCTCGATACCTCGGGGCGCGGGTCCGTTCCAGGTCTCAAAACCGATTGGGAGCCGATCACGCGCGAGTGGCTCGATTCGTCCGCGGCAGCCATTATCGAAAACGTGCGCCAATTGCGCGCGGGGCGCATTCTTCCCGCGCCGGCCAGTCTCGAGCCTTGCCGCTACTGCGATGTAAAGGACGTATGCCGCTATGAGGCCGCGGCGGCGCTAACCGCCTCGGGAGAGTAAGTCTCGGGAGAGTAAAGTGAAGTTCCGCGGGGCGGCCGCCCACCCCGCCGATTTGACGCTCTTAGTAGCCGCGCTCTAGTAGCCGCCCATCCCGCCCATGCCTTCGGGCCCGTGGCCGCCACCGCCCGCCGGAGCCGTCTCCTTCTCGGGAATGTCGCAAATCATGGCCTCGGTCGTCAGCATCAAGGATGCGATCGACGCGGCGTTCTGCAATGCGGTGCGGGTGACCTTGGTCGGATCGATTACGCCGGCCGCGATCAGGTCCTCGTACTTATCCGTCGCGGCGTTGTAGCCGAAATTCGGATTGTCGCTCGCCCGGACCTTCTCCACCACGATCGCGCCTTCGTCGCCCGAATTCTGCACGATCTGCCGGAGCGGCTCTTCGCAAGCGCGCCGGATGATGTTGAGGCCGAACTGCTCATCGCCTTCGAGCTTGTGCCCGTGCAGTTCCTTCGCCGCGCGCAACAGCGCGACGCCGCCGCCGGGAACGATGCCTTCTTCGACCGCCGCGCGCGTCGCATGCAGAGCGTCTTCCACGCGGGCCTTCTTTTCCTTCATCTCCGTCTTGGTAGCCGCGCCGACCTTGATGATCGCCACGCCGCCCGCCAGTTTCGCCAACCGCTCCTGCAGCTTCTCGCGGTCGTAATCCGAAGTGGTCTCGTCGATCTGAGTCCGCAATTGTTTGATGCGGCCTTCGATCGACTTCGCGGCGCCCGCGCCATCGACGATCGTCGTGTTGTCCTTATCGATCGTGACCCGCTTTGCCCGCCCGAGATCCTCGAGCTTCACGCCCTCGAGCTTGATCCCGGTCTCCTCCATGATCGACTTGCCCGCCGTCAGGATGCCGATGTCTTCCATCATGGCCTTGCGGCGATCCCCGAAGCCCGGAGCCTTCACCGCGCAAACGTTCAGTGTGCCGCGCAGCTTGTTGACCACGAGGGTCGCGAGCGCTTCGCCTTCCACTTCTTCCGCGATGATGAGGAGCGGCTTGCCGGCGCGCGCGATCTGTTCGAGCAGCGGCAGGATGTCCTTCATGTTCGCGATTTTCTTCTCATGGATCAGGATGTAGGGGTCTTCGAGAACCACTTCCATCCGCTCCGCGTCCGTCACGAAGTACGGAGAGAGGTATCCGCGGTCGAACTGCATGCCTTCGACGAAATTCAACTCCGTAACCATGGTCTTGGACTCCTCGACCGTGATCACGCCGTCTTTGCCGACTTTTTGCATCGCCTCGGCGATAATGCCGCCGATGGTATGGTCGCTGTTCGCCGAGATAGTGCCAACCTGCGCGATCATGTCGCCCGAGACCGGCTTCGACATCGCCTGAACCGCCTTCACGGCGATCTCGACGGCTTTGTCGATCCCGCGCTTCATGGCCATCGGGTTCGCGCCCGAAGTCACGGCCTTTACGCCCTCGCGGAAAATCGCCTGGGCCAAAATCGTAGCCGTCGTCGTGCCGTCGCCGGCCACGTCGGACGTCTTCGACGCCACCTCGCGCACCATCTGCGCGCCCATATTTTCAAGCGGATCTTTGAGCTCGATTTCTTTCGCCACGGTTACGCCATCTTTGGTGATGGTGGGGCCGCCGAACTTTTTCTCGAGTACGACGTTGCGCCCCTTCGGCCCGAGCGTAACCTTCACGGCATCGGCCAGTTGATTCACTCCGCGCAGGATCGCCTGGCGTGAGTTGTCCGCGTAAATAATGTGTTTTGCCATATCGTTAGCTCGCCTTTTTCTTGGCCGCCGGCTGTTTGTCCAGGATGCCGAGGATCTCGTCTTCTTTCATGATCATGTACTCTTCGTTATCCAGCTTGATATCGCTGCCGGAATACTTGCCGAAGAGAATGCGGTCGCCGACTTGGACATCGAGCGCGACCAGAGTGCCATCTTCCAAGCGTTTGCCTTTGCCGATGGCCACGACTTCGCCTTCCTGCGGCTTTTCTTTTGCGGAATCGGGGATATATAGGCCACCTTGCATGGTGGTGGTATCCTCGACGCGCTTCACGACCACGCGGTCGTATAACGGACGGATTTTCATGTTGTTTTTGAGCCTCCGGGGCTCTTGGATCTACTAGGCGGGACGTTTGTTAATGTTAAATCCCGTACTTAAGGATTAGCACAGTAAGGGGGAGAGTGCCAGAAATATTTTTGATTGCTTTAGGCCGCCTATGTTCGCTTCGAGAAATGCGCCACGGGAATCAACGAGGTCCGTCCTTGCGGTTCGCCCGCTCTCGGGCGCGACGACAGCTCGCGGTTCAGCGTCATCACGAAATCCTCGATCTGAAGCTGCATTTCGGACATCTTCTCGCGCATATTGAGAATGATCTCGACACCCGCCAGATTCACGCCCAAATCGCGCGTGAGGTGCAGAATCACCTCGAGGCGCTCGAGGTCCGCGTCGGTATAGAGACGCGTATTCCCATCGCTCCGCGAAGGTTTCAATAAGCCTTCCCGCTCGTACAGCCGCAGCGTCTGCGGATGAATCTCATACTGCTCGGCAACCGAGGAGATCATGTAAGCGGCTTTCGATTTGCTCCTCATGCGCTCGCCTCCCTGCCTTGCGCCCACAACTCTTCGCGCGGATCTTCGGGATGCAATTGGGCCAACTCGCGCAGGATCTCCTTGGTGCGCTCGTCCTGCACCTTGGGCGCCTGCACGGCCACTTCGACAATCTGATCGGCGCGTTGATTCTTGCGCGCGTTCAAAACACCCTTCTCGCGCAAGCGGAACTTCTGGCCGTTTTGCGTTCCCGGCGGGATCTTCAACAGCGCGCGGCCATCGATGGTCGGAACCTCGATCTTCGATCCCAGCCCCGCTTCGGTCACCGTAATCGGCACTCGGATATGGATGGTGTCGCCATCGCGCTTAAAGAACGGATGATCCTCGACACGCGTGGTGATGTAGAGATCGCCCGAAGGCGCGCCATGCGTGCCCGCGTTGCCCTTGCCGGGAACGCGCAGCCGCGATCCGCCCTGGGCCCCGGCGGGAATGCGGATTTCCACCATCTCCGTCCGGGCAATGCGCCCGTCGCCGTGGCATGTTGGACAGGCGTTGCGCAGCCGGCCCTTGCCGCCGCACTTGGGACAGGTCAAATTGAACTTCATCGCGCCCGCCATCTGCGAAACCGATCCGGTGCCGTTGCATTGCGGGCAGCTCACCGAACCGCCGCCCGAGGCCCCAGTGCCATGGCACGTCCCGCAAACCTCATGCCGCGTGACGTTGATGCGCGCCTGCGTTCCGCGGATCGCCTGCCAAAAATCGATGTTGAGGGCGTATTCGAGATCCGAGCCTTTCTCCGGCTCGTGTTCGTGCTCGGGTGCTCCGCCGCCCTCGAAGATTTTCGAAAATATGTCGCGAAAGGCTCCGCCGCTTTCGGTCCGCTCGCTTTGACGAGTCTTGGAACCCTGGCTGTGAATGAACTGCTCGAAATCAAACCCGTCGAAATTCATGTTCGGCGGGGGTTGCTGCGGACCCCGGCCTGGACTCCCGTTGCCCGGGTAGCCTCCGTTTTCCGAATAGAAACCCACCTGGTCGTACATCTCGCGCTTCTTCGGCTCGCTCAGCACGTCATACGCTTCCTGCACGTTCTTGAAGCGGTCCTCGGCCGCCTTGTCGCCCGGATTCAGGTCCGGATGAAACTTGCGCGCCAGCTTCCTGTAAGACTTGCGAATATCGTCCTGCGATGCGTTCTTCGCTACCTTCAGAGTCTCGTAATAATCGTGCTTGGGTGAAGAGGGCATAAAAAGCGGGGCAGGAACCCGTTTCCGAGCTCCTGCCCACCTGTTTTCCGCTAATTACTTTTTGTCGTCGACATCCACGAACTCGGCATCGACCACATCGTCTTTAGGCTTCCCGCCCGCTTGTCCGCCGGCCCCGTTGCCGCCCTGAGCGCCATCCGTTCCGGGTTGTCCGCCGGGTTGTCCACCGGTTTGTCCACCAGGTTGTCCACCAGGTTGAGCGGCGGTCGCCTTGTACATCGCCTCCGCCAGCTTGTGGCTCGCGGTGGTCAGCTTGTCGGTCGCGGCATTCAGCTTGACCGGATCGCCCTCGGTCATGGCCTTCTTGGTTTCGGCGATGGCGGCTTCGATGTTGCTCGCGTCCTCCGCGCCGACCTTGTCCCGATGTTCTTTCAGCGTCTTTTCGACGTTGTAGATCATCGCATCGGCCCGGTTGCGAGCTTCTATGTTGTCCCGCTCCTTGCGATCTTCCGCGGCATGCAACTCGGCATCCTTCGCCATCTTGTCCACTTCGTCCTTGGCGAGGCCCGAAGACGAGGTAATGGTGATTTTCTGCTCGTTGTTGGTCGCCCGGTCCTTCGCCGTGACGTTCAGGATACCGTTGGCATCGATGTCGAATGTGACTTCGATCTGCGGAATCCCGCGCGGAGCCGGAGGAATACCGATCAACTGGAACACGCCGAGCATCCGGTTGTCCTTGGCCAGCGCGCGCTCGCCCTGGTAGACCTTGATTTCGACGGAAGTCTGGCTGTCGCCCGCCGTCGAGAAGGTCTCGCTTTTGCGAGTCGGAATGGTCGTGTTGCGGTCGATGAGCTTGGTGAACACGCCACCGAGCGTCTCGATGCCGAGCGAAAGCGGAGTGACGTCGAGCAGCAGAACGTCTTTCACTTCGCCGCCCAGCACGCCGCCCTGAACCGCCGCTCCCACCGCGACCACTTCGTCGGGGTTCACGCTCTTATTCGGTTCCTTGCCGAACAGATCCTTCACGATCTGCTGGATCTTCGGCATGCGGGTCTGTCCGCCGACCAGCACTACTTCGTCGATGTTTTGCGGCGTGACGTTAGCGTCGGCCATGGCTTGCTTGCAGGGACCAACCGAGCGCTGCAAAATGTCGTCCACCATCTGCTCGAACCGCGCGCGGGTGAGTTTCATCGCCAGATGCTTCGGGCCGGTCGCATCGGCCGTGATGAACGGCAGGTTGATCTCGGTTTCGAGCAGCGTGGAAAGTTCCATTTTCGCCTTCTCGGCGGATTCCTTGAGCCGCTGAAGCGCCATCTGGTCTTTCGACAGGTCGATGCCCGACTCTTTCTTGAACTCGCTAATGATCCAGTCGATAATTCGCTGATCGATGTTGTCGCCACCCAAGTGCGTGTCGCCGTTGGTCGATTTCACTTCCACTACGCCGTCGCCGACTTCGAGGATCGAGATGTCGAACGTGCCGCCGCCAAAATCGTAAACCGCGATCGTCTCGTTCTTCTTCTTGTCCAGACCGTACGCCAAGGCCGCCGCCGTGGGTTCGTTGATAATGCGCATCACTTCCAGACCGGCAATCTTGCCTGCATCCTTGGTAGCCTGGCGCTGCGGATCGTTAAAGTAAGCCGGAACGGTGATAACGGCCTGCGTGACTTTCTCGCCAAGATAGGCTTCCGCCGCTTCCTTCAGCTTGGTAAGGATCATGGCCGAAATCTCGGGAGGAGAGTATTTCTTGCCATTGATGTCCACGCGCGCGTCGCCATTCTCGCCGCGCACCACTTTGTAGGGAACCATCTTCATTTCTTCGGTCACTTCGTCGGAGCGCCGTCCCATGAAGCGTTTGATCGAAAATACGGTGTTTTCCGGATTGGTGATGGCCTGACGCTTGGCAACCTGCCCAACCAGCCTTTCGCCAGTCTTGGTGAATGCCACAACCGAGGGCGTCGTCCGGCTGCCTTCCTGATTGGGAATCACCGTCGGCTGACCACCTTCCATAACAGCGACGCACGAGTTGGTGGTCCCGAGGTCGATTCCGATAATCTTACCCATTGTTTGAGCCTCCTAAGGATTGCTTGAACGCGCCGCCTCATGGCCCTACGCGTTAGTTCATTACGATTATGAAATATTAGTGCACTTGTGTCAAGTTTTTTGTTGGGTGCGAGATCAATCGTATTTTTCAAAAATGATCCGCTTTCGTTCGAATCCGATCGACTTGAGCAAGGTACGTGTTTCATCGACCATTTCCTTCATGCCGCAGACATAAATGTCGATCTCCCGGTTATCCTGAATACAATCAATGAGATGCCCCTGAACGCGACCGGTCCGGCCTGCCCAGTTCGCTCCGGGACGGGTCAGCGTCGGCAGAAATCGAAAGTTCGAGTAATTGCGCTCGAGCCCCTCAAGTTCATCGCGGTACAGCAAGCCGTGTTCGTGGCGTACCCCGAAAATCAGCGTGAAACGATGGCTATTATCCACCGGAAGCTGGGCGTGGAGCATCGAGCGGAAAGGCGTGATCCCCGTCCCGGTCGCCACCAGAATCGAATCTCCCACGGGATTGCGGAAATGAAACGCGCCGTAGGGGCCTCTGAACTCCAGCAGATCGCCCGGCTTCAGATCGAACAGGTGCGGCGAGAAAAGTCCGTCCTCGACCCGATTGAGACAGATCTCAAAACGGTTTCCGTTGGGAGGAGAAGCCACGGAATAGGCTCGGGTGATCTCTTTTTCGTTGATCTCGGCGATAAAGGAAAGGAATTGGCCGGGAACGAAGGCAAGGCGGTCGGAATCCGGGACTTCGAAAACGAAATTGCGGGTGAACGGGGCGATTTCCCGCCAACCGACCAGGCGGGCTTTCACTGCCAGCCTCCTTCGCTCAAGGCCTCCCGGGCGCGATCCAGCAAAATGCCGCTCAACGCCGGGTGTCCGTCGAGGGGCGGCGCGATGCGAATTTCCATGCCCTTATAGATGTTCGAGAGCTCGTGCACGATGGCGGGGAGGTCGCGCTGGAGGTGCAGGCCGAGGGTCAGAAAATAAGGAATCACCAGGATTCGAGAAGCGCCGCGCCCGGTGAGCCGGCGAACCGCTTCCGCGAGATTCGGCTCGGCGGATTCGAGAAATGCGGTTTCAAACAGCGGGAAATTGGCTCGCGCGGCGATCTCCCGGACCGCGTCGTTGGCCGACGCGACGCTCGATCCGTGCGCAAACACCACAATTCCCGTTTCCACGCTCTTATTGTATGGGTTGGGAGGATGTTACACTGGCCGCTTGGCTCGCTTGGCCGTGGAGCACCAGTTCGAGATTACCACCACTTGGACCGGCAACACCGGGACCGGCACGCGCGATTACCGCTCATACAGCCGCGACCATGAAGTCAACGCGATTGGCAAGCGCGGCCCCATCCTGGGTTCGTCCGATCCGGCGTTTCGCGGCGACCATTCGCGCTATAACCCGGAAGAATTGCTGATTGCATCTCTCTCCA
>JBPCKZ010000171.1:0-11290 GCA_051003795.1 Bryobacteraceae bacterium | reverse complement strand
GTCAGCAGGCGATTCGCCAAGAAACAGCAGATGCAGTGGACGCTCCGTGGTGCGCATCTTCTTCTGCAGACGCGAACGAAAGTCCTCAACAACGAGTTGGACGACACATTTAAGCACTGGTATCCGCAGTTCCGCGCGGAGGCTGCCTGACCCCCGACTTTTTCATGGACTCATATCTCGGGACGGTCTGCGGCCTGGCGGTCGTGCGGTGCGGCAAATTCCTAGTCTGGACGGCGGCCTAATGAATAAGGCAGAGTGCTTGGCAATTAAGGCCGCGGCGCGTGGCGGTCAAGGGCGGAGCAAAAGTATCCCATCAGGGCGGAGGAAAAGGGGACCACGCCGAGATGAGGGTGCGGTATTTGATCGGCCCGATGCTGGTGCTGTTTTTGTTCGGATTGACCTTGGTGTCGATCGCGCTCTTGTTCACCAACCCCGGTTAGACGTGGCTTAAAATGAGATCGCGATGTTTGCCGCGTTGCCATTGCTCCTCATCGCGCTTTCGACGGCTGACGATGGAACTTCGTACGAGAAGCCTTTTCGCGCCGGGCTGATCCTGCTTCAGCAAAATCAACTCGCCGAAGCGCAGGCGACTCTGTCGACGGCCGCGCGATTAGCTCCCAGGAACGGACGCGTGTGGATGGGGCTGGCCCAGACTTATTGGAAGCTGCACGAGGCTTCGAATGCGAAGTCGGCCGCCGAAAAAGCTTTTCAGTTTGCTTCGACCGATCCGGTGGTCTTGCGCGGCCTTGCGATCTATTATTCGGAATCGAAGCAGGCCGTGAAAGCGGCGGAGATGCAAGCCCGATATGCCGCCGCGAATCCTCGCGATCCGGATGCGCTCGCCGCCGCTGCGTCGCTGTACCTGGAAGCCGTGCAGCCGCTTCTGAAGAGTGAGAAATTCTCCGAGGCGATTGAAATTCTTCGCCGCGCCAAATCGGTGATGGGCGAAAATCCGCAGATCGATCTCGCGCTTGGAGTGGCTTGCTATGGCTTGCGGCGATTCGATGAAGCCGCCGCGCAGTTCCTCAGTGTGATCCGCGCCGCTCCCGAAATCGAACAGCCCTACCTGTTTCTCGGCAAGATGCTCGATCAGATTCCGGACCGGCTGCCGGAAGTGATGTCGCGATTTGTCTCATTCGAGAAAGCGAACCCCGCGGATTATCGAGGATATCTGCTGCACGCGAAGGCTCTCGAAGCGCAGGCAATCGAGCCGGAGGCGGCGCGTGCGCTACTCGAGAGATCGATCGCGATGAACGTCGCTGATGCCTCGGCGCATTTCGAACTGGCGACGCTGTTGGAACGGCGAAAGCTGCTGAAGGAGGCCGCGCGGGAGTTCGAGCGGGCGGCCGCGCTGGATCCATCCGATGCGGCGACGCACTACCGGCTGTCGCGCGTTTACGAGCGGTTGGGCGATTCCGAAGGTGCGGCGGCGGAACGCGAACGGCACGCCGCACTCACTCGCGCTCAGGATTCGGCGCGATGACGCGGCGGGAGTTCGCGGCCGCTATCGGCTCCGCCGGATTGTGGCCTTATCGATCCCTGAAGGCCGCGCCTTTCGCCGCGCATTACGCACGCGCGAATCCGTATGATGCCGCGCTTCGATTCGTGGAGCCGGGCAGCGACGAGTTCAAAGGCGAGAAGGCGGCTATCGCGTTGGAAGAGCGCGTGCGGCGCATCTTCGCCGGCCGGGAACCAGCTCCCGCCGCATTGCGGCCTTGGCTCGCGAAGGTCGATCGAATTCGTGCCGCACGCTTTTATGCGTTGCCTGATTCACGGTTGCGATTCGAGATCAAGATCGAAGACGCCGAGGGTCTCTCCTATCACACCGGCGCCTGGCGGCTTCCGGACTTCACGGCGGTGTCGGAGGATGTGGTTACTTCGCCGAAGCCCTATTTTCGCGACGTCACCGGACATGTATTCGGCGCGGCCAGTTCGTTTGCGCGGCAGCTCCTGCCCGGCAATCTTTACTGGCGCTCGCGGATCGATTCGGCGGCGGGGCTCGACGTGTATGGAAACCAGGGCATCGCGGTGGGCGATATCGATGGCGATGGGATCGACGAAATCTACGTCTGCCAGCCCGGCGGATTTCCGAACCGGCTTTACAAGATCGGACCGGATGGAACGGCCGTCGATATCACGGAACGCGCGGGTCTTGCGATTCTGGACGACACGACCTGCGCGCTGTTCGCGGATTTTCGAAACTCCGGACATCAGGATCTGGTGGTGCTGCTGGCGTCGGGACCGCTGCTGTTTTTGAATCAGGGCGACGGCGCGTTTCGCGAGCAGCCGGATTCGTTTCACTTCGAATCCGCGGCGCAGGGATCGTTCACTGGCATGGCCGCGGCCGATTACAATCGCGACGGACGGCTCGATCTGTATCTCTGCTGCTACGTGTTTTTTCAAAGCGAAGATCAGTATCGATTTCCCGCACCCTATCACGACGCGCGCAACGGGCCGCCCAACTTCCTCTTTCAGAATCGCGCGGCGGCGGGCGGCGTTGGGTTTCATGACGTCACCGCGAAGACCGGATTGAATCAGAACAACGATCGCTTCAGCTTCGCGCCGGCGTGGTGCGATGCGGATGGAGACGGGTGGCCGGATCTGTATGTCGCGAACGATTTCGGACGGAACAACTTCTATCGGAACCGCAACGGCAACTTTCGCGATGAAGCGGAACAGGCCGGCGTGGAGGATATCGGTCCCGGCATGAGCGCGTCGTGGTTCGATTACGATGGCGATGGACGGCCCGATGTCTATGCGTCGAACATGTGGACCGCCGCGGGGCAGCGCGTGGTTCGCGATCCGGCGTTCCAGCCGGCCGCCGCGAATCCCGAAGCTTATCGCCGTCACACGAAAGGCAACTCGCTCTATCGCAATCGCGGCGACGGAACTTTCGAAGAGACCGGACCGGGGCAGGGTGTTGAAATGGGACGCTGGGCGTGGAGTTCCGGCGGATTCGATTTCGATCTCGATGGCGCGCCCGAAATTCTGATCGCGACGGGGATGACGACCAATGAATTGAGCGCGGATCTGAACAGTTTCTTCTGGCGGCAGGTGGTGGCGAAGACGCCCGCGACGCAAACAGCCGCGCCGGATTATGAGAACGGCTGGAGCGCTTTGAATCAACTGATACGCGGCGACGCGAGCTGGTCGGGACATGAGCCGAATGTGTTTTACGTGCGGCGCGACGGGCGGTATCACGATGCGTCGGGAGTCAGCGGGCTGGACGTTTCCGATGACACGCGCGCGTTCGCGGTCACCGATTTCGACGGCGACGGCAATCCGGATATCGTGCTGAAGAGCCGGCGCGGACCGCAGATCCGCGCGTTCCAGAACGATTGCGCCGGGGGCAAGCCCGCTGTGGCGATCGTGCTGCGCGGGACAAAGTCGAATCGCGACGCGATCGGCGCGAAGGTTGCGGTGAACGGTCATACGCAGTTTCTGCTAGCGGGCGGCGGGTTTCTTTCGCAGCATTCGAAGCGGCTGCATTTCGGATTGGGCGGGAAGGCGCGCGCCGAAGTGGAGATCCGTTGGCCGTCGGGCGTTGCACAGCGGTTGAGCGGTCTCGAACCCGGCTTTACTTACACGATTGTCGAAGGAAAGGAAGCGCTCGACCGCGCGCCGTTTCGTAAGCGAACACTTTACTCCGATACCGCGGTGATGCCGAAGAACGCGCCGGAGTTCGCGGATACGTGGCTGCTGGAACCGGTCCCCACGCCGGAGAAACGGAAAGGCCCGGGTTTCCTCTTGCTCTACTCCGGCGCATGTCCGGCGCTGCCGTCTTTCCTGCCCTTCGACGCGGTCGATCTTGGCCGTCAAAACGATGAAGTGGCCGCCGCTTTCGCGCTGTTCCGCCGCTATTTATTTGAGTATCGAACTGAATTATCGCTGCCGCTGCTCTTGTTAATCGACAGCGAGAGCCGCGCGCGCAAGATTTACGCGAGCATTCCACCCGCGTCCGAACTGCAAACCGATCTTGGAAAAATCGAGCGCGGTCCGGAGTTCGCGTTACCGTTCACCGGTCGATTCCATACGCAGCCGCGCCGCAATTATTACAAGCTGGGCGCGGCGTTTTACTGGGCGGGCTATCCGGCGCGCGCGCTGCCATATTTGCAGGAGACGTTGCGCGGTCGCCCCGATAATTGGAAGGCGCTGCAGGCCATCGCGCGCATCCATCAGGAGCTTGGACAGGATGGCGAAGCAAGAAAAGCATACGCGCGGCTCGCTGAAATTCCGAGCGCTCCGCGCGCGTTGGCCGCCGATGCAATCAATGAACTCGGCCTGATGGCGGCGGAGGAGAACAAGCTCGACGCGGCCCGCGAGTTGTTCGAGAAAGCGATCGGCGCACAGCGCGATCATGCGGGAGCGATCAACAATCTGGGCGTGCTCTACGCGAAGATGGGAAAGACCGATGACGCCATCGCCGCGTTCCGCTACGGAATGCGGATGGCCCCCGGCGATGAAAGCATGTACCTGAATCTGGCGCGCGTTTACGTGGCGATGGGCGATCGGGAGCAGGCTCGCGCAATTCTGAACCAGTTGCTGGAAGCGAAACCGGGGAGCGCAATCGCGGGGAAGGCGCTCGCGGAACTGGAGGGCCGATGATTCGGATTGGGGCGCTGTTGCTGTTGTTTGCGGCTGATCCTGTTTTCGATGCGGATCGCGTGATTGGGATAGCGGATTCGCCATCGGAGCGGTTGTCTCCCGCTGCGTCGATCGCTCCCGGCGCGCCGCCCGTGCTGAGTTTCCGCCATTTCGATGCGGCGGGCAGGGGCAGGTTTGGTGATTTGGGCTTAATGGCGGACGATGCCGGACATTAGTGCCGCGGGGTGCCTGGCGTTCTGCGCATTGTTCGTGCAGGCCAGCCCCGTCTCCCAGGGTATTACTGAATTCAATCGCGGCGATTTCCAGGCAGCCCGGCGGCATCTCGAGCAGGCGCCGAACGATCCTCATGCGCGCGTCTATCTGGCTTTGACCAATGCCGCTACCGGACAATGCGAGACCGCATTAGCAGAACTGGAACGCCAATTCGCGGCGAAAACGGACGTGTATCGTATCGCGGGGCTCGCGCTGGCGCAATGCCGGGTTGCCGCCAAACAATTCGCCGCCGCCGCGCCCGTCATCGCGCAACTCGAGCGCGACCTTCCCTCCGATGCCGACGTGCTTTACGTCTCCGCGTCGTTCCACAACAAGGCATGGAACGACGCGATTTTCCGGTTGTATCGGAAAGCGCCCGCATCGTTTCGCGTCGATCAACTCTCCGCCGAGGTTTTCGAGATGCAAGGCAAGTACGCGGAAGCCGTCACCGAATATCGAAAAGCCATCGCGAAGAATCCCAAAGCCATCGATTTGCACTATCGATTGGGACGCGCGATTCTGTTGCAGTCGCACGATGCTCCGGCGCTCGAATCGGCGCGAAAGGAATTCGAGGCCGAGCTTTCGCTGAATCCGTCGGATGCCGCGGCGGAGTATCAGATCGCGCAGATCCTCAACACCGAGCAGAAGAAGGCGGAAGCAGCGAGGCGTTTCGAGCGCGCGGCGGAACTGCGGCCCGATTTTCCGGAGGCGTTGATCGCGGTGGCGAAGCTTCGCTCGGACGCGAAGCGCTATGGGGAAGCCGCCGCGCTGCTCGAGCGCGCGGTTAAGTTGCAGCCGCGCTCGGAAGCCGCGCACTACAATCTGATGCTCGCGTATCGCAACGCGGGCCGCGCCGCCGATGCCGAGCGGGAGAAGATCGAGTTGGATAAATTGCAGCGCCCGCCCGAAGGCGAGTTCACGAATTTCCTGAAACGGCTTGGCGAGAAGGCGCCGCCCAAGTGAAACGACTGGCCGCCGCGTTTGTGTGCGCGGCCCTCTACGGCGCTGAGTTTCACAACGTCGCGAAGCTGGCGGGTTTGACGCAGCCGATCCCTAACGGCGGCGACGCGTCGAAGCAGTTCATCATCGAAACGACCGGCAGCGGCGTTGCGTTCATCGATTACGACAACGACGGGCTTCCCGATCTGTTCGTCGTCTCCGGACCCGGCGGTCCCAGCCGCATGTATCACAATCAGGGCGGCGGCAAGTTTCGCGACGTGACCGCCGAGCTCGGCCTGACGCACACCGGCTGGGGTCAGGGCGTGTGCGCGGGCGACTACGATAACGACGGCTACACCGATCTGTTCGTCACGTATTGGGGACAGAACGTGCTCTATCGAAACGCCGGCGGAAAGCGGTTCGAAGACGCGACGGCGAAGGCCCATCTGACGCAAGACCGCACGCGCTACAACACCGGCTGCGCGTTTATCGATTATGACAACGACGGCAAGCTCGACCTGTTTGTCGCCAACTATCTGAAGTTCGATTTCGCGACAACGCCGAAACCCGGCGCGAATCCTTACTGCTTCTATCGCGGCGTCGCGGTGAATTGCGGCCCGCGCGGTTTGCCGTTCGATCGGAATCTGCTCTATCACAACGAGGGTGGTATCTTTCGCGACGTGTCGGAAGAGAGTGGTATTTCGAAACCCGCGGGCAACTATTCGCTTGGCGTGTTGACCGGCGATTTCAACGGCGACGGACTCACCGATATCTATGTCGCGTGCGACCAGACGCCGTCGATTCTATACATCAATCAGGGCAACGGCAGATTTGTCGACGAAGCATTGATGCGCGGGGCGGCGCTCGATGACAGCGGCAGAGCGCTATCCGGAATGGGCGCGGCGGCGGCCGACTATCTGCACGAAGGATTGCTGTCGATTTTTCGAACGAATTTCTCGGACGAGCTGGCCACGCTTTATCGGAATCGCGGGAAGGGAGAATTTGAGGACGTGAGTATCGATGCGGGACTGGGCCGGAACACGCGCTACGTGGGTTGGGGATGCGGCTTTTTCGATTTCGATAACGACGGCTGGCCGGATCTGCTGCAGGTGAACGGGCATGCGTTTCCTGAAGTCGACCGACTGAAGATTGATATCCATTACCGGGAGCGAGCCATTTTGTACCACAACGAGCGCGGGAAGTTTGTGGATGTATCCGAGGAGTCGGGCCCGGCTTTTCTTGAGAAGCATAGTTCGCGGGGCGCGGCTTTTGGCGATTACGATAACGATGGGTCGGTGGAGGTGCTGATCAACAATCAGAACGACGCGCCTTCGCTGCTGCGGCAGTCGGCTAGGGTGAAGAATCATTGGATTACTTTGAAGTTGGAGGGTGTGCGTTCGAATCGCAGTGCGATCGGCGCTCGTGTGCGAGTTGTTGCGGCGGGGATGGTGCAGACTGCGGAGGTGAGGAGCGGGGGCGGTTATCTTTCACAGGATGATTTGCGTTTGCACTTCGGATTGGGGGGAGCGGGGAAGGTGGATCGGATCGAGATTGATTGGCCTGGCGGGGGGAGGCAGACGGTTAGCGACCTGGCGGCGGACGCGATTAGGACTATTCGGGAGCAGTGAGTGCCTGCGCCACAAGTACCGGGCAACAGCAGGTCGTTCGAGAGTGCCATGTTAGGACAGTAGTTACACGGAGGTGACCGTGACCATCCGGCCACTCGTAGTATTTGGATTCATCACGCGAGAAATTGGAGTCGCTCACTTCGAAGTGAGCGATCTTGACAGGCCCTTAGTATCGGGCGAGCGGCCCATACTTCAGCCTGAGCGCCTGCGGTACATTCCTGCTGCTTTTACTTTGCGGGTTGTGCGTACCGCAGGCATTTTGCCTGCGGTACGCCTTGGGTTCTTAGAACGAGAAGCGGAGCTGGAATTGAATATGCCGCTCGGTTCCGACGTTCGCTCCCAGCACCTTGCCGAAGTTGCCGTTGCCGTTTACGGCGCTGGCTCCGTTAGCCGCAGCCGGGATCTTCGCGTCACCCAGATTGTTATCGGGCGTGTTGTATACCGGCGTGTTGCCTATATTAATCGCCTCGGCGCGGAACTGCAGGATCATCCGCTCGGTGAAGCGGAAGTCCTTGAACAGCGAGAAATCGAGCGTACGGGTCGGCGGACCCGTGTTGCTCTGCAGGCCGAGATTCCCCCCGGTAAGCGGCGCGGCGACTGCATATCCGCTGATATCGACATAGGTCCCGGTTGGACCGACGACGCGTCCGCCCGAAGGAGCCGAGTTGGGATTAACGCTGCCGACATAGTCCGGCCGGCACTTGCCCCAGTTGCCCAGGCAGTTCGTGCCGTTGATGGTATAGGGCTGGCCGGCGCGCAACGTCAGAATGCCGTTGGCCTGCCAGTTACCCGCAACGATGTTCGCGGCCCGGTTCATGCCGCCGCCGAATTGTTTCCCTCTGCCGAAAGGCAGTTCGTAAACAAACGCCGACGTGAAGCTATGCCGGATGTCCCACGCGGCGGTCGAATAGCCCGAAGCGAGGTTAGTGGGATCGGGGGTGCCGAATCCATTGGCTCCGCTCAGAGGCGTACCGCTGTTCGCCAAGGCGTGGCTCCACACATAAGAAGTGAGGAACTGCAGGCCTTTGGAGAAACGCTTCTCCAGCTTTCCGGAGAGCGCCGCATAATTGCCGAATCCGAACGTGGACGTTGTGGAAAGGCCGCTCCCAATCACCGCGCTCCCCACCGGACCGCGGATGATTCGGGTAGCGTCGCAGCTAAATGCTCCGCTGGTATCTGTGGTCCCCAGGTTCGGGCAGGGATCCGCGTTCCACAGGATCAGTTGATGAGCCTGGTGGTTTCCTTCGTACCCGACTTCGAGCGACACCGCTCCCGGTAGTTCGCGCTGCACAATTATGTTCCACTTGTGAACCAGCGGATTGCGGAAGTCCTTTTGAACGCTGCGGAACGAAAATGGCGCGGGAAGGCTGAAAACGTTCGAGGGATATCCTCCGGTAAGTCCATTCGGGAAGTAATTGCAATTCACGCCGCTGGCGGTGCAGGCCGGATCCGAGACGCCGATGAAGGGGCTGACCCCTGTAGCGCGTTGTAAATTTACCGTTTCGTTGAACGGTACTCCTTCACCGCGATTGGGGCTGCCGCCCTGGTTTTCTTCTCCGCCATAGAACATTCCGTAACCCGCGCGTATCACGGTCTTCTCGAGCACCTGATAGGCGACGCCGACGCGAGGTCCAATGTCGGTCTTGTCCCAGGGGACAAGCGTGCTGGGAACGGCGCCGCGACTGACCTTTACAGTCGGAAACGCGGTAGCGAAATTGGGGGGCAGCGGCGCATCCTGATTGGGTCCCTTTGGAATATAGAGCGTCAGGTTGTCCAGATCGAAATTCGCCTGGCGGGCGAAGCGCTCGTCGATCGGCGACCACAATTCGTAGCGAAGTCCCAGGTTGAGAGTCAACTTTGGCGTTATCTTCCAGTCATCCTGCGCATAGAAGCCATAGGCGCTCTTCTGCGATGAAATGAAGTTTGTAGTCGAGATGGCGCCGAAATCCAATTGTCCAAGCAACGCGGAAGCTACGGCGTCGCCGGTTTGGCTGTTGTTCGCGGGATAGGAAGTCTGGCTGCCGCTGTATGTGATGTTGCCGTGCGGGTCGGGTATCTGGAAGAACGGGAATTTGATCGGGCGGAATTCGCCTCCGAACTTCAGCGAGTGAGACCCCTTACTAATCGCAACATTTTGGATGAAATCCCAAACGTTGTTGTACTCCTTGGTGGGAATCCAGTCGTTTGCGCCAGTCTGCTGATACCCATTGATGGTGATCTGCGGAAGTCCGCCGTTGTTGGCGGCGGCGGCGGTCGGATTGTAGCCGCCGATGCCGAATTGCTTGAAGAGATCGGCGGTGGGGTTCGCGCCGAGGCGGGAGGTAACCAGGCGGGTGAATCCAACGCGAGTTTCCGAGATGATCGTCGGGCTCCACACACGGGTGTAGCTGATCTGCGCGTTGCGGCTCAGATCGGTTTCCTGCGCCCCGTTGAAGTCGGCGCCATCGAGCGGTCCGGGGAACGGCGCACCGCTGGTCTTGCCGGTGTTAGACCAGCTCATGGAGCCGAACACACTGTCTTTGTCGCTCAGTCGGTAGTCGACGCGTCCGTCGCCCTGATCGGTGGTCGCGCCGCCGGCCGAGTTGTAGAAAAAGTCGCGCGTGGGCCCGTTACCGGTGATAATCGGTTGATTGGTGGAAGGATACAACGAGAGAATTTTGGCGAACGCGGGATCGAACCGGCTCGAGGGAATGATGTTTCCCGGGAATGCCATGCGCGATATGGGCGTGCCGGCTGCGTTGTAGACCGTGGTGGCGGGATCGTATATCGCGCCCTTCTGCACGGTGACCGGATTACCGTTGGCGTCGGGCACTGTCACCGAGGCGCCCAGAAGGCTCGAGAAGTCGCCTCTCTTGAACGCATCCGTCGGAATCTGAAGGAACCCGGAACGCCCTAAGCCCGCCACGGAACCGCCGGACGAGGCAATGCGCGTCCCCTGATAATCGCCGAAGATGAAGAGTTTGTTCTTCAGGATCGGACCGCCCGCGGTGGCGCCGAATTGGTTGTAGACGAAGGGTCCGCGTAGCGCGCCCGCCGAATTGTTGTTCCAGGAATTGGCGTCCAGCACCTTGTTCTGGAGGACCTCGAACAGGCTGCCGTGCAATTGATTGGTGCCGGATTTCAGATTTACGTTGATGACGCCGCCCGCCGCGCGCCCATACTCGGCGTTGTAGCCGTTGGTGATCACGCTCATCTCGCTGATGGCTTCCACCGACGGGCCAACCGCATAGGACGTCTGGTTGAGGAAGTCGATCGTGTTGATGTTGTTATCCACGCCGTTCAGCAGGAAGTTGTTCTGGCCGTTGGAGCGCACGCCGTTGGCGGAGAAGCCGCCGTTATTGGCGTCGCGCGCGCCGTTTTCCGCCGGAACCACGCCCGGGGTCAGCCTCGCCAGATAAGCGAAGTTGCGCTGCCCTCCGAGCGGCACGTCGGTCAGCGTCTTTGTGTTGATTGCCGCGCCCACCTGCGTGCTCTCGGTCTGGAGCAGCGGCGCCGACGCGGTGACTTCAATCGTCTGTCCGATATCGCCGAGCGTGAGCGCGATATTCACGCCCGTCCGTTCGCCGGCGTTCAGAACGATGTCTCTCTGTTGCGACTTCTTGAATCCCGATGCGCTGACAGTCACGTCGTATGTGGAAGGCTTCAGCGCCGGCCGGGTAAACTCACCTGCCCCGTTCGTTGTGAGGTCGTAATTCTGACCCGTGCCTTGTTCGGTGATGGTTACTTTTGCCCCCGGAATGGCGGCGCCCGTGGCGTCGGTAACCGTTCCGGTCAAAGTCCCCAGATCGCGTTGCGCGAAAACGGCGCATGCGGTAATCAGAGTGAATAGGGCAATACGTAGCCCTGAATAAACGTGATTCATGGTC
>JBPCKZ010000170.1:0-19359 GCA_051003795.1 Bryobacteraceae bacterium | reverse complement strand
GGTTTGGACGTGCACGACGCTTGGGATCCGGCGATGCCGCTGGCCGCGAACATGGTGATTACAATTGAGCCGGGTATTTACATTCCCGAGGAAAATATCGGCGTGCGGATCGAAGATATTTTGCTGGTTACCAAGACGGGCTCGAAGGTTTTGAGCGCCGCGCTGCCGAGAGACCCGGGGGAGATCGAACGAGCCCTCGCGAAATGAAATGTGGCGTGCGTGCGCCACATATTTACATGAAGAAGTTCGCGTATGCGGGCATTCTGGCCGCCGCTTTGCTCCTGGGAGTGGCCGCCAGCTGGACGGCTTTCGGCCGCCAAATTGATAACTACGCGTACGACTTTATCTTCCGCCTGTACCAACCAAAGCCCTGGCAAACGGAGTCCATCGTCCTCGCCATCGACGAAGACTCTCTCTCGACGATGGGCGGTATTCGAGGCATGCGAAGCGCGCTCGCCGAAGGGCTGGAGCGCATTCGCCCCGCCGCTCCGAAAGCCGTTGCCATCGACGTAATTCTTTCCGAGGCGGGCGACGATACTTCCGACGCTCTGCTCGAATCGGCTTTCCGGCACACGACCAATCTGGTGCTATCGAGCGATCTGCTGCCGGATGGCAAGCGATGGGAGGATCCGATTCCGCGCTTCCGGCGATGGGCCGCCGGTGTAGGCCATGTGTATGCCGATCTGGATCGATACGACGCGGTCAGCCGTGAGATTCCGCTTGAAAAGGCAACCGGACAAGACCGCCGCTGGGCGTTAGCCCTCGAAGCATTTCTCCTGAGCCGCCGTGCGCAAATTCTCGAATCTCCGGATGAGCTCGAAATTGGAAACGTGCGTATTCCAGTTGAGCCGGGCACCGCCGATGCGATGCGTATCCGGTATGTGCCGCCCTCGATGGGCGGGATTCCGCGGATTTCATTGAAACAGCTTCGCGACAATCCGCGCCTGGCGCAGCGCTTCGCGGGAAGAGTGGTTTTCGCGGGCGTTACCGCGCAGACCTTCGTGCGCGACCGATGGATGACGCCCTACTCGAACGGTATCAGCATGCCCGGAGTGGAGATGAACGCTAACGCCTTCGAGACGATCGCGAATGGCTTGGTGCTAAGCGACGCCCCCCGCCGGAGCGTTCTGTTGTTTTGCGCGCTACTGGTCGCGGCCGCGGGAGCCGCGTTTGCGTATCTGCCCGGGTGGCTCGCGAACGCGCTGGCGGTGCTGATCCTGCTTGCCGCGCACGTTCTTCCGTATGCGTTTTTCACGCGCGGCGTCGTGTTTCCGTGGCTTCCCGGAGTGGCGGCGGCCTGGCTGGCGATTGTCGGCGCGGCGGCTTGGCGGCACTTCTACACGCGCGCGCGGCTCGGCAAGTCCGAATCGGAGCGCGCCCGGTATCAGCAAGCCATGCACATGGTCACGCACGAGTTGCGCACGCCTCTCACCGCCATTCAGGGATCGAGCGAGCTGATGAGCCGCTACGCGCTTCCCGACGAAAAGCGAAAACAAATCGCGGAGACGATCCACTCGGAATCGAAACGGCTCGGCCGGATGATCTCGACTTTTCTCGATATCGAGCGTTTTTCCGCGGGGCAAATGGAGATGCGGCGCGAGAACTTCGCGGCGGCGGATCTGATTGAGCGTTGCATCGAACGCGCGCGGCCGGTCGCGGACCGGAAGCGCATCGAGATCCGAGCGGACGATGTCTCCGTCGAATTTCTCTCGGGCGATCGCGAGCTGCTCGAATATGCGCTATACAATTTGCTTACGAATGCTGTGAAGTATTCGCCGCCCGAAACGATTGTCCGGGTGGAAGCGGGCCGCCGCAAGGACCGGGTGCAAATTTCGGTGCGGGATCAGGGGATCGGAATCGATCCGAAGGAAGCGCGCAAAGTATTTCAAAAGTTCTACCGTACGCAAAAGGCAGAGCAATCCGGCGAAACGGGAACGGGCATCGGACTCGCGATCGTGGAGCAGATCGTGGTGCAACATGGCGGCTCGATTCACGTCGAAAGCGCGCCCGGCCGTGGATCGTGTTTCACGCTGGAACTGCCGTGCGGGGTGAGGCAATGCAGCGTATCTTAGTGCATGCCTTGGCGCGTATCCTGGTGGTCGAGGACGATGACAGCGTCCGCGCCACCATCTCCACGTTCCTGGAATTGGAGGGTTATGCCGTCGATCCGGTTGCATCCACGCGGGACGCCATGGAGCGGCTGAAGGAATCGGCGTACCCGATCGTGATTTCGGATATCTATATCGACGACCGTACGGGGCTCGACGTGCTCGACGCCGCGCGCCTGCGCGATCCAAAGTGCGCGGTGATTCTGATGACCGCGCGCGGAACCATGGAAACCGTGATGGCCGCAACGCGCGGCGGGGCGTTCGACTATGTGGCGAAGCCCTTCGATCTCGACCGGCTTCTTGAAACCGTGAAGCGCGCCGAAGCCGCGCGCGACGGCTTCGAAGATGAAGTGGACGAAGAGGAATTGCCCGAGAGCGAAATGATCGGCAGCTCCAACGGCATGGTCGAAATTTATAAGACCGTGTCGCGCGTCGCTCCGACCGATGCGACCGTCGTGATCGAAGGCGAAACCGGCACGGGCAAAGAGCTGGTCGCGCGCATGATTCACCGCCACAGCCCGCGCGCGGATCATCCGTTCGTGCCGGTCGATTGCGGGTCGATCGCGCCATCGCTGCTTGAGAGTGAACTGTTCGGCGCGATGCGGGGCGCGTTCACCGGCGCGGACCGCGACCGCGTGGGGGTCTTCGAAGCCGCGAATAAAGGAACCGTGTTCCTGGATGAGATCGGCGACGTGGAGGCGGGTTTTCAAGCGCGCCTGCTGCGATTTCTGCAAGAGCGGGAGGTGCGGCCGGTAGGCGCGTCGCGAACGAAGAAAGTCGATGTGCGCGTTGTCGCGGCGACCAATCGCGACCTGCAGAAAATGGTGGACGAGCACAAGTTCCGCGAGGATCTGTGGTTCCGCCTGAATGTGGTGCGGCTGACGCTGCCGCCATTGCGGGACCGGCGCGGCGACGTGCCGCTGCTCGCGCGATTCTTTCTGAACAAGTACAACGCCCGCTACGATCGCGACGTCAAGCTGACGGATTCGGGTTTGAAAACGCTGCAAGAGCATACGTGGCCCGGTAATATACGGCAGTTGCAACATGTGATTGAACGGTTGACGATCCTGGCCCCGCGGGACAGGATCGATCGCGAGGCGGTGCAGGATGCGCTCGCGGCAATGGAGCCGAGAGAGCACGCGGCCGAATCGCTCGCCGACGCGGAGAAGGAACAAATCCGGCGGGTGCTTGCCGCCACGGGCGGAAACAAAAGCCGCGCGGCGCAGATTTTGGGAATTGAAAGAAAAACGTTGTACCGGAAGCTGGAACGAATGTGAGGAGGTCTCGATCGGACGGGATACATACAGGTTTACGCACCGGAGGCGGTATGTTGAAATTTCCGTTCTTACTTCTCGCGGCTCGATACGGGAGCCATCAAGCCGCATCGCATTTCATCTCTCGAAGAATCCGGACGGGCACTCTGACTGGAACTTTCGACAGTCTCGATCAAGGCGCGAGTGGATTGCCAATCTCGGCCGGCTCTCAGAACGGCAAGTCCCTCTCGCTTGGCATGGCGAAATTGCACGCGTGAAGGGACTTCGAGCGCCGATGGCGAAGCGGGCGCGCAGTTCTTGAAGGCTCGGAAAGAGGTCAACCCAGCGCGCATCGGCCTTATCGGGCATAGCGAAGGGGCGAATCGTGGCCCGATGATAGCGCGAGATCGATCAATAGAAGGATTGTGAAGTTTCCGAAGCTGAACCATTCTGTTCAAAACGGCCAAGACGGGGGCCGTTTCGAAAATACCCGGCAATTAGCGAGAAGTTCGCGCCGGAGGCTTTGGATGTGATGACGAATTGGATTATGCGGCATGCGCGGTAACGGTATCCTGTAACTCATGAAGCCGCTCGGTTTACTCGCAGTCATCTACATGGCTATACTTGCCGCCACCATTCCCGCGCCCCCCAAGACCCCGGTCAAGAACATCACCGAAAGCGTTCATGGTGTCTCGATCACGGACCCCTACCGCTGGCTGGAAGATCAGAACAGTCCTGAGACGAGAGCTTGGATCGACAGCCAAATCCAATACACCAAGTCGTTACTCGATCCGCTTCCCGGACGCGAACGGCTCCATAAGCGTGTCGAGGATCTCGCCAAGGTTGAAGTTATGACCGCGCCCGTGAAACGCGGCGATCGTTACTTCTTTACGAAACGGATGCCGGATCAGAATCAGGCCGTGCTGTACATGCGAACGGGTTTCACCGGCCCGGACCTAGTCTTGGTCGATCCGAATCCGCTTACGCCGGATCAAACCAGTTCCGCCCATATTGAAGGTATTTCCAGCGACGGCAGCTTACTCGCGTACGGCCTTCGCAGCGGCGGAGAAGACGAGATCGCGCTGCACTTGATGGATACCGCGACGCGGACCGAACGGCCGGATCGCCTGGAGCGTGCGCGCATCATGACTGTCGCTCTGCTGCCGGACAACCAGAGCTTTTACTACTCGAAAAGCTCGAAAGTCGGCCCGCGAGTTTACTGGCACCGCATGGGAACGGACCCCGTGAGGGACCGCCTGATTTTCGGGGAGAAATTTGGGCCAACCGACATCATCGTCTGCAATGTTTCCGAAAGCGGAAAGTATCTTCTGCTGCTGGTTTTACACGGCTCCGCGGCCACCAAGACCGAAGTCTATTTCCAGGATTTGCATGCCAAAGGCCCCATCACGCCGCTCGTGAACGATACAGACGCGCGGTTCCTGCCCGAGTTCGGGGAGGACCGCGTTTTCCTGATGACCAATTGGAAGGCTCCGAATAATCGTGTCATGCTGGCCGACCTCGCCAAGCCTTCACGCGAGCAATGGAGAGAGGTGGTTCCGGAAGGCAGTTCAGTTCTTGAGTCCATCGACGCCGTGGGCGGTGAGTTAGCCGCGACTTATCTCGAAAACGTGATCAGTAAGATCCGGCTATTCGACGAAGATGGAAAGCTGATTCGGGAAATGGATCTGCCCGGCATCGGCACCGTCGCGGGCGTGCATGGCAGATGGGATGACGACGAAGCGTTTTTCGAATTCACTTCGTTCGTGGAGCCGGGGACGATTTACCGGTACCGCATCCCGACAGGCACGCGGGACGTGTGGTTCCAGAGAAAGAGTTCGCTCGATCCCGCGTCCGTCGACACCAAGCAGGTTTGGTTCAAAAGCAAAGACGGCACGCGGATTCCGATGTTCGTGATGGCTCCTCGCGGCGCCAAGTTAGACAAGAACCAACCCGTGATTCTGACCGGCTACGGCGGATTCAACGTTTCCATGACACCGCACTACACGGTGGAAGGCGCCGCGTGGCTGCAAAGCGGCGGAACTTACGTGGTGGTAAACCTGCGCGGCGGAAACGAGTTTGGAGAGAAGTGGCATCGCGCGGGCATGTTGGCGAACAAGCAGAATGTGTTCGACGATTTCATCGGAGCGGCGCGGTATTTGATCGCGGAGGGCTACGCCAGCCCGGCGCGGCTTGCCATCGAAGGCGGTTCGAACGGCGGCCTGCTGGTGGGCGCGGCCATTACGCAGAGGCCGGACCTGTTTAAGGCCGCGGTTTGCGCCGTGCCACTGCTCGACATGATCCGGTTCCAAAATTTCAAAGTTGCAAAGTATTGGACTTCGGAATACGGTTCCTCCGACGATCCCGAACAGTTTAAATACATTTACAAATACTCGCCTTACCATCACGTCGAGAAGGGCGCGAAGTATCCGGCGGTGATGCTCATGACGGGCGATTCCGACACGCGCGTCGATCCGCTGCACGCGCGCAAGATGACTGCATTGCTACAAGCTTCGACCGCGTCGGGCTTGCCGGTCGTTCTGCATTACGACAAGAAGGCGGGACACTCGGGCGGATTGCCGGTTTCAAAGCAGGTGGACGATACGACCGACCAGCTGATGTTTTTGGCCTGGCAACTGGAAGTAAAGCTCTAGCGCGAGCTCCATGGATGGCCGTCTTCCGGTGTCCGCCCTGCTGTCGCACGCCCTGGTTGCCTTCACGATTGAGTTCGACAACGAGTCGGAGCATCGGATGCCGCACCGGAGGACCCATGGGCCGACGGCGGACTCACTTCACGTCCCCTGGCTGGTGTCGCTCGCGATGTGGTCGAACTGCATGCAATTCGTCGGCGAGGAAGGCGTGACGGTCCGTGAGCTGCGCCGCCTCGCGCGGACGGCGGCAAATTTGGACGGCATGCGGCGCTGGGGCTATATTACCGTCGAATCGGATCCGGCCGACGGCCGGCCAAAGATGCCGCGCTCCGCGTGGGTGATTCGCCCCACCCCCGCGGGCCGCACGGCTCGGGAGATCTGGCGGCCCCTGTTCGGCGTCATTGCGAAGCGCTGGCAAGAGCGATTTGGCAAGGAGGAGATCGAGCGTCTACGGGAATCGCTGTTGGCGTTAGTCCGCCGAATTGACCTCGATCTACCGGACTGCCTTCCGATCTTAGGGTACGGTCTGTTCAGCGGAAGTGCGGATTTCGAGCGGCGCGCGCTGGCCGGACGCGTAGCTGGCGATGCGCCCGGTTTCACCCTGCCGGCGCTCCTCTCGAAGGTTTTGCTGACGTTCGCGATCGAATTCGAGCGCGACTCGGATGTGTCGCTTGCGATTAGCGCCAATGTGCTCCGAATCGTCGGCGAGGAAGGCGTGCGCGTCCGGGACTTACCGCGCCTGGCGGCGGTTTCGAAGGAGGCAATTGCGATGTCGGTGGGCTATCTCGAGAAGCACGCATACGCGGTCGTCGGACCGGAGTCTCCCGGCAGCCGGATACACTTGGTCGGACTAACCGCAAAGGGCCGGAAGGCGCGGGACGCATACACCCGGCTGGTAGGAGCCATCGAGGAGCGCTGGAAAGCGCGCTTTGGCGATGACATTGTTCGCGGCCTTCGTGAGTTGCTTGAGCGTCTGGTGGCCGCGCCCACATTGTTTCGCGGGTTGGAGCCTTATCCCAGCGGGTGGCGGGCGTCCGTGCGCAAGCCCGCGGGCCTGCCGCACTACCCGATGGTCTTGCATCGCGGGGCGTTCCCGGACGGCAGTTGACTGCTCCCTTCCGGTCACGGGCCGGCGTGCTATCCGCGCCCGATGAACGGCATTTTCGTCGCCATCACGGTCATGAACTGCACGTTGGCGCTTAACGGCAGGCTCGCCATATAGACGACGGCATCGGCGACGCATTGCACATCCATGCGCGGCTCGACCATCAAACTGCCGTTGGCTTGGGGAACACCGGCATTCATTCGTTCGGTCATCTCGGTAGCCGCGTTGCCAATATCGATTTGGCCGCAGGCAATGTCGTACTTGCGGCAGTCGAGCGAAATGCTCTTTGTCAGGCCCGTGATGGCGTGTTTCGTCGCGGTGTATGGCGCTGAGTTGGGCCGGGGCGCGTGAGCCGAGATCGAGCCATTGTTGACGATCCGCCCGCCACGCGGATCTTGCGCCTTCATGATTCGAATCGCCTGTTGCGCGCAGAGGAAAGATCCGGTAAGGTTCACGTCGACTACCGAGATCCATTGCTCATAGGTCAAATCTTCCAGCGGAACGCCGGGCGCGCCTATTCCGGCGTTGTTGAAGAGGATGTCTAAGCGGCCGAACGTTTCTCCGGTCGCGGCAAACAGAGCCTTGACGGACTCGCGCTTGCTAACGTCGGTGGCAACGGCGAGCATTCGAGGCTCGGGCGCGACCGCCAGCGCGGCTGTTTGCTTCAGCTCCGCCAAACGGCGGCCGGCGAGCACGATGGAGTATCCGGAACGGTGCAGGGCGAGACTCACAGCGCGGCCGATACCACTGCCCGCGCCCGTGACGAGGGCGACTTTCTCAGTAATCATAGTAGGGTATGGGAAAATAAGGCATGGATGTCGAACTGAAAACCTATCTCCAGGACATGGAGAAACGAACGAATGCGCGTTTCGATGCCATGGAGCAACGTTTCGATGCCATGGAGCGACGTTTCGATGCCGTGGAGCAACGTTTGGAGGCCGTGGAGCGGCAATTCAAGGACGCCCTGGAAGCCACCGAAACCAGGCTCCTTACGGAATTCTGGAAATGGGCCCGGACGTTGGACGTCAAGTTGCGGCAATTGCAAGCAAACGATATCGCAACGGAGGAGCGCCTCACCGTCCTCGAGGAGCGCGTCTTCACACTTGAGCGCAAAGCCTCCGGCTCGAAGGAATAGCGCTTCATCCCCTCTCCGCCGCTTCGCTTTTCCCCGCATACAATATATCCACCTGATCCCGGAAATTTTCGAGCACCTGCTGGCGGCGCACCTTCATCGTCGCGGTTAATTCCCCATTTTCAATCGTGAAATCGCGCGGCAGAATCCGGAATTTTCGGATCTGTTCGAAGGGCGCAAGGTTCTTATTCACCCGGTTCACGATTTTCTGAACTTCGGCGACCACCGGCGGAGCCGCGGTTAAATCGCAGTGAGGACGGCCCAGCCAGCTATCCATTCCGCCCAAGGTTTCCGCAACGGCGGGATGAATCGTGAACAGCGACGTCAGATACGGCAAGCGGTCGCCCACCAGAAGAACCTGGCTGATCAGCGGTTCGAACTTAAACAGATTTTCCACGCGCGATGGAAAAATCTTCTTCCCGTTGGAGGACACGATCATCTCTTTCTTGCGGCCCGTGATGTAGATATAGCCTTCGGAATCGATGTGCGCGACGTCGCCGGTGTGCAGCCAGCCATCGCGCAAAACCTGCGCGGTGGTTTCCGGGTCTTTGT
Organism: Bryobacteraceae bacterium; assembly: GCA_051003795.1. GTDB lineage: Bacteria > Acidobacteriota > Terriglobia > Bryobacterales > Bryobacteraceae > JALYXS01. The sequence continues at coordinate 10,561 of JBPCKZ010000170.1, read as the reverse complement.
AGTAGTACGAAAATTGGCACGGCCCCTTCATCAGCAGTTCGCCGTCTTCGGCAATGCGCACTTCCATGCCGGGCACGGGCTTCCCGATGCTGCCCGGCTTGGCGCGGCCGATCGGATTGAAAGCCGCGACGCCGCCTTCAGTCAATCCATAGCCTTCGGTCAAGGGCATCCCGATCGCTTCGTAAAACTCGGCCAATTCCGTTCCGAGCGGGGCGGCTCCCGAGACGCCGACGCGAAGCCTTCCGCCAAAGCGCTCCCGGATTTTCGTGAACACGAGGAGGTCGGCGATGCGCAACGGTCCCGCGATTCGGAATGGCGCCGGCTGGTCCCGCCGCCGGTATTTGGCGGCGGCGAGACCTAGTCCAACGGCGGCGTAGAAAGCCTTTTGTGCGATTGCCGGACGCTTGCGAATTTCCGCGCAGATGGTCGAATAGATGCGTTCCCACAAGCGCGGCGGCGCGAGAAACAGAGTCGGCTTTACCGTCTTCAGATCTTGCGGAAGCTTGAGAAGGCTCTCCGCGAAATAGACGGGCATGCCGCTGCGAATGGGCAGCAGCTCGATGACGACGCGCTGCGCAATGTGCGCGGATGGTAGAAAAGCGACGGTGATGTCCGCGGGACCAAGAGGCAGGATTGCAGGACCCATATCGATGTTCGATACCAGCGCGTCGTGCGTCACGACGACCATTTTCGGCTCGCCGGTCGCGCCCGAAGTCAGATACAGGATCGCTGGATCGGAAACCTGGACCTCGTCGAGAATGCGCGGCAGCAGGCCGGGGTCGGCGTCCATTGCGTCTCGCCCGCGCTGGCGCAACCCGTCGAGCGAGAGAGCGCCCTCCGCCTCGCCGGTCAGCAGAAAAAACCGTTCCACGGGAGCTTCCCGCAGTTGTCCGTACATTTTCGCGTTCTCGACAAACAGAGCCTTGGCATCGCAGCTGGCGATCGTGCGGACAAGATCTTTGACGGGATAACTGGGATAGAGCGCCGCCGCCGTCGAGCCATTCGTCATGATGCCGAGATCCGCCAGATAGAACTCCGCGCGAGTTTCAGAATTCAGCGCGACGACGTCGCCCCGCTGAACGCCTAAGCATCGCAGGCCCGCGGCAATCTCCTCCGCCGCCGTTCGATACTCGTTCCACGTCCACTCGCGAACGGTCCGCACGCCGTTTTCGGTGCGGGGTTGTTTCAGCGCGACGCTGCCGCCGTACTGACGGGCGGCCTCTTCCAGGACCCGGTAAACGGTGCGGGAACTCATCGGAAAAATGCTAGCACGCTCTCAGGGGGGCTTCCAACACGCTCCAAAAATCGTCGCCAGGCTCGTAACGTAATTATGTTTCCAAAATTCGACAAACATGTAGGATAAGGCATAATGGCTTTCGACCGCGCGTGAGCAAGACTGAACTAAACCGGCGGAGGTTTCTGGCAACCGGCGCGGGAGCCGCCCTCAATCTTAAAGCGCAGGCGCCCAAGAAACGCGTCGCCGCGATCGTAACGATCTACACGCATGACAGCAGTCTGTACTCGCACGCCGCGGTTATCGTTGGCAGGCTGCTCGAAGGTTATTCGCCGGATGGGATATTCACGGAACCGCGGACGCGCCTCGTCTCCATGTATACGGATCAGGCGCCGTCGAACGACCTGAGCCGCGGACTGTCTCAAAAGTACGGCTTTAAGATTTACCCCACCATCAAAGACGCGATGACGCTTGGCGGCGACGATCTCGCCGTGGACGCGCTGTGCTTCATCGGAGAACACGGGAAATATCCATACAACGACCGGGGCCAGCATCTGTATCCCCGGTACGAGCTAATGGAGTCAATCGTCGAAGTGTTCCGTCGCACGGGAAAGACGGCGCCGGTCTTCTCGGACAAGCATTTTTCATACTCGTGGTCCAAGGCGAAACAGATGTATGGGTGGTCTCGAGAGCTGAACTATCCATTGATGGCCGGCTCGTCCATCCCGCTGACCATGCGATCGCCAGCGCTTGAAATTCCCTTGGAAGCCCCGATCGATAAGGCCGTGGCGTTGGGGTACGGCGAGTTGGATGCGTACGGGTTTCACACGCTCGAGGCGCTTCAGTGCATGGTGGAGCGGCGCAAGGGCGGAGAAACTGGAATCCGGTCCGTCGAGTGGCTCGAGGGTGATGCAGTATGGAAATGGCGGGACGGCGACGGGGGTTGGAGCGTGCCACTGCTCACGGCCGCGCTCGCGCGCAATCCGTCTCCCAAGGCCGGGCGATTGGAGGACAACGTGAAGAAGCCCGTGGCGTTTCTGCTGGAGTATCTCGATGGGACTCGGGCCGCCGCCTATATGCTCGAAGGTCAAGTCCAAGGCTGGAGCTTCGCCGCGACGATGAACGGTCGTGCCGAGCCGGTAGCTTCATTCTTCGGACAGGGCGATGAGCCGGGCAGCCGTCCCTTCCCGCATTTCGACGGCCTGGTGCATTGCATGGAGGAAATGTTCGTGACCGGAAAGCCGCTCTATCCGGTTGAGAGGACGCTTCTGACCACGTGCACGCTTTCCATGTTGTTCGAATCCCGCGCTTGGAAGAGACGAATCGAAACGAAGCAGTTGAACATTTCTTATCGCGCGCCGCGCCACGCCTACTTCGAGCGGGCGTAAGCCGTCACAAGTAAATCGGCTCCAGCTTCTTCACCACATACGCTCCGCAACGCTCATAACTCGCGCGCGGCCCTTTGCGCGTGCGGTCGAGGTCGACGCAGATCCATCCCTTATACTGAATCTCTTTCAGAATCCGATGACATGCCGGAAAATCGATGTCGCCGTCCCCGAGATCGTAGATGCTATCGAAAAACTTCGCTTCCTTGGAATTCTTCAGGTGAACCTTTCCGTTTGGCAGGACCAAGTCTTGTTCCGGCGTGGTCCAGCGCGCGTCTTTGTAATCCATGAATACAAGCCGGTTCTTGTATTTGCGATACATGGCCACTACGTCGCTGCCGCCTAAATAGAGATGTCCCGTGTCGGGCGCGAAATTGAAGAGCTTGGGATCGGTAAGAGCCATGCAGCGGTCCACTTCCTCCGGCGTCTCGACCATCTCGTCGAGATGATTGTGCAGGCCCGCTTGAAAACCCATTTCGTTCGCCGCCTCCCCGATGCGGTTGAAACCCACGCACATGGCTTTGAACGCCGCGTCCGCGGATTCGCCCAGCTTCAGCCGCCCCGGCGGGAAGACGACCAGATGCCTGGCGCCAAAAATCTTTAAGAAATTCATCGACTCGCGCGCGTTCTCGACGATTTTCTTGTGCTGGGCGGGATCGTTCGTGGGGCCGCCAAATGAGATCGTGCAGACGTGGAGATTTCGCTTCGAGACTTCCTTCTCGAGCTGCGCGGGCGTCATGCCGTACAGCTTCAGAATCCCCGGATAACCCGTAAGACGGACGCCGATGAAACCGGTGTCCCTCATCACGTCGAGAATGTCCGTGAACGAGCCCTGCGGATAGTGCGACCAAAGGCCCGCGCTTACGGCCCACTTCACGTTCTTGTTCGCGAGCAGGGTTGCCGCGGCCCGCGAAAGCGAGGCGGCTAGTCCGGCCAGAAAAGCGCGCCGGGTTATGTTCGGCAAATCGACGTTCATTCGAAAGTCCTCGTTGCGATAGCATACCGCTCCAGCTTCGCCGCGGACACCGCATAGCCCAGCCCGGGAGCGGCCGGAAGTTCGAGACAACCGTCCCGAACGGCGATCGGCGGGTCCACAATATCGTCCACAAACCAGCGGAGGCTGGATTCGACATCGGTCGGATACCGGCAATTCTCCAAACCCGCCATGGCCGCCGCTTGCGCCTGGCCGATTCCCAATTCCGGCATCGTTCCCATCCAAGCGGGAATTTCGCGTTCCGTGCAGCGCCGGTAGATTTCCATCGCGTGGTAAAGTCCGCCCACCCGCTGGATCTTAATGTTGGCGATTCGCAGACTTCCCAAATCGATGGCGCGATCCACTTGCGCCAGGCTGTCCAGACTTTCATCCAGACACACCGGGGTGTTCACGAGAGTTTGGAGCTTTGCGAGTTCCTCGAGTTGCGGACCGGGAAAGGGCTGCTCGAACATCATCAGGCCGAATTCGTCCAGCTTGCGGAAAATATCGATATGGTCCAACGTGTAGGCGCCGTTCGCGTCCACAAAAAGGGGGATATTTCCGAAAGCGCTCCGCGCGGCTTGCACCACCTCGATGTCGCGCCCCGGCTCGATCTTCAGCTTTACGCGCTTATAGCCGTCGCGCAGATTCCGCTCGATTGCGCGCAGCATGTCGCGCGGGTCGTCATAAAGCCCGACCGCCAAGCCCGCCTCCACGGACCGCCGCGTGGCCCCAAGCAGTTCATGCAGCGGCTTACCCTGCCGCTGCCCTTCGATATCCCACAGGGCGGTCTCGATTCCGCACTTGGTGAAATTCCCCGCCGGCAGCCCGTCGAGAAGCCGGTTCCATTGGGCGATATCCACCGCCTCCTCGCCGAGGATCGCCGGAATCACGACCTCCACGAGTTCGCGCCAGCAGCCCTCGGGCGTGTCGGAAGAATAGAAACTGCCGGACATGGGCGAGGATTCGCCATACCCGGCGCAGCCGCCCGCTTCGAGTTCGACAACGATGGCATCCTTCCGGGCCACGGCGCCCGAGCTGATGCGAAACGGTTCGACCAGCGGCACGCGCACGTGCATGATCCTAACCCGGCGGATCTTCATCGAGTATTTCTGGAATAGGATATCAGTGTCGAAGCCCCGCTCCGCGCCTCAAGCGGAAGCGATTCCAAATAATCCGCGGTACTTCGCCGGCAGCCGCACCGGACGCATGTCTTTCCCCACGAACAGGTGCGTCGTTTCCCCCCGAGCGATCCTACGCGCGCCGTTCTCAACCGACATTTCATAGCGAAAACGAACCAGCCGCGTCCCGGCGTCTTTCAGCGACGTCTCCACCATCACCTCGTCGTCGAAACGCGCCGGGCTGAGATAGCGGCAGTGCGCTTCGGCAACCGCAAGCAGCACGCCGTCTTGCTTCTCCATATCGCGGTACCGGAACCCGAGCGATTGGCAGAGTTCCACGCGCGCTACTTCCATCCAGATCAGGTAATTGGCATAATAAACGACGCCCATCTGATCGGTTTCGGCGTAGCGAACGCGCAGGCGCGTCTGGTGAACGGACACGGGGAAAATTATAGCGTTTGCTAGACTACTCGTTAGAAAATGCGCGTGAAAGTCTTGTTTTTCGGGATGTTGAAGGACATTACCGGCCGCGCGGAAGAAGATTCGCAGTTTCCCGAAAACGCGCGATTGAGCGGCATTTTCGACCACTACGCAGCCCTTTATCCGCGCATTCGGGAGATGGCCGGCAGCATCGTTCTGGCGCGGAACCGAGAGTTCGCCGCCATCTCATCGCCGGTCGCCGAGGGCGATGAGGTCGCGTTCCTTCCTCCCGTGAGCGGCGGCGCGCCGGTTCACGAACTCCACGATCCGGACGGCCATTATTTCGCCATCACCCGCGAACCCATCGACACGCGTTCTCTCGTAAATACGGTGCAACGCGGGGACGACGGAGCCGTCGTTACCTTTGAGGGAATCGTTCGCAACAACACCAAGGGACGGGCGACCCTGTATCTGGATTACGAAGGCTATGAAGCGATGGCGGTGAAGGCGATGGCGGAAATCGGGCTGGAACTCGCGCGGACGATGGCGATTGGGCGCGTTGCGATGATCCACCGGCTCGGCCGCCTGGAAATTGGCGAGGCCAGCGTCGCGGTGATTGTGAGCGCGCCCCATCGCAAGCCGGCGTTTGAAGCCGCGCTGGAAGGCATAAACAGGCTGAAGCGGCTGGTTCCCATCTGGAAAAAGGAGTATTTTGCGGACGGCGAGATTTGGGTGGAAGGGGAGTGGGACCGGAGTGCGCCGCTGGTTGCCGGCAGTTAGTCTCGGGCTGCTTGCCATCGCTTGGGCGCAAGACGAACCCCTGTTGCGCGTAAACGTCCGCCTGGTGCGTATTCTAGCCACGATAAAGACGGCCGAGGGCGCGCTGGTGGGGACGCTGGACAAGGACGATTTCACCGTTTTCGATAACGGCGCGCCGCAGAAGATCGCGGTTTTCGAACGCCGCACGGAGCAGCCGCTTTCGGTCGCCTTGTTGGTCGATAACAGCGGATCGACAGCCAAAGACCTTAAGTACGAAACGGATTCGGTCTCGCGATTTCTGCGCAAACTGTTCGGTGACGGGAACGGCAGGGATTCGGTCGCGCTCTACAGCTTCAATTATCAGGTCGTCAAGCACAACCAGTTCACGCGCAATGCGTCTTGGCTCGAACACTCGTTGAAGGCGCTGCGCGGCGAGGCCGGTACGTCGCTTTACGATGCCATTTACCTCGCGGCCGGCGAGCTCGAACAGCGCGAAGGGCGGCGCGTGATGGTCATCGTGACCGATGGGGGCGATACCACCAGCAGCAAAGATTTTCATGCGGCGCTCAATGCGGCCCAACTTGCCGACGCGGTGATCTATCCGATATTGGTTGTCCCGATTGCCAACGACGCGGGCCGCAATATCGGCGGGGAAAACGCCCTGACCACGATTTCGAAAGGCACCGGCGGCCGGGTGTTTCTCCCCAGGCTGGGCGCGGCGCTTGATGCCGCTTTTGCCGATATTTTGCGGGAGCTTCGCACGCAGTATCTGCTGGCCTACTATCCCAAGAACGTGCCGCTCACGGCAAACCGGTTTCACCGGTTGGAAGTGAAGGTGAACGCTCCCGAATTGCACGTCTTGGCGCGCAATGGATACTATGGGGAAGCCGAGGATGCCGGAGCGTCCAGCGGACGCGTTTTCGTTAGTCCGCAAAAAGGCAAACTCCAGGAGCATTAGTGGCGAAATCGGGAAAATCGGGTTCGCGAGCGCCCGAACAGACGTTCGAGGAGGTGAAATACCTCAAGCGTCTCATTGAAAATCAGACGCCGGTGCGGTTGAAACTCAGCGACAACGAAGAGGTCACCGGCATCGTTGAATATTACGACGCGCGTTTCATTCGCATTACCCGCCACGGCGCACCCAATCTTTTCGTGTTTAAACAAGACATCAAATACCTGATTGAGGAAGGCGCTTAGGTTTTCATGGCGTCTTATCTGGAAACCGCGATCAAGATCGCGCGCGAGGCCGGAACCTTGCTTGCCGGTTACTTCGAGCGTCGCGTGGCGTTTGAGCTCAAGGGCGAGTACGATCTTGTGACCGAGGCCGATCGCGCTTCGGAAAAGCTGATCGTGGAGCGTCTGATCTCGCATTTTCCATCGCACGGGATCGTGGCCGAAGAAGGCGGCGGCCACGAGAGCCCGTCGGAGTTTCGATGGTATGTGGACCCGCTCGATGGCACGACTAACTTCGCCCACGGTTACCCGGCGTTCAACGTTACGCTCGCGTTGGAGCAAGCGGGCGAGACGATCGCCGGAGTGATTTTCGATCCGTTCCGGAACGAGTTGTTCGAAGCGGAGCGCGGCGGCGGAGCGTTTATGAACCGCCAGCGGATTCGCGTTTCGAATACCAGGCGTTTGGAGGACAGCCTGGTCTCGACCGGCTTTCCGAGCCGGCGCAGGCATCTTAACGTGAACATTCATTTCTACCATCAACTGGCGATGGGAACGCATGGGGTCCGGCGGAGCGGCTCGGCCGCCATCGATCTGGCCTATGTGGCGTGCGGGCGCCTCGATGCATTTTGGGAATTCGGATTGAATCCGTGGGATCTGGCCGCCGGGCGATTGATGGTGACCGAGGCGGGCGGACGTTGTTCCGACATGCGCGGGCGGCCGCACGACGTGCGCGGGCCGCACTTGCTCGTCGATAACGGTTTCATTCACGATGAGACGCTTGCGTTATTCGCCGAGATCTTCCGGGGCGAATACCGGTTTCCGATGCCGGTGATCGATCCGATGCCGTGACGCTCCGATTTCCGGTAGCGTTCGTCTTTTCAGCTGACCTGCTCACCGCCGAACCGGTGCAAATCGAGTTGTTCCAAAGACGTCATACCACCCAAATCTGATTGATCCGGGCCGAAGCCAAAGTTATCCCGTCAGCGGATCGACCACGCTCGGAACCTGATCGAACGTGTGCGGCGTCGAATTTGTTCGCCGCCGCTCCTGACGCCTCGCGCCCGCGCTGCCTTCATGCCTTCGCGGGTACGCTCGATATCAACCCGCGCTCGAATTGAGCAAGGGCGGCGAAGATATGAAAAACCAGAGTGCCGCCCGGTGTCGTGGTGCTGATTTCCTCCGTAAGTGAACGGAACTGAACGCCGCGCTCGGCGCAGGGCAGGGCGGTCAGTTGTCGCGCCGGTAAGCTTGTCGGTAAAAGCTTTTTGCACCCAGCTTTCTGCAAGGCCTTAATTTGCATGTCGGCGTTCTGGTCGATAGTCGAGATGCGAGCGTAGCCGTATTTCATAGAGCGCGGCGTACCCTTTCTATTTCAACTTCAACGGCTGCAAAGGGGCAGGGGAACTTTACTTCGGGGTCGGTCGGCCAGCCTCCACCAGCGGTGCTGCGGACCCCGCATAGAGCGCATTGTTTCGTGAACGGCTCGCATTCACAACCCGGTAGCGAACTACGATCCGGCATCCACTGATGGGGGAATTCCATGCCGGAATTATGAACCATCAAACCTGCAACATTCAAGCCCGCGGTTTGCAGGGCTTCGCCGCGTGTTGCAGGTTCTACCCTTTGTGGTACGTCGCCGCCAACGCTCGACACCTCGTTGGCGTGAGTACTACAATCAATCGGAATACTGAGGAGAGACGCCGTGCTTTTTGTTGACACAAGGACCTTGCCGGTGACCGAGAGATTGCCAGGTTGGAAGGGGCGTTTTTTTCACTCGCCCAACATGACTTTCGCGCATTACGACTTCACATGCGGCTCCACGATCCACGAGCATTTTCATCCCCAGGAAGAGGTCTACGAGGTGATCGAGGGTGAACTTGAGATCACTGTGGATGGCGTCACCCATCTCGTACAACCCGGTTTGGTTGCAATCGTGCCGAGTAATGCCCGGCATTCTGTGCAGGCTCTCACGGACGGGCGGCTGATCGTCGTGGACCATCCCGCCCGCCCTGAGTTTGGGTGAGTTCACATCAAACGACTGCACGCCGGCCTGACGTTGCACAAAGGACCATTTGTGAGACGAAGAAACCTACGCCGGTTAAACGCCGACGTGGGGCCACGAGAGGCCATAGGAATCAAACGCGGCTGGTTGGAGGGGGCGGAGTCACTCCATGCCGTCGTGCGACATCGGCCAACACACGCGCGTGAAGCTTATGCGTCAACGTAAAGGCGTCTTTCAGTGTTATCTCCACATCGAACGTATCGCTGGCATCTTGATGTTCTTATCGTGAAAAGTGATCGAAACCTTGTCCACCATGTCGAAAAGCGTAATGTCTTTTGGAACCGTGACCGGCGTAATGCCCGAGGCGGAAAGCGGGTCTTCTGGCAAGAGATCCCACCAGTTTTCCTTCATGAACATCAACCAGTAGAGAATGCCGCGAATGACGCCTTCGTTGAAAGGGCGGAAGGGCTGTGATTGATGTGTCTGCATGAAGCCGTCATAGAACTGACCAATCGTCATGTGCTCCCGCCGATCTGATAACAGCTTCAGTGAATGCAAGAAGCATCGAGATCGACAACATCGCGCGTGTCATGCTGTCAGCGGCCTGAGTTTCGCTCATGGTGTCTGTGGTCATCACTATTTTTCCTTTCGGCTACTGTCGGCGGCGGCTGAACCGCTCTGTAGGACTTGCAAAAGTTACGCTTGCAATGGGTCACTCACGTAAACTAAAAGTATCGAGGACCATGCCGAAACTTTACCACGGTTTGTGGGCTGACTATGAAGAGTTGATCCTTGCTGTCGCCATAGCTGAAGACCATCTGCTCGTTCACGTCATCAGGACTGAGCGCACACCGCAGGGTAAGCGTCCTGTGTTCTTTCGTGCCGAACATGACATGAATGATTGGGAAGGCGCAAAAGACCATAGCGTGTCAGGAAGCCGAGATCGTTCTTAAGCACGAAATACCCGCTGCCGACCTAAAGTGGAGAGAGTACGCTGATCTGGGGTTGCTGATCAGACTGCTCTGAACAGAATCGGCCATTTCTGTTCAATCTCTCGACCCACAGTTCACTTCGGCGCAATGGCGCGTTCAAGGGTTTCCCGGATGACTTGGCCCGGTTTCCCTCATCCCAATCAAATCCGCTGACCCGCAAATCCATCATAGCGAAACCTATACAAATGTCTATACGCTTGTCAAGAGTGGCCATGATCTGTTTCCCGTCGTTAGTTAATGGGGTGCAGCGCTGCTGCACCCCTGCCACGTGGCGAACGCGGGGTAACAAACGGATAGCCCTTCGCGGGAACCAAAACGCATTTTTCTTTGCGCTCTTTAGGCGCAAGAAAAACTGTCGTTTTTGGCCGGAAGGGGTGCAATGGATCGAGGCGGGACGCGAGGGACTAAGCCGTTCCAGCCCGGCGCGTGGGATCGATAAATAGCCAAGCCGCCGCGCCGCCGAGTGCCACCAGGCTCCCGAAATACAGCCCCCACGTCCAAC